>NZ_CP122458.1:2491428-2802857 GCF_032598905.1 Streptomyces sp. 11x1 | reverse complement strand
TCCATGCGCTACAAGAGCGAGTTCCTCGCGAACATGTCGCACGAGCTGCGCACGCCGCTGAACTCGCTGCTGATCCTCGCCAAGCTGCTCGCCGACAACGCCGAGTCGAACCTGACTCCCAAGCAGGTCGAGTTCGCCGAGACGATCCACGGGGCGGGTTCCGACCTGCTGCAGCTCATCAACGACATCCTGGACCTGTCGAAGGTCGAGGCGGGCAAGATGGACGTCTCCCCGACCCGGATCGCCCTCGTCCAGCTCGTCGACTACGTGGAGGCCACCTTCCGGCCACTGACCGCGGAGAAGGGGCTCGACTTCTCCGTACGGGTCTCGCCGGAGCTGCCCGCCACCCTGCACACGGACGAACAGCGCCTGCTGCAGGTGCTGCGGAACCTGCTGTCGAACGCGGTGAAGTTCACCGACTCCGGGGCCGTGGAGCTGGTCATCCGGCCGGCGGGCGCGGACGTGCCGGTGGCCATCCGGGAGCAGCTGCTGGAGGCGGGTTCGCTGCGGGACGCGGACGCCGACATGATCGCCTTCTCGGTGACGGACACGGGCATCGGTATCGCGGCCAGCAAGATGCGGGTCATCTTCGAGGCGTTCAAGCAGGCGGACGGCACCACAAGCCGTAAGTACGGCGGTACGGGTCTGGGGTTGTCCATCTCGCGGGAGATCGCCCGGCTGCTGGGCGGCGAAATCCACGCGCAGAGCGAGCCCGGACGCGGTTCCACCTTCACCCTGTACCTGCCGCTGCACCCCAGCGAACTGCCCCCGCAGGGCTACGCGCACAACGCGCCTGCGGCGCTGGAGGCGGGCGAGCTGCTGGCCTCCGAGGAGGAGCTGGCCCAGCGCGCCGAGACGCCGGCCGAGGTGAAGTCGTACCGCGAGACCCAGAACGGGGCCGCCGCGCTCTTCAGGCGGCGCCGCAGGTCCGTGTCGGCCGGCTCCCCGTCCTCCGCGCACGCGCAGGGCAACGGGCAGGCTCAGGAGCACTGGGCGCAGCAGGCGGCTCAGGAGGCGGCGTCGCGGGCGCGCCGGACGGCGGCCCGGTTCTACGGCGAGAAGGTGCTCATCGTCGACGACGACATCCGTAATGTCTTCGCGCTCACCAGCGTCCTGGAGCAGCACGGCCTGTCCGTGCTGTACGCCGAGAACGGCCGCGAGGGCATCGAGGTCCTGGAGCAGCACGACGACGTGACGGTCGTGCTGATGGACATCATGATGCCCGAGATGGACGGGTACGCGACGACCACGGCGATCCGCCGGATGCCGCAGTTCGCCGGGTTGCCGATCATCGCGCTGACGGCGAAGGCGATGAAGGGCGACCGGGAGAAGGCGATCGACTCGGGTGCCTCCGACTATGTGACGAAGCCGGTCGATCCGGATCATCTGCTGGCGGTGATGGAGCAGTGGATGCGGAGTGAGTGACAGGCGGTACGGCCCGTGGTCACAACCCGTCGGGGGGCGCACGGAGTTGCTGACGGAGTGTGCCCGAGGCCGTGTAGAAACGCGGGATTCGGGGAACCTTCTGGTCTCCGCTTGCGTTTCTGCTACGAGCACAGTGACATCACGGTGACAGGGTGTGGCGACGGGCGGGGTGCGGCTACGATGACCGGCACAAGGACGGGTGGCGCGAGGGAGTCGTCCCCTGGGGTGACGCCGAGCGGTGTCACGTCGAGTCCTGCGGACAGGGGAGGCCCCAAGCCGGGGCGAGGAGGGCGGGCCATGGTGCAGAAGGCCAAGATCCTCCTGGTCGATGACCGGCCGGAGAATCTGTTGGCGCTGGAGGCCATCCTCTCCGCGCTCGATCAGACACTGGTGCGGGCATCGTCCGGGGAGGAAGCGCTCAAGGCGCTGCTGACGGACGACTTCGCGGTCATTCTGCTGGACGTCCAGATGCCGGGCATGGACGGTTTCGAGACGGCCGCGCACATCAAGCGGCGTGAACGGACCCGGGACATCCCGATCATTTTCCTCACCGCCATCAACCACGGACCGCACCACACGTTCCGTGGGTACGCGGCGGGTGCGGTCGACTACATCTCGAAGCCGTTCGACCCCTGGGTGCTGCGCGCCAAGGTCTCCGTCTTCGTCGAGCTGTACATGAAGAACTGCCAGCTCAGGGAGCAGGCGGCGCTGCTGCGGCTCCAGTTGGAGGGCGGTGGCAAGGGTGCGGCGGGCGGTTCCAAGGAGCCCTCCGGAGGCATTCTCGCCGAGCTCTCCGCGCGGCTCGCGGCCGTCGAGGAGCAGGCGGAGGCGCTCTCCAAACAGCTCGACGACGACTCCGCGGACGCCGCGGCGGTGGCCACCGCGGCCCATCTCGAACGCAAACTCACCGGTCTGCGCAGGGCGCTGGACGCGTTGGAGCCGGGCACGGGCGGACCCTCGCCCATGCCGTCACAGAACTGAGCGCACATCAGGGCGCGGGCCCGGTCACGCAAGTGGCCCGGGCCCGCGCCTCGTTGTGGCCGGGCGCCATCTGCCGGGCCCGGGGCCGGTAGGCCGGTGACGCCGATACTGGTGCGCCCTCGCGGTTGACGGCCGGTCAGGCCGCGTCAGCTTCGGGCCGACGCACGCGCGACACGAACGGGTGAAGCAGTAGGCACACGTGTCGGCTGTGGCCTCCACCGGTAACCTCACACCCATGGCCTCACGTCAGTCCGCAGCGAAGAAGCCGCCCGCGAAGAAGGCGGCCGCTCCGACGAAGGCTCCGGCGAAGAAGGCCCCCGCGAAGAAAGCCGCCGCCAAGAAGGCACCCGCCAAGAAGGCGACGGCGAAGAAGGCGGCCCCTCCGAAGCCGGCGCCCAATCCGACCGGAGGCGTGTACCGACTGGTACGCGCCATCTGGCTCGGTGCCGCGCACGCCGTCGGCGCCGTCTTCCGCGGCATAGGGCAGGGCGCGCGGAATCTCGACCCGGCGCACCGCAAGGACGGCGTCGCGCTGCTGCTGCTCGCGCTCGCCCTGATCGTCGCCGCCGGCACCTGGTCGAACCTGCGCGGCCCGGTCGGTGATCTCGTAGAGATGCTGGTCACCGGCGCCTTCGGCCGACTCGACCTGCTGGTGCCGATACTGCTCGCGGTCATCGCCGTGCGGTTCATCCGGCACCCCGAGAAGCCCGAGGCCAACGGCCGGATCGTCATCGGCCTGTCCGCGCTCGTCATCGGCATCCTCGGCCAGGTCCACATCGCCTGCGGCTCGCCCGCCCGCAGCGTCGGCATGCAGGCGATAAGGGACGCCGGAGGCCTCATCGGCTGGGGCACGGCCACCCCGCTGACGTACACCATGGGCGAGGCCCTCGCCGTGGCGATGCTCGTGCTGCTCACGGTCTTCGGCCTGCTCGTCGTCACCGCCACGCCGGTCAACGCGATCCCGCAGCGACTTCGGCTGCTCGGCCAGAAGCTGGGCATCATCGCCGACGACGAGGACGACGACGAGTACGGCGAGGACGACGCGCGCTACGAGGAACAGTGGCGCGACAGCCTGCCCGCGCGCTCCCGTCGGCGCGGCTCCGCCCCCGGGCCGTACGACCCCGACGGCGCCGAGCAGGAGGCCCTCACCCGGCGCCGCCCGAGGCGCTCCGCCGTGCGGCAGCCCGATCCGGACCGGCCGATGGACGCCGTGGACGTGGCCGCGGCGGCCGCCGCCGCGCTCGACGGGGCGGTGCTGCACGGCATGCCGCCCTCGCCGGTGGTCGCCGACCTCACCCAGGGCGTCACCGTGGGGGACCGGGAGGAGACCACGCCCGTTCCGGCCGCGCGCAGCAAGCCGCCCCAGCAGGAGCCCCCGGCCGCCAAGCCGCCCAAGGGTGCCCGGCAGGACGCCCTGGTGCCGGACCTGACCAAGAAGGCACCGGACGAGCCCCGCGAGCTGCCGGCGCGAGCCGAGCAGCTCCAGCTCTCCGGCGACATCACCTACGCGCTGCCCTCGCTCGACCTCCTGGAGCGGGGCGGCCCTGGCAAGGCGCGCAGCGCCGCGAACGACGCCATAGTGGCCTCCCTGTCGAACGTGTTCTCCGAGTTCAAGGTCGATGCCTCGGTCACCGGCTTCACCCGCGGGCCGACGGTCACGCGCTACGAGGTCGAGCTGGGGCCGGCGGTCAAGGTCGAGCGGATCACCGCGCTCACCAAGAACATCGCCTACGCCGTCGCCAGCCCGGACGTACGGATCATCAGCCCGATTCCCGGCAAGTCGGCCGTCGGCATCGAGATCCCCAACACCGACCGCGAGATGGTCAACCTCGGCGACGTCCTGCGCCTCGCGGACGCGGCCGAGGACGACCACCCGATGCTGGTCGCGCTCGGCAAGGACGTCGAGGGCGGCTATGTGATGGCCAATCTGGCGAAGATGCCGCATGTGCTCGTCGCGGGTGCGACCGGCTCCGGTAAATCGTCGTGCATCAACTGCCTGATCACGTCGATCATGGTCCGTGCGACGCCCGAGGACGTCCGCATGGTCCTCGTCGACCCCAAGCGCGTCGAGCTGACGGCCTACGAGGGCATCCCGCACCTCATCACGCCGATCATCACCAACCCCAAGCGGGCCGCCGAGGCGCTCCAGTGGGTCGTGCGCGAGATGGACCTGCGCTACGACGACCTGGCCGCGTTCGGCTACCGGCACATCGACGACTTCAACGAGGCCATCAGGAACGGCAAGGTGAAGCTGCCCGAGGGCAGTGAGCGAGAGCTCCAGCCGTACCCGTATCTGCTGGTCATCGTGGACGAGCTGGCCGACCTGATGATGGTGGCGCCGAGGGACGTCGAGGACGCGATCGTCCGTATCACCCAGCTGGCGCGCGCGGCCGGCATCCATCTGGTGCTCGCCACCCAGCGGCCGTCCGTGGACGTCGTCACCGGTCTCATCAAGGCGAACGTGCCCTCCCGGCTCGCCTTCGCCACATCCTCGCTCGCCGACTCCCGCGTCATCCTCGACCAGCCGGGGGCCGAGAAGCTGATCGGCAAGGGCGACGGGCTGTTCCTGCCGATGGGGGCGAACAAACCGACCCGTATGCAGGGCGCGTTCGTGACCGAGGACGAGGTCGCGGCCGTCGTCCAGCACTGCAAGGACCAGATGGCGCCCGTCTTCCGGGACGACGTCACCGTGGGCACCAAGCAGAAGAAGGAGATCGACGAGGAGATCGGCGACGACCTCGACCTGCTGTGCCAGGCGGCCGAGCTGGTCGTCTCCACGCAGTTCGGCTCGACCTCCATGCTCCAGCGCAAGCTGCGCGTCGGCTTCGCCAAGGCCGGGCGGCTGATGGACCTGATGGAATCCCGGGGCGTCGTCGGACCGAGCGAAGGCTCCAAGGCACGTGACGTTCTTGTGAAACCCGATGAGCTGGACGGCGTGCTCGCCGTGATCCGGGGGGAGACTGAGGCGTAAGGGCCGCAGCGGTATCGCGGAGGGGCGCGACAGGCGCGCACGGCAGGAGAAAACCGGTTGTCCGGCGGGCAGAACACGGATGGGACTACAGCATCCGGGTATTCGAACGTGACTCACCCGTAAGGAAATGGTGAGCAACCGTTTCCCTCCGTCGCACGTCAAGTTGGACGAGGGGACAGCCCCGTGCCCGCACCCTCACCACCAGCAGGATGTCCGGCCATTCTGATGGCGTACAAAGTCCCACCGCCCGGTTGCCCCACCCTTTCGTACCCCCCCTAGACTGAACCCCCAGCACAGGTGGCTACACGCTCGAAAGGCGCCCCCGTGTCCATCGGCAACTCCCCTGACGGCAACTTCCCCGAAGACGAGCGTCCGTTCGAAGACGACCGTGACGAACGCTCGGCGGAACGCCCCTCGATCGGCCGTGCCCTCCAGCAGGCACGCATCGCGGCCGGGCTGACCGTCGACGACGTCAGCAACGCCACCCGGGTCCGCATCGCCATCGTGCACGCGATCGAGCAGGACGACTTCGCCCCCTGCGGTGGCGACGTCTACGCGCGCGGTCACATCCGCACCCTCGCGCGCGCGGTGCGCATCGACCCCGCGCCACTCCTCGAACAGTTCGCGGAGGCGCACGGCGGGCGGCCCGCGCCGACCCCGGCGGCCCCGCTGTTCGAGGCGGAGCGGATCCGTCCCGAACGGCGCGGCCCCAACTGGACCGCCGCCATGGTCGCCGCGATCGTCGCGGTGATCGGCTTCGTCGGCTTCACCGCGTTCAACGGCGGAGACGACGACGGCTCCACCACCCAGGTCGCCGAGGGCTCCACCCCGACCACCGGAAAGTCCCCCTCGCCGACGCCCAAGGCCGACAAGCCCGACGCCGACCCGAAGCCCGACCCGACCGACAGCGCCATCGCGGCCGCGCCCCGCGACAAGGTGACCGTGCAGGTCAGCGCCTCCGACGGGCGCAGCTGGATCTCCGCCAAGGACCACAACGGGCGGTTCCTGTGGGACGGCCTGCTCAAGCAGGGGCAGTCCAAGACCTTCCAGGACAGCTCCCGGATCGACCTCGTCCTCGGTGACGCCGGGGCCGTCCAGCTCTACGTCAACGGCAAGAAGATCAAGGACGACTTCCAGCCCGGCCAGGTCGAACGTCTGACGTACACGAAGGGCGACCCGGAGGTCGGCTGAGCCCGCTGGGCGTCCGGAGCGGACGTACGGACGGCGCACAGGGAAACGCGGGTACGGGGTTGGCCAAGATCGGCCAACCCCGTCGACGTGGGCTGTCACTGGGACGAAGTAGTCTTGAGCCCATGCCTGAACGCCGTACCGTCGCACTCGTCACTCTTGGCTGCGCCCGTAACGAGGTGGACTCGGAGGAGCTCGCAGGCCGCTTGGAGGCGGACGGCTGGGAGCTCGTCGAGGACGCCGAGGAAGCGGACGTCGCGGTCGTCAACACCTGTGGCTTCGTCGAGGCCGCCAAGAAGGACTCCGTCGACGCCCTCCTGGAGGCCAACGACCTCAAGGGACACGGCAGAACCCAGGCCGTCGTGGCGGTCGGCTGCATGGCGGAGCGGTACGGCAAGGAACTGGCCGAGGCGCTGCCCGAGGCCGACGGCGTGCTCGGCTTCGACGACTACGCCGACATCTCCGACCGTCTCCAGACCATTCTGAACGGCGGCATCCACGCCTCGCACACCCCGCGCGACCGGCGCAAGCTGCTGCCGATCAGCCCGGCCCAGCGGCAGGAGTCCGCGGCCGAGGTCGCGCTTCCCGGGCACGCCCCCGTCGATCTTCCGGAAGGCCTCGCTCCGGCTTCGGGGCCCCGGTCCCCGCTGCGCCGCCGTCTGGACGGCTCGCCCGTCGCCTCCGTGAAGCTCGCCTCCGGCTGCGACCGCCGCTGCTCCTTCTGCGCCATCCCCTCCTTCCGCGGCTCCTTCATCTCGCGCCGCCCCTCGGACGTGCTGAACGAGACGCGCTGGCTCGCCGAGCAGGGCGTCAAGGAGGTCATGCTGGTCTCCGAGAACAACACTTCGTACGGCAAGGACCTCGGCGACATCCGGCTGCTGGAGTCCCTGCTGCCCGAGCTCGCCGAGGTCGACGGCATCGAGCGGGTGCGCGTCAGCTACCTTCAGCCCGCCGAGATGCGGCCCGGCCTCATCGACGTGCTCACCTCCACGCCCAAGGTCGCGCCCTACTTCGACCTCTCCTTCCAGCACTCCGCCCCCGCGGTGCTGCGCTCGATGCGCCGCTTCGGCGACACCGACCGGTTCCTGGAGCTGCTGGACACCATCCGTGGCAAGGCCCCCGAGGCCGGCGTCCGGTCCAACTTCATCGTGGGCTTCCCCGGTGAGACCGAGGCGGACCTCGCGGAGCTGGAGCGGTTCCTGAACGGCGCGAGACTGGACGCCATCGGTGTCTTCGGGTACTCCGACGAGGAGGGCACCGAAGCGGCGACGTACGACAACAAGCTGGCCGAGGACGTCGTCGCCGAGCGTCTCGCGCGGGTCTCGCGACTGGGCGAGGAACTGGTCTCGCAGCGTGCCGAGGAGCGTGTCGGACAGACCGTGCGTGTCTTGGTCGAGTCGGTCGACGGAGACGAGGGCGCCTACGGCCGCGGCGCGCACCAGGCGCCCGAGACGGACGGCCAGGTGCTGTTCACGAACGGCGAGGACCTGAGCGTCGGCCTTATGGTCGAGGCGAAGGTGGTCGGCACGGAAGGCGTCGACCTGGTGGCCGAGGTGCTTCCGGGCTCGCTCGCCTCTCCCGCGTGTACTGAGGAGGCGGCCAGATGACGGGAGTCCCGGCATCCGCGGCGGGCGGCACCTCCGGCGCCAAGAGCGCAGCGAGCGCCTCAGGCGTTCCCGGCGCCCCGAGCGCCGCCGCCCCCAGCGCTGCCGGGGAGGCGCGACCCGTCCGTGGCGGGAAGCTGGGAGCTGCCGCCGTCAACCAGGCCAGCCTCTGGAACATCGCGAACATCCTGACCATGGTCCGCCTGGTTCTCGTGCCGGGCTTCGTCGTCCTGATGCTCATGGACGGCGGATACGACCCGGTCTGGCGGGCCTGGGCGTGGGCCGCCTTCGCCGTCGCCATGATCACCGACGTCTTCGACGGCCATCTGGCCCGGACGTACGACCTCGTCACCGACTTCGGGAAGATCGCCGACCCCATCGCCGACAAGGCGATCATGGGCGCCGCCCTGATCTGTCTGTCCTATCTCGGTGATCTGCCGTGGTGGGTGACCGGCGTCATCCTCGGCCGGGAGCTGGGCATCACCCTCCTGCGGTTCGTCGTCATCCGGTACGGCGTCATTCCCGCGAGCCGGGGCGGCAAGCTGAAGACCCTGACCCAGGGCATCGCCGTCGGGATGTACGTGCTGGTGCTGGAGGGGCCCCTGGCGACCATGAGGTGGTGGGTGATGGCCGCGGCGGTCGTCCTGACCGTGGTCACCGGGCTCGACTATGTGAGACAGGCCATTGTGCTGCGCCGACGCGGAACAGCCGAGCGCGAGGCCGCGGCGGAGGGAGCGGAACGTTGACTTCCACGGCCGCCGAAGTGCTGCGACTACTGACAGTGAGGGGAGAGACGCTCGCCGTCGCGGAGTCGCTGACCGGTGGTCTGGTCGCGGCCGCCCTCACCGCGGTCCCCGGTTCCTCGAAGGCCTTCCGGGGCTCGGTCACCGCGTACTCCACCGAGCTGAAGCACCGGTTGCTGGATGTCGACACCACCCTCCTGGATCAGCGGGGAGCGGTGGATCCGCAGGTCGCGGTGGAGATGGCGCGGGGCGTCCGCACGGCGCTCGGTGCCGACTGGGGGATTTCGACCACCGGTGTGGCGGGCCCGGAACCCCAGGACGGCCGGCCCGTCGGCACGGTCTATGTGGCCGTCGCCGGACCGTCCACAGCCGAATCCGGCGTATCAGGTGGCGGGAAAGTGTCGTCGTTGCGGTTGAACGGCGGCCGGACGGAAATCCGTATGGAGAGTGTACGGAGCGTACTCGCACTGCTCCTTCAGGAGCTTGCGGGCGAACAGACCGGGAATGAGCGGGCACAGGATACGGAACAGAACGGGGGGACTTGATGTTTGCAGCCCTGAGTGAACACAACAGCGCTCCCCGCACGGCCGCAGCGCAAGGCGGTACGGTGGGGCGTGAAGGATGCGGCTACGCGGTCCGAGGAGGGAGCCACCGATGATTCTGCTCCGTCGCCTGCTGGGTGACGTGCTGCGTCGGCAGCGCCAGCGCCAGGGCCGTACTCTGCGCGAAGTCTCCTCGTCCGCCCGAGTCTCACTCGGCTATCTCTCCGAGGTGGAGCGGGGGCAGAAGGAGGCTTCCTCCGAGCTGCTCTCCGCCATTTGCGACGCGCTGGACGTACGGATGTCCGAGCTCATGCGGGAAGTGAGCGACGAGCTCGCCCTTGCCGAGCTGGCCCAGTCCGCAGCGGTCACCGAGCCGGTGCCAGCACCAGTGCGCCGACCCATGCTCAACTCCGTCTCGGTGGCCGGTGTGCCGCCGGAGCGGGTCACGATCAAGGCGCCCGCCGAAGCGGTGGACGTCGTCGCGGCGTGACCTGCCGCGACCTGGGTGCATGACACCGGCACGCGCCGGTGAAGCGGTAGAAGCGAAGCGGGAGCCCCGGTCGGGGGCCTCCAGGGAGACCTGGGGGGTGTCGGCCGGGGCTTTTGTGTTGCCTGGGGCTCCCGTTTGCCGGGGTGGGGGTGTGCCGTCATGGTGGTCGTACGGTCGTCTCAAGAATCCGGAGCGTGCTGATGAACGTGGTGAAGAGCCCGCTGTCCGAGGCCGATCTCAAGACCGTCTCCGAGGCGCTGCAAGGTGCCCTGGTCGATCTTGTCGAACTATCTCTGGTGGCCAAACAGATCCACTGGAACGTCGTCGGGCCGCGTTTCCGCTCCGTCCATCTCCAGCTCGACGAGGTCGTGGACACCGCACGGCTGCACTCCGACACGGTCGCCGAACGTGCCTCCACCCTCGGTGTCCCGCCGGACGGGCGGGCCGGGACGGTCGCCGGGAGCAGCGGTATCGGCAGGGTGCCGGACGGCTGGGTCAAGGACGCGGACGCGGTGGGGATCCTGGTGGACGCGCTCGGCGCGGTGATCACTCGGATGCGGACGCGGGTGGAGAGCACCGCGGAGCCGGATCCGGTGAGCCAGGACATCTTCATCCAGATCACGGCGGATCTCGAGAAGCACCACTGGATGTTCCAGGCGGAGAACGGGTAACGCGGCGCGGGTGGCCGGTGAGGGCGTGAGGACGGCGGTGAGTGGCTGCGGGGCGCACCGGGCGCACCGGGGGCGCGGTCCGTATGAGGGGGCCGTGCGTCCCTGTGCCGGTGGTGCGCCCTCTCCGGCCGTGACGAGGGCCGTCTAGCGTCGTTCTGGGGGCCCGAAGGCCTTGGAGGTGGCGGCCATGCGAATAGCTCGCTGGGGGGCGGCTCTGGGGCTCGGTGCGCTGTGGTGGTGGGGTGTGCTGCGACTCGCGCTGGTGCCGGACGCCGGCGCGGTGGAGGGGGCGGTCGCGGCCGGGGGGTGGGGGCTGAGTCTCCTGCCTGTCCACTGCGTGCCGAAGGGGCGGGCTCGCGAACGGTCGGGGGGCGCGTCAGGGGGCGCGGGGGGTGGTCCTGTTCTGGGGGGCGCGGTGGGGGCCGTGGTCACCAGGGCATGGCCACCCCGCCGTTCGGGCGGAGGATCTGACCCGTCGTGAACGCCGAGGCGTCGGAGGCGAGGTGCAGCACGGCGTGGGCGATGTCGTCGGGTTCGCCGACCCGGCTCAGCGGTGACAGCCGGGCCATGCGGGACTCGGTCCGCGCCTGTGCTTCGCTGTCGTGGCGGTCGGTCATGGGTGTGCGGATCCAGCCCGGGGCCACGGCGTTGACGCGGATGCCGTGCGGGCCGACCTCGGTCGCCAGGGTCCTCGTCAGCTGGACCACCGCCGCCTTGGTCACGCCGTAGCAGAGGAGTCCCGGACCGCCGGTGTCGACGGCGCCGGAGGCCATGGTGACGATGCTGCCCCGAGTCCCGTCGGTGATCATTCGGCGGGCCGCTTCCTGGCAGGCGTGCAGCACTCCCTTGAAGTTGACGCTCCACACCCGCTCCAGGTCCTCGTCGCGGGTCTCCAGTACCGGGCTGCTGTGCATGATCCCGGCGATCGCCGCCATCACATGGAGACGCTCGCAGGCGGCCACCGCCCGCGCGAGCTGGGCGCGGTCGGTGACGTCGAGGTGGTGGACATGGGCGGTGCCGCTCCTGGCCTTGATCAGGGTCGCCGTCTCGTGCAGGCCCTGCGCGTCACGGTCCGCGCAGTGCACCGATGCGCCCGCCTCGGCGAGCAGTACCGCCGAGGCACGGCCGATACCGCTGCCGGCGCCGGTGACGAACGCGGTGCGGCCGGTGAGGTCGTACGCCGGGATGGGCATGAGGCGACGGTACGAGTGTTTCTGACGGTCCGTCAATTAGTGGTGGCGCCTCGGGCGTTACGGGCCTACGGGTACGACCTCGGGTTCGACGTGCGGCCACGGGGGCTCGGGCGGGGCGTTCTGGCAGTACCGGGGGCCGGGGCCGGCCCCGACTGGCAGGTGGGGCACCAGTACGTGGGACGTTCCCGGGAGCCGTCGCCCTGGTCGGTCGCGCGGACGGGGGTCTGGCAGCGCAGGCATGGGCGGGGGGCACGGCCGTAGACGAACAGGTCGTGGCGGCGGTGGCCGGTGGTGCTGCGGATCGGGCGTTCGCGGTTGGCTTCGAGGAGCTTCTTGGCGACGCCGGGCAACCGGGCGGCGAGCTCCTCCGGGAGGGCGCCGACCGGGAGCCAGGGGGTGACCCGGAGCAGGAAGCAGAGCTCGCTCTTGTAGACGTTGCCGATGCCGGCGAGATTGCGCTGGTCCAGTAGCGCCTCGCCGAGGGGGCGCGCGGGATCGCTCAGGAGGTTGGTGAGGGCGCGGTCGGGGTCCCAGTCAGGGCCGAGCAGGTCGGGGCCGAGGTGGCCCACGACGCGCTGCTCGTCGGCGGTGCGCATCAGCTCCAGCACGGGGAGGCGGTAGCCGACGGCCGTGCGGTCGACGGTGCCCAGGATGGCGCGGATCTGGTGCGCCGGGCCGCCGCGCCAGCGCTCGTCGTTGGCGTACACCTTCCAGGAGCCGTCCATCCGCAGGTGGGAGTGGAGGGTCAGGTCCCCTTCGATACGGGTGAGGAGGTGCTTGCCCCGGGGGGTGACGTCCAGGATGGTGCGGCCGGTGAGGTCGGCCGTGGCGAACCTCGGGACCCTCAGGTCGGAGCGGGACAGGACCTTGCCGACGAGGGCGGTGTGGAGTCGTCTCGCCGTCTGCCAGACGGTGTCACCTTCGGGCATGGGTCAAGGGTGGCATGTCGGTGGGATCGCGTGCGTGGTGGCGGATGGGATCGGGTGTCCGGTGGGGCATGCCGCCGCGTGTGGCGAGACGGTCCCGCCTCCCTGAGGGCGGGGTCGTGCGGTTCACGCGCGGATGCGCAGGCCGCGGGGGGTCGCGATGAAGCCTGCTCCTTCCAGGAGGGGGCCGTGGGGGGAGGTGAGGGCGGAGGTGCCGTTCACGCGTTCCACCGTGACCGTGCCCAGGGAGCCCGCGCGGGCCGCCGCGGAGAGGGCCTCGGCGGCCGGGCGCAGCCGGGGGTCGTCGAGCGGTCTGGCGTCGGGATCGGCGGGCCAGGCCAGGAGGGTCTTGCCGCCGCGCTCCATGTAGAGGGTCAGCTCGCCGTCGACCAGGACGACCAGGGAACCCGCCTTGCGGCCCGGTTTGTGTCCGGCCTCGGTGGGCGGGTCGGGCCACGGGAGGGCGGCCCCGTAGGCGTTCGCGGGGTCGGCGGCGGCCAGGACGACGGCTCGCGGGGAAGGCGTGGGGCGGGTGCGGTGCGGGGGGCGGCCGGTGCGGGCGTACGGGCCGGCTTGGGCGGACGTGTGGTGGCCGTCGGGGATGCCGTCCGGGGCGTACGGGGAGTCGAGACCGGGGTCGAGGTCGGGAAGGTCGGCGCCAACGGCGGGGAAGGGGGTGCCGGAGGCGTCGGAGAAGGTGTCCCACGGGTCCTGGGCCTGGTCCCGGGGCTGTGTCGCGGGGTGGGCGTCGTCGGCGAAGGGGTACGGGGTCTGGCTCGGAACGGGCTCGTTGCGTTCGCGGGCGTTGGACACCGCGCGGAGGCGGTCCACGGCGCCGTCCATCGCGAACTGGGCGGCGCCCAGGCCCTCGACGACGTAGCCACGGCGGGCCTGGCCGCTCTCCTCGAAGACGGAGAGGACCCGGTAGACCGCGGAGAAGCCGCCCTCGACGCCCTCGGCGCCCACGGCTCCCCGGGTCACCACGCCGTGGCGGTCGAGGAGGGTGCGGGCCAATGCGTGGGCGCGGACGGTGGGGTCGGGTTCGTGGGCGGGGAGGAGGGACCACCGGCCGGCGACCGTGGGCGGGCCCGTACGGGACTGGGGGCGCGCGGCGGCGGTCAGCGAGCCGTATCGACCGCGGGGGACCATGCGCTTGGCGCGGTGGGCGGTGGAACCCGCCGTGCGGCCCGAGCCGAGGAGGGAGCGCATGGGGGTGAGGGTGTCGTTGGTCAGTCGGCCGGACCAGGCCAGGTCCCAGACGGCGTCGGCCAGTTGGGGATCGGTGCTGTCGGGGTGGGTGGTCGCGCGGACCTGGTCGGCGATCTGGCGGAAGAAGAGGCCGTAGCCGCCGGAGAGCGCGCTCAGGACCGACTCGTGGAGAGCGGTCAGCTCCAGGGGGTGCGGCGGTGGGAGGAGGAGCGGGGCCGCGTCCGCCACGTACAGCGAGACCCAGCCGTCCTTGCCGGGGAGGGCTCCGGCCCCGGCCCAGACGATCTCTCCGGACGCGGTGAGTTCGTCGAGCATCGCCGGGCTGTAGTTGGCCACCCGGGACGGCAGGACCAGCTTCTCGAGGGCGGAGGCGGGCACGGAGGCGCCCTGGAGCTGTTCGATCGCGCGGACCAGGCCGTCGACGCCGCGCAGTCCGTGGCCGCCGCCCACGTGCTGCCACTGGGGCAGGAACTGGGCGAGCGCGGCGGGCGGAACCGGCTCCAGCTCATGGCGCAGGGCCGCCAGCGAGCGGCGCCGCAGCCGGCGCAGCACGGCCGCGTCGCACCATTCCTGGCCGATGCCCGCCGGGTGGAACTCGCCCTGCACGACACGGCCGTTCGCCGCCAGGCGGTGCAGGGCGCCGTCCGTGACGGCCACGCCGAGGCCGAAGCGGGCGGCGGCCATGGCCGAGGTGAACGGGCCGTGGGTGCGCGCGAACCTGGCCAGCAGGTCGCCGAGGGGGTCCTTGACCGGCTCGGTGAAGGCCTCCGGCACGCCGACCGGCAGGGCGGTGCCGAGCGCGTCCCGCAGGCGGCCCGCGTCCTCGATCGCCGCCCAGTGGTCGGTGCCGGCGACGCGGGCCCGGATGGCGCGGCGGGACCCGGCGAGCTCCGGTGCCCACTGCGGTTCGGCGCCCCGCTCGGCCAACTCGGCGTCCGTGAGGGGGCCGAGGAGGCGGAGCAGGTCCGCGACGCCTTCGGCGTCCTTGACGCGGCGGTCCTCGGTGAGCCACTGGAGCTCCCGCTCCAGCTCGGTCAGCACCTCGGCGTCGAGCAGCTCCCGCAGCTCCGCCTGGCCCAACAGCTCGGCGAGCAGCCGGGAGTCCAGGGACAGGGCGGCCGCGCGGCGCTCGGCGAGCGGGGAGTCGCCCTCGTACAGGAACTGGGCGACGTAGCCGAAGAGGAGGGAGCGGGCGAAGGGGGAGGGCTCCGGGGTGGTGACCTCGACGAGGCGGACCTTGCGGGACTCGATGTCGCCCATCAGCTCGGTCAGTCCGGGGACGTCGAAGACGTCCTGGAGGCATTCGCGGACCGCCTCCAGGACGATCGGGAACGAACCGAACTCGCTGGCCACCTGCAGCAGCTGGGCCGCGCGCTGGCGCTGCTGCCACAACGGCGTGCGCTTGCCGGGATTGCGGCGGGGCAGCAGGAGCGCACGGGCGGCGCACTCGCGGAAGCGGGAGGCGAACAGGGCCGAGCCGCCCACCTGGTCGGTGACGATCTGGTCGACCTCGCCCTTGTCGAAGGCGACGTCCGCGGCGCCGAGCGGGGCCTGCTCGGCGTCGGCCGCCGTGTTCAAGGGTGTGCCCGCCTTCATGGGCTCCATGTCGAGCAGGTCCAGGCCCATCAGGTCGGCGTCGGGCAGACGCAGCACGATGCCGTCGTCGGCGTGCATCACCTGGGCGTCCATGCCGTACCGCTCGGAGAGCTTGGCGCCGAGGGCGAGGGCCCAGGGGGCGTGGACCTGGGCGCCGAAGGGCGAGTGGACGACGACCCGCCAGTCGCCCAGCTCGTCGCGGAAGCGTTCGACGACGATGGTGCGGTCGTCCGGCACATGGCCGCAGGCCTCGCGCTGCTCGGTCAGGTAGGAGAGCACGTTGTCCGCGGCCCAGGCGTCCAACCCCGCGGTCAGCAGACGCAGCCGGGCGTCCTCCTCGGACAGGGAGCCCACCTCGCGCAGGAACGCGCCGACGGCGCGGCCCAGTTCGAGCGGGCGGCCGAGCTGGTCCCCCTTCCAGAAAGGCAGCCGGCCCGGGACACCCGGGGCTGGGGAGACCAGCACCCGGTCCCGCGTGATGTCCTCGATGCGCCAGGAGCTGGTGCCGAGGGTGAACACGTCCCCGACCCGGGACTCGTACACCATCTCCTCGTCCAGCTCACCGACCCGGCCGCCGCCCTTCTTGGGGTCGGAGCCCGCGAGGAAGACTCCGAAGAGGCCCCGGTCCGGGATCGTGCCCCCGGAGGTGACGGCGAGCCGCTGGGCTCCCGGGCGGCCCGTGATCGTGCCGGCGACCCGGTCCCACACCACGCGCGGGCGCAACTCGGCGAAGGCGTCGGACGGGTAGCGGCCCGCGAGCATGTCGAGGACGGCGGTGAACGCGGACTCGGGCAGCGACGCGAAGGGGGCCGCGCGGCGGACCGTGGCGAGGAGGTCGTCGAACTGCCAGGTGTCCATCGAGGTCATGGCGACGACCTGCTGCGCCAGGACGTCCAGGGGGTTGCCCGGGATCCTCATGGACTCGATGGAGCCGCTGCGCATCCGCTCGGTGACCACGGCCGACTGGACCAGATCGCCTCGGTACTTGGGGAAGACCACACCCGTGGAGACCGCGCCCACCTGGTGTCCCGCGCGGCCCACGCGCTGCAGGCCCGAGGCGACCGACGGGGGCGACTCCACCTGCACGACGAGATCCACCGCGCCCATGTCGATGCCCAGTTCGAGGCTGGAGGTGGCGACCACGGCCGGCAGCCGACCCGCTTTCAGATCCTCCTCGACCAGGGCGCGCTGCTCCTTGGAGACCGAGCCGTGGTGGGCGCGGGCGAGGACCGGGGACGCTCCCTGAGCCGCGCCCGAGCCGCCCATCAGCTCCGCCGGGGCGTGGTGCTCGTCCAGCGGTTCGCCGGTGGCACGCTCGTACGCGATCTCGTTGAGCCGGTTGCACAGCCGCTCCGCGAGGCGGCGGGAGTTGGCGAAGACGATCGTGGAGCGGTGGGCCTGGACGAGGTCGGCGATCCGCTCCTCCACGTGCGGCCAGATCGACGGCCGTTCCGCGCCCTCGTTGGCATCCGCGACCGGCGAGCCGCCCAGCTCGCCCAGGTCCTCCACCGGAACGACCACCGACAGGTCGAACTCCTTGCCGGACGGCGGCTGGACGATCTCCACCCTGCGGCGCGGCGAGAGATAGCGCGCGACCTCGTCGACGGGACGCACGGTGGCCGACAGCCCGATGCGACGGGCCGGCCGGGGCAACAGCTCGTCGAGCCGCTCCAGGGACAGGGCCAGGTGGGCGCCGCGTTTGGTGCCCGCGACGGCGTGCACCTCGTCCAGGATCACGGTCTCCACGCCCGTGAGGGCGTCGCGCGTGGCCGACGTCAGCATCAGGAACAGCGACTCGGGGGTGGTGATCAGGATGTCCGGCGGACGGGTCGCCAGGGCCCGCCGCTCGGCGGCCGGTGTGTCCCCGGAGCGGATGCCGACCTTCACCTCGGGCTCGGGCAGCCCCAGGCGCACCGACTCCTGACGGATGCCGGTCAGCGGACTGCGCAGGTTCCGCTCGACGTCCACCGCGAGGGCCTTCAGCGGTGACACGTACAGCACCCGGCAGCGCTTCCGGGGGTCGGCCGGGGGCGGGCTGGACGTCAGCTGGTCCAGCGCGGCCAGGAACGCGGCCAGCGTCTTGCCGGAGCCGGTCGGGGCGACCACCAGCACGTCCGAGCCCTCGCCGATCGCCCGCCACGCCCCCGCCTGGGCCGCGGTGGGCGCGGAGAAGGCCCCCGTGAACCAGCCGCGGGTCGCGGGTGAGAAGCCGTCGAGGGCTCGATCTGCGGAGCTGACCATGCCCCCATCCTGCACCCGACCACTGACAACGGCTCGGACCTGGGCAAATGGTTCGGGGCGGGGCGGGGCGGGGCGGGGCGGGGCGGGGCGGGGTGAGGGGGCGGGGACGCGGGGACCGGGGCGGAGGACTGCGGTCGGGGGAGGGGCCGAGGGCCGGGGCCCGTGGGGTTCGTCGTTCGGCCCGGTCGCAGAATGGGGGTATGGCAGGTCGGGTGGAACAGGCGAGGCACTGGCGGTACGCGGAACTGCCCGGGGTCGACCTGCTGCGGGCGACCTACGTCGAGAAGAAATTCGTGCGGCACACCCACGAGAGCTTCGTGATCGCGGCCATCGCCGACGGCGTCGACGTGTTCCACCACGGCGGCGCCGACCGGTACGCGGGTCCGGGCAGCCTGGCCCTCGTCAACCCGGACACCCCGCACACCGGTCGCGCGGGTGTGCCCGAGGGCTGGCGGTACGGCGTGGTCTACCCGTCGGCGGACGTGGTGGCCGCGATCGCCGCCGATACCACCACGATCCGCGGCACCCCCGGTTTCGTCAGTCCGGTGCTCGACGACCCGTACGCCGCCGGTCTCGTCCACCAGGTGCTGCGGGCCGTCGACGAGGGCAACGCGCTGGCCGCGGACACCCTGCTGCGGGTCGCCGTGACGCGGTTGCTGCGCCTGAACGGCGGGCCGCTGCCCCGACGCCCCGTCCGCACGGCAGGCGCCTCCGTCGCGGCACGCGCGCGTGCCGTGCTGTCGGAGCGGATGGTCGACCCGCCGACCCTGGAACGGCTCGCCGCCGACCTCGGCACCAGTCCCTTCGCGTTGCTGCGCGCCTTTCGGGCGGCCTACGGCATGCCGCCGCACGCCTGGCTGACCGACGCCCGCGTCCGGCGGGCGCGGAGCCTGCTCGACGCGGGCACGGCTCCGGTCGATGCCGCCGTCGCCGTCGGCTTCACGGACCAGCCGCACCTCAACCGCCACTTCAGCCGGATCGTCGGCGTGCCTCCGGGGGCCTACCAGCGCGAACGCGTGGGCGGTCCCGGAGGCGGGCGTGAGGGGGCGGAGGACGCGCAAGGAGGCACGGGCGGCGCTCGGGGGCGCAAGAACGTACAAGACCGATAGCGCCGACGGCTCGTACCGTCCGGTGCGTGGTGAATGAACAGACACGTCTCGCCGAGACACAAGACGACGGTGGCGGTACGAAGTCCGACGGAGCGGTCGTCCGGGACTCGCTCGGAGTCGGGGTGGCCGTCGGCCTGTCCGGGTTCGCCTTCGGGGTGACCTCGGCCGGCAGCGGGCTCAGCCTGATCCAGACCTGCTCGCTGAGCCTCCTGGTGTTCACCGGGGCCTCCCAGTTCGCCCTGGTGGGCGCGCTCGCGGCCGGGGGCAGCCCCTTCACGGCTGCCGCCGGGGCCTTCTTCCTGGGCGTGCGCAACGCGTTCTACGGGCTGCGCCTGTCCCAGATGCTCGCCCTCCCGCGCGCGGTGCGGCCGTTCGCGGCCCAGTGGGTCATCGACGAGACCACGGCCGTCGCCCTTGCCCAGCCCACGCGCCGGGCCGGCCGTATCGGCTTCACCGTCACCGGTCTCACCCTGTACGTGCTGTGGAACCTCAGCACGCTGCTCGGCGCGCTCGGCGCCGAGGCCATCGGCGACACCGGCGCCTGGGGGCTAGACGCGGCGGGACCCGCCGTATTCCTGGCCCTCCTCGCGCCGATGCTGAAGACCGCCGGGGAGCGCGCCGTCGCGGGCATCGCCGTCGTCCTGGGGCTTGGGCTGCTGCCAGTCCTGCCGGCCGGAGTCCCGGTCCTGGTCGCCGCGACGGCAGCCCCGGTCGTGCTCTGGGCGGAGGGGCGTCGACGCGGGGCCGCCGGTGCGCGGGTGGCCCGCCGGAAGGGAGGCGGTCGGCCGGAGGACGGGCAGGACGACGGCGGGCCCGACCCGCAGGGCGAGGACGGCCTGCGCGGTGACAGGCAGGGGGACGCCCGGTGAACGTCTGGACCGCGGTCGTCGCCACCGCCGTCGGCTGCTACGCGGTCAAGCTGATCGGCCTGATGGTGCCCGAGGGCGTCCTGGAACGCCCCTCCGCGCGCCGCCTCGCCGCCCTGGTGCCCGTGGCCCTTCTCGCCGCACTCACGGCCCAGCAGACCTTCGCCGTCGGCCACGACCTGGTGGTGGACGCGAGGGCCGCGGGGCTCGCCGCGACCGCCCTGGCGCTCCTCTGGCGCGCGCCCTTCCTGATCGTCGTGGGCGCAGCCGTGCTCGTGACGGCGGGGGTGCGGGCGATCACGGGCTGACGCCCGCCACGACTGTCGTACGACCGCATGACGCACCGGGCGGCCCTGCGGCAGCGGGCCTCAGCCGATCGGACGTCCGTACGCGCGCAGCGTACGCAGTGCCTCGATCGTCACGATCGGGCGGCTCTCCATGGCCGTGCTCGGTGCCCACTGGCGCCAGCGGATCGGCCAGCCGCCGTCGTCCGTCTGCTCGCTCGCCAGGAAGTCGAGGGAACGGGACATCTCCTCGTCGGTGAACCACGCGCGCGCGAGGGACTCCGGGGTGGGCGCGAAGTCGTGCGGGTAGTGGTGCTCGCCAGGTGCGTAACCGGCCGACACCGGGAAGTCGCCGGGCCGCTCCGGATCCAGCGCGGCGAGCCGGTGCTCGCGGACCAGGCGGCCGAGCCGGTCGGCGGCGGCCCGCGCGCGCGGGCGGTCCGGCACCGATTCCAGGAACGCCACCGCGGCGTGCACCTCGTAGGGGTGCGACTTCTCCAGGGACTCGACCGCCTGCCAGCAGAAGTCGGTGGCCCGGAACAACCACGCGTGCCACACCTGGTTGCGGTGCAGCAGGCCGACCACGGGCCCGGTGGCCAGCAGATCACTGGGCGGGTCGTCGACGATCGGCACGAACGGGGCCGCCGGATAGCCGCGCTGGCTGGGGTGCACCGCGGGGAGCGCGCCGTCCGGCGTCGACACCGACGTCAGATAGCGGCACACGCGCTCCACCCGCTGTCCGCCGCAGCGCCCGATCGAGTCCAGGACGCGCAGCGCGTGCCCGGTGTGCAGCGGCTGGCTCACGGGGCCGCGCAGATCGGGTTCGAGCGCGTGCCCGTAGCCCTCGTCGGCGTTGCGGTAGGCGGCCAGCGCGGTCTCCACCGCGTCGGCGCTCCCCTCCAGGAAGTGGTAGGCGAAGCGGCGCTGCTCCAGCACGCGCGCGGTCAGCCAGATGAACTGCTCGGCGCGAGCCAGCGGGGTGTGCGCCGGGGACGACGAGGGGAGTGGGGATGCTCCGGTTTCGGCCATGGTTCCGACCGTAGAGCGGAAAGCGGTATCGGAAAGCCGTCCCGGGCAGGCCCACCCCCTGGGGCGGGATACTGGAGTCATGCGGTTGACGGTCTTCTGGCAGCGGATGGCGGAGCACTTCGGTGCGGGGTACGCCGACACCTTCGCGCGCGATCATGTGATGTCCGACCTCGGCGGACGCACGGTCCACGAGGCGCTGGACGCGGGCTGGGAGGCCAAGGAGGTGTGGCGCGTGGTGTGCGCGACCATGGGCGTTCCCGCCGAAAACCGCTGAAAAGCCCGGGACTTCACCACGCGGACGTCGGTCGTTGCACCGGAGGATCAGGGGGCGGCGACTGATTGTCGGTGGCGTGGGCGAAACTTGGTGCGTGGCTCCCACAGACGAGACCGCGAGGTCCCAGCAGCAGGCACCTCCGCCAGGTACGACACCTCCCGTCGGCACGCCGGCCGACCCGGGTCCCGGTGCCGTGCCCAGCGGCCGTATGCCGCGCTGGCTGCCGCGCGCGATGGTGCTCGCGCTCTCCCTCGTAGCCGTCTTCCAACTGGGCAGTTGGGCGTTCCACCAGCTGATCGGACTGCTGGTCAACATCCTCATCGCGTTCTTCCTGGCGCTCGCGATCGAGCCCGCCGTGAGCTGGATGGCCTCGAAGGGGCTGCGCAGGGGCTTCGCCACCTTCCTGGTCTTCCTGATCACCCTGATCGGGGCCGCGGGGTTCGTCACCCTGCTCGGCTCGATGCTGGCCGGCCAGATCATCAAGATGGTCGAGGACTTCCCGGCGTACCTCGACTCCGTCATCAGCTGGATCAACACCACCTTCCACACCGAGCTCAAGCGGGTCGACATCCAGGAGGGGCTGCTGCGCTCCGACTGGCTCCAGAAGTACGTGCAGAACAGCGCGACGGGCGTCCTCGACGTCTCGGCGCAGGTCCTGGGCGGTCTCTTCCAACTGCTGACGATCGCGCTGTTCTCGTTCTACTTCGCCGCCGACGGACCACGGCTGCGGCGTGCGCTGTGCTCCGTGCTGCCGCCCGCGAAGCAGGCCGAGGTGCTGCGCGCGTGGGAGATAGCCGTGGACAAGACCGGCGGCTATCTCTACTCACGCGGCTTGATGGCGCTGATCTCCGGCGCGGCGCACTACGTCCTGCTGGAGTACCTCGACGTGCCCTACGCGCCCGCGCTCGCGGTCTGGGTCGGCCTGGTCTCGCAGTTCATCCCGACCATCGGCACCTATCTCGCGGGCGCGCTGCCGATGCTGATCGCCTTCACGATCAACCCGTGGTACGCGCTGTGGGTCCTCGTCTTCGTGGTCATATACCAGCAGTTCGAGAACTATGTGCTGCAGCCCAAGCTGACCGCCAAGACCGTGGACATCCACCCGGCCGTCGCCTTCGGGTCGGTCATCGCGGGCACCGCCCTCCTCGGGGCGGTCGGCGCGCTCATCGCCATTCCCGCCATCGCCACCCTGCAGGCCTTCCTCGGGGCGTACGTGAAGCGGTACGACGTCACGGACGACCCCCGGGTGCACGGGCACCGCAGATCCGGCTCCCGCAACCTCCTCAGGCGACTGCGCAGATTCCTGGAGGAGAAGGCGAACCGGCTGCCCCCGACGAACCGCCCGACGGACGACCCCGAGGCCCAGGCCGGGTCCGAGCCCGACGCCGGGTCCGAGCCCGACGCCGGGGCCAAGGGCGGCGCCCAGCCGGAACGCAGCGCTCCGTAGGGTGTGGCCTCCGGGCGTCGCGGCCGCACAGGAAGGCCCGTCGAAGCGGTCCGAGGTTCTGTGGAAGTCCTCCGGACGGCCCGTGGTGTCGCTTGACACTAAATTCGAACATCCATTCTTATGGAGCCTCCGGCGTGGCTGTCGACGGGAGTTCGGCAGGGTTTTCGTGGAGAAGTGCCCGAGTTATCCACAGGCCGGGCGGGCGTCGGGGCCCATTGTCAGTGGCAGGCGTTAGCGTCTTTCACGTGAAGCGATCGACTCAAGCAAACCGGGTGGAACCCATGGCAGGAACCGACCGCGAGAAGGCGCTCGACGCCGCGCTCGCACAGATTGAACGACAATTCGGCAAGGGCGCGGTCATGCGCATGGGCGACCGGTCCAAGGAGCCCATCGAGGTCATCCCGACCGGTTCGACCGCACTCGACGTGGCCCTCGGCGTCGGCGGCCTGCCGCGTGGCCGAGTGGTGGAGGTGTACGGACCGGAGTCCTCCGGTAAGACGACCCTGACGCTGCACGCGGTGGCGAACGCCCAGAAGGCCGGCGGCCAGGTCGCCTTCGTGGACGCCGAGCACGCCCTCGACCCCGAGTACGCGAAGAAGCTCGGCGTCGACATCGACAACCTCATCCTGTCCCAGCCGGACAACGGCGAGCAGGCCCTGGAGATCGTGGACATGCTGGTCCGCTCCGGTGCCCTGGACCTCATCGTCATCGACTCCGTCGCAGCCCTCGTCCCGCGCGCGGAGATCGAGGGCGAGATGGGCGACAGCCACGTCGGTCTGCAGGCCCGGCTGATGAGCCAGGCCCTGCGGAAGATCACCAGCGCGCTCAACCAGTCCAAGACCACCGCCATCTTCATCAACCAGCTCCGCGAGAAGATCGGCGTGATGTTCGGCTCCCCGGAGACCACTACCGGTGGCCGGGCGCTGAAGTTCTATGCCTCGGTACGACTCGACATCCGCCGCATCGAGACCCTCAAGGACGGCACGGACGCGGTCGGCAACCGCACCCGCGTCAAGGTCGTCAAGAACAAGGTCGCGCCGCCCTTCAAGCAGGCCGAGTTCGACATCCTCTACGGCCAGGGCATCAGCCGTGAGGGCGGCCTGATCGACATGGGCGTGGAGCACGGCTTCGTCCGCAAGGCCGGCGCCTGGTACACGTACGAGGGCGACCAGCTCGGCCAGGGCAAGGAGAACGCCCGCAACTTCCTGAAGGACAACCCCGATCTCGCCAACGAGATCGAGAAGAAGATCAAGGAGAAGCTGGGCGTCGGCGTCCGGCCCGAGGAGCCCACCGGCGAACCGGGCACGGACGCGGCGGGCGCGGCCCCGGCCACCGCTGACGACGCCGCGAAGGCGGTGTCCGCTCCGGCTGCCAAGGCCACCAAGACCAAGGCCACGGCGGCGAAGAGCTAGTCCGTGACGCGCAGAACGGACTGGGGCGAGTACGCGTATCCCAGTGCTCCCGAGACCCGGGGGCGCGGGGGTACCGGCGGGGGTACCGGGGGATTCGGCGCGGACCGGCACGGGGACGAGGAGTTCCGACCGTACGACGACGGCGGTGACGGCGACGTCGTACGGCGGGAGGACGGCCCGCGCTCCGAGGGTCCG
The DNA here is from genome assembly GCF_032598905.1 of Streptomyces sp. 11x1. Taxonomy (NCBI): domain Bacteria; kingdom Bacillati; phylum Actinomycetota; class Actinomycetes; order Kitasatosporales; family Streptomycetaceae; genus Streptomyces; species Streptomyces sp. 11x1. The sequence continues at coordinate 2,778,461 of NZ_CP122458.1, read as the reverse complement.
GCCGTCGGCAGCCGTCGGCGCGGAGGCGGCCCCTCGCGCGGTGCGGGCGGCGACGCGCGTGGCAGACGCGGCGGTCGGGGCGGTCGGCGGCGTGGCTTCAGGGAACAGGGGGACGGCCCGGACGACGGGGGGCCGCAGGACGAGGGCTCGTCTTTCTCGTCGAGGGCCGAGAAAGGCGAGTCCTCAGGGGACCCGGCTGAGCGGGCGCGCGCGATCTGTCTGCGCCTGCTCACCGGGACCCCACGCACTCGGAAACAACTGGCGGACGCCCTGCAGAAACGGGAGATCCCGGAGGACGTGGCGCAGGAGGTGCTGTCGAGGTTCGAGGAGGTCGGACTGATCAACGACAGCGCGTTCGCCGACGCCTGGGTCGAGTCCCGGCACCACGGTCGAGGCCTGGCACGCAGAGCCCTCGCCAGGGAGCTGCGCACCAAGGGCGTCGACTCGGCGCTGATCGACGAGGCCGTCTCCCAGCTCGACTCGGAGCAGGAGGAGACCACCGCGCGCGAACTGGTCGCCCGCAAACTGCGCTCCACCCGTGGCCTCGACCGCGACAAGCGCCTCCGCCGCCTCGCCGGCATGCTCGCCCGCAAGGGCTACGCCGAGGGCATGGCCCTGCGCGTGGTCCGGCAGGCGCTGGAGGAGGAGGGGGAGGAGACGGAGGGGCTGGAGGACGAGGGGTACTGAGGCGAGGGATGCCGCCTCCGCGTGCAGGGGAAGGGGGAACGAGCTGGGGCCGCTGGGGGCCCCGGACTCACTGCCAGTCGGACGGGCGCTCGACGTGTTCCAGGCGCAGCACCTGGCCCGTGCGGCTGAAGCGGCGGATGCGGGGGAGGGGCGGGTAGTAGGCGTGGACGGAGATCGCGTGCTCCTCGCGGGACTCGTTGAGCACCTCGTGGACGTGGTGACGTCCGAAGGAGCGCCCCTTGCCGGCGGACAACTGCCGCTCGCGGTCGACGCCTTCGGTGAGCTCGAGGGTCTTCCAGCCGTCGCTGGGCAGCCGGACGGCGAGCGAGTACTCCTTGAGTTCGCCCGCCGCGGCGACGAAGGCGCCCACCGAGTCGGCGTGGTCGTGCCAGCCGGTTCCCGTGCCGGGCGGCCAGCCGATGAGCCAGGCCTCGCTGCCGCCGGGGCCTTCGAGCCGTACCCAGGTACGGCCCTCGGGGTCGAGCGGAAGGGACGCGATCAGCTCGGCGTCGGCGGCGGTCCGGCGCGCGAAGCCGAGCAGTTCCGCCTGCGTGGGGGCGGAGACGGCGGAAGTGGAAGTGGGGGGAACAACGGGGGACACAGACACGGGTACCGTCCTGAGGTGCGTTCGCTCGCGAGCGCGCGGCCTCATATGACCGGCGCGCGCGAAAGAAGAGGGATGCGAAGTCAGCAGGACGGACGACACACGCAGCCCGCATAGCGGACGAGGTCCATATGGACCCTCCGCCACAGGCGCGTAGAGGTGTCGGTCACGGACCGGAGTAGACCATGACCGGGCGGGACGGTCAACTCACCGTCACTATGTGGACACAGGGTTACGGATGTCGGCGACGGGGCCGGGGCTCACGAGGGCGTCTCAACGTGCGCTCGTCGCCGCGTCGCTGGTCTGAGGCTGTTGCCTCGCCCCGCCCAGCGTCGCCTCCGCGGCCGCGTACAGGTCGGCCGGGCGCACGCCGCTCAGGGCGGTGACGAGGTAGCCGTCGGGGCGGACGAGGAGGACGGTGTGGGCGGCCGCGCCCGGGTAGGCCTCGGCGACCAGCAACTCGGCGGGCCGCGGCAGGGCGGAGACGGCGGCGGCGAGCCGGGGCATGATCCCGGCGCTCATCCAGTGCTTGCGCTCCCACACCCCGGTGCCGGGCGCGATCAGTACGACCAGCAGCGCCCCGCGTCCGAGCCGGTCCCGCAGCGGGACGAAGGTGCCGTCCTCCGCCGTCACCTCCACATCCACGACCTGGGTGCCCGGCAGCGTGTCGACCGGTGTCTCCCCGTCGGCGGGCGGAGGCATGAGCGGTGAATCGGAGTACGCCCCCGGCGCACCCAGTGCCCCGCGCCCCAGGTGGCCGTCGGCCAGCAGTGCGTCGTGGCCCCGGGCCGAGCCGGGGACGTACGACCGCAGCCCCTTGCCGCCGCGCAGCAGCGGCAGCACCTGGTCGGCGGCGCGCAGCCGGGCGGCGACGACCGCGCGCCGCTCCGTCTGGTAGCTGTCGAGCAGGGACTCGTGCGGGCCGTGGTGCCAGGCGAGGGCCAGTTTCCAGGCGAGGTTGTCGGCGTCCCGCAGTCCCTCGTCGAGACCCTGGGTGCCGAGGGCCCCGAGCAGGTGCGCGGCGTCGCCGGCGAGGAAGACCCGGCCCACCCGCCAGCGCCGGGCGAGCCGGTGGTGCACGGTGTGGACACCGGTGTCGAGCAGGTCGTACGGCGGTGTCGAGCCGCCCGTCCAGCCGGCGAGGGTCTCGCGGACGCGGGCCACGAGCAGTTCGGGCGTCACGAGCTCCTTGCCCGGTGGCAGGAGCCAGTCGAGGCGCCAGAGACCTTCGGCGAGGGGCCGCGCGGTGATCTCCCCGCCGGACGGGCCCGCCGTGCGCCAGGGCGGCATGCGGTGCAGCAACGCTTCGCCCGGCCAGGGGAGTTCCGCGCGCAGTGCCGCCACCGCGTGCCGTTCCACCGCCGTACGGCCGGGAAAACGGATGTCCTGGAGCTTGCGGACCGTCGAGCGGGGGCCGTCGCACCCCACCAGGTAACTGCCGCGCCACCAGGTGCTCTTGGGGCCACGGGTGTGGGCCGTGACGCCGGACTTCTCCTGTTCGAGCGCGTCGAGGCGGCTCTCCACGACGACCTTGACGAGCCGCTCACCGGCGATGGCCTCGCGCAGGGCCGCGGTCAGGACGTGCTGGGCGATGTGGAGCGGGGGGAGGTCGGCGGAACCCTCAACGACGGCGTCGTGGCCGCCGCGCCCAGCCTTCGCGACCTCACGGGGCGGGATGCCCGTCTCCTCGACGTCGGGCTCACCGAATCGGACCTGACGCATCACCTGCTTGCGCCGCATCGACCGCCATCCGGCCCAGCGGAAGCCGAGTCGGGAGAGGGGGGCGCCGGACAACCGTTCCAGCAGTGCGGCCGTGTCCTCGTTCAGGACCACCGTCCGTGCCGGCCGCTGCTCGTCCTTTCCCGGTCCCTCGTCGAGGACCACGGACGGCACGCCCTGGCGCGCCAGCGCGAGGGCGAGCGTGAGCCCCACGGGCCCCGCGCCGACGACGATCACCGGATCCACGGCGCGGCGCCCCCTGCCCGACGTGACGTCCCGGCGGACGTGGGTGAACAGGAAGTTGGAGCAGGGTGCACGATCACAGAACGTATGCAACCCATTGCCGGTGCTTGCGTCAAGTGACGGAGGGCAGTGGCGATCATGCCACTGCCCTCCGGGGAGCGAATCGGGGGACATCCTGGGCGGATGTCACCTGATCGATCGTCAGGTGTCCTTCTTCTCGACGTAGGTGCCGAGGCCGGGCAGACCGCCGCCCTCCCCACCGGTGGCCGTCGTGCCCCCGACAGCCGCGGCCGGGATGACCGCTCCGGTCGACTTCTTGCCCCGCCGCAGCCGCTGCTCCAGCCAGCTCGCGAAGCTGGTGATGATGAAGTTCAGGACGATGTAGATGATCGCGACGACGACGAAGCTGGGTACGACGTTGGCGTACACCGCCGCCAGCGTCGCGCGTCCGCTGAGCAGTTCGGTGAACCCGATCATCACGCCGCCGAGCGCGGTGTCCTTCACGATGACCACGAGCTGGCTGACGATGGCCGGCAGCATCACCGTGACGGCCTGCGGCAGCAGGATGGAGGACATCGTCTGGCCCTTGCGCAGGCCGATCGCCTGGGCGGCCTCCGTCTGGCCCTTGGGGAGGGCGAGGATACCGGCGCGCACGACCTCGGCGAGGACCGAGGCGTTGTACAGCACCAGACCGGTGACGACCGCCCAGAGCTGCCGTTGCTCGGTGGTGACGTTCATCGAGCGGGCGATGACCTCGTTGGCGAACAGCATCAGCAGCAGGACCGGGATGGCCCGGAAGAACTCGACCACCGCACCGGCCGGGATGCGGACCCACAGGTGGTCGGAGAGGCGCGCGATGCCGAAGAGCGCACCCAGTGGCAGGGCGATCACGATGGAGAGCGCCATGGCCTTGAGCGTGTTGACGAGACCGGGCAGCAGATACGTCGTCCAGGCCTCGGAGGTGAAGAACGGCTTCCAGAGCTTCCACTCCAGCTGGTTCCTGCTGTCTAGCGCTCCCCAGAGCCACCACGCGAGGAGGGCCAGCAGGACGACGAAGACCACCGTGAGGATCACGTTGCGCCGTTTGGCCCGGGGGCCGGGGGCGTCGTAGAGAACGGAACTCATCGCTTCACCGCCAGTCGCTTGCTCAGCCAGCCCAGGATCAGGCCGGTGGGAAGGGTCAGAACCACGAATCCGAAGGCGAAGATCGCGCCGATGAGCAGGGTCTGCGCCTCCTTCTCGATCATGCCCTTCATGAGGTAGGCGGCTTCCCACACACCGATCGCCGCGGCCACGGTCGTGTTCTTGGTCAGCGCGATCAGCACGTTGGCCAGCGGTCCGATGACGGCCCGGAACGCCTGCGGCAGCACGATGAGGCCGAGGACCTGGGTGAAGCTCAGTCCGATGGCGCGTGCCGCCTCGGCCTGACCGACGGGCACGGTGTTGATGCCGGAGCGCAGCGCCTCGCAGACGAATGCCGCGGTGTAGGCCACGAAACCGAGAACGGCGAGTCGGAACGCCGTGAGTTTGACGTCGTTGCCCGCGCCCATCGTCACCCGGAAGATGTCGGCGAGGCCGAGCGAGGTGAAGACGATGATGACGGTCAGCGGGATGTTCCGCACGACGTTCACATAGACGGTGCCGAAGCCGCGCATGAGGGGCACGGGGCTGACGCGCATGGCGGCCAGCAGGGTTCCCCAGATCAGGGAGCCGATGGCTGAGAAGACGGTGAGCTTGACCGTCATCCAGAACGCACCCAAGAAGGTTGGGTCGTTGTAAGTCGAAAGGAAGTCGAACACTGTCTCCCGCGCTTCCGGGTGTGTGGCATACGTGGCAGGCGCAGAGCGCCGCCGCCCTTACCGCGCCTTGCGGCGGGCGGCGGCGCGACAACGAGAACCGCGCTGGTGGCGGATATTCGCTGACTAGGCGATGACGCCGATCTTCGGGGCGGGCTCGTTCTTGTACTCGGCCGGGCCGAAGTTCTCCTTGACCGCGGTCTCCCAGGCGCCGTCGCTGACCATCTTCTCGAGGGCGGCGTTGATCTTGTCCACGGTCGCCGTGTCGCCCTTCTTGACGCCGATGCCGTAGTTCTCATTGCTGAGCTTCAGGCCCGCGAGCTTGAACTGGCCCTTGTAGTTCTCCTGCGCGGCGAAGCCCGCGAGGATCGAGTCGTCGGTGGTGACCGCGTCCACGGCGCCGCTCTGCAGGCCGGCGATGCACTCCGAGTAGCCGCCGTACTCCTTCAGCTGGGCCTTCGGAGCGATGTCCTTCTTGACGTTCTCCGCCGAGGTGGAACCAGTCACCGAGCAGAGGGTCTTGCCGTTGAGGTCCGTACCCTTGCTGATGTCCGAGTCGGCCTTGACCAGCAGGTCCTGGTGGGCCAGCAGGTACGGGCCGGCGAAGTCGACGAGCTTCTTGCGCTCGTCGTTGATCGAGTACGTGGCCGCGATGAACTTCACGTCGCCGCGGGCCAGCGCGTTCTCACGGTCGGCGCTCTTGGTCTCGACGAACTCGATCTGCTTGGCGTCGTAGCCGAGCTCCTTGGCCACGTACGTCGCCACGTCGACGTCGAAGCCGGAGAAGGAACCGTCGGGGTTCTTCAGACCGAGGCCCGGCTGGTCGTACTTGATGCCGATCTTGATCTTGCCGCCGCCGCTGGAACCGGAGTCGGAGCCGTTGTCGCTGCCGTTGCTGTCGTCGCCGCCGCAGGCCGTGGCCGTCAGGGCGAGGACGAGGGCGGTGGCTGCAGCGGCGGAGGCCTTGCGGAACTTCATGGTGAACATCCTTTTTGTGGTGAAGAGATGCGGACCGTCATGGTGCGGGTGCCGGGGGCCGGAAGGGGCGTCGGCTGGGCCGTCAGTGGTGCAGGATCTTCGACAGGAAGTCCTTGGCCCGGTCGCTGCGGGGGTTGCTGAAGAACTGGTCCGGCACGGCCTCTTCGACGATGCGGCCGTCCGCCATGAACACCACCCGGTTGGCGGCTGAACGGGCGAAGCCCATCTCGTGGGTGACCACGACCATCGTCATGCCGTCCCGGGCCAGCTGCTGCATGACCTCCAGGACCTCGTTGATCATCTCGGGGTCGAGCGCCGAGGTCGGCTCGTCGAAGAGCATGACCTTGGGGTCCATGGCAAGCGCCCGTGCGATCGCGACGCGCTGCTGCTGACCACCCGAGAGCTGCGCGGGGTACTTGTCGGCCTGGGTTCCCACGCCGACCCGGTCGAGCAGGTTCCGCGCCTTCTCCTCGGCCTGCTTCCTGTCGGCCTTGCGGACCTTGAGCTGTCCCAGCATCACGTTCTCGAGCACGGTCTTGTGCGCGAAGAGATTGAACGACTGGAACACCATGCCGACGTCCGCCCGAAGGCGGGCGAGCGCCTTGCCCTCCGCGGGCAGCGGCTTGCCGTCGATCGTGATGTCGCCGGAGTCGATCGACTCCAGCCGGTTGATGGTGCGGCACAGGGTGGACTTGCCGGACCCGGAGGGTCCGATCACCACGACGACCTCGCCCCTGGTGATCGTCAGATCGATGTCCTGGAGTACGTGCAACGCGCCGAAGTGCTTGTTGACGCTCTTCAGGACGACCAGGTCGTCGGCCGCGGGCACCGCGTCCTTGACCACCGAAACTTCGGTCATCGCTTTGGGCTCCGTCTTCCTCGGTTTCGGAGGACAGTAGTGACCGGCGACGACCAGCGTCATTACATCTGAGCGAGAATTGAGCATAACGATCTGGTAGCCGGACGGGCACTGCACGTGACGAGCCCGAGCGGGGCGTTTCGGCTGGATAACGGAACCCGCGCGGAACCCCTCCGGCCTTGACGGCGTCCTCACCCATCAGTGTGACTGCCAGGAAGCCGATACGCGCGTGCCCGGGATGCGCGTGCGCGTAATGTGTGCCAGCCGAGACGCACACATGACCGAAACGCATGACCACCGAACAGGAAAGGGGCCGGAATGAGGCTGCTCCTCGTCGAGGACGACAACCACGTCGCCGCCGCCCTGTCCGCGGTCCTGGCCCGGCACGGCTTCGACGTCACGCACGCCCGCAGCGGCGAGGAGGCGCTCCAGGCGCTCGTCCCCGAGGGCAACGGCTTCGGGGTCGTCCTGCTCGACCTCGGCCTGCCCGACCAGGACGGCTACGAGGTCTGCGGCAAGATCCGCAAGCGCACCAGCACGCCGGTGATCATGGTGACGGCCCGCTCCGACGTACGGTCCCGGATCCACGGCCTCAACCTCGGCGCCGACGACTACGTGGTCAAGCCGTACGACACCGGCGAACTGCTCGCCCGGATCCACGCCGTCGCCCGCCGCCGGGCCCCCGACGAGGCCGCGTCGTCCGGCGACAGCGGGCTGCGGCTCGGGTCCGTGCTCATCGAGCTGCCCACCCGGCAGGTCAGCGTGGACGGCTCGGTCGTGCAGCTGACCCGCAAGGAGTTCGATCTGCTCGCGCTGCTGGCCCAGCGGCCCGGGGTCGTCTTCCGCCGGGAACAGATCATCAGCGAGGTGTGGCGGACCAGTTGGGAAGGGACCGGCCGCACCCTCGAAGTGCATGTCGCCTCCCTGCGGTCCAAGCTGCGGATGCCTGCCCTCATCGAGACGGTGCGCGGGGTCGGCTACCGGCTGGTCGCCCCGACGCCGTAGCGTGCCCGCGTGCGCACTCGTCTTCTTCCGCTGCTCATCGTCCTGATGGCCGCCGTGCTGCTGGCCCTCGGCATTCCGCTGGCGGTGAGCCTCGCGGCGGCGCGGCAGCAGGAGGTGGTCGTCGACCGCATCGACGACACGGCGCGGTTCGCGGCCCTCGCCCAGTTCGTCACCGAGCGCCCGAGCGGATCCCGGGTGGACACCACGGACGGCCGCGGCGAGACCCTCCAGCGGGAGTTGGAGCAGTACTACCGCGTGTACGGCATCAAGGCCGGCGTCTTCTACCGGGAGAAGAGCCAGCCGGCCATGGCCAACGCCCCCGTGGAGTGGGGCCGGCCCACCGACGGGGAGGGGCTTGCCGCCTTCGAGGAGGCGCTGCTGGGGCGCCGCCCGCACGACCCGCAACAGGTGTGGCCCTGGCAGGAGGGTCGGCTCGTCGTCGCGTCCCCTGTCATCCACGACGGTGACGTCGTCGCGGCCGTCGTCACCGACTCGCCCACCGATCAGATGCGCTCCAAGATCCTGCGCGGCTGGCTGATCATCGGCGCGGGCGAGATCGCCGCGATGCTCCTCGCCGTCGGTGCCGCGCTGCGGCTGACGGGCTGGGTGCTCAAGCCCGTACGCGTCCTCGACGTCACCACCCACGCCATAGCCTCCGGGCGTCTCAAGTCACGGGTCGCGGTGGCCAGCGGTCCGCCCGAACTCCGGCGCCTGGCACGGTCGTTCAACGAGATGGCCGACAACGTCGAGGACGTGTTGGAGCAACAACGCGCCTTCGTCGCCGACGCCTCGCACCAACTCCGCAACCCGCTGGCCGCGTTGCTGCTCCGCATCGACCTGCTCGCGCTCGAACTGCCCGAGGGCAACGAGGAGGTCGCCTCCGTCCGCACCGAGGGCAAACGGCTCGCCTCGGTCCTCGACGATCTGCTCGACCTGGCGCTCGCCGAGCACGCGGATTCCGATCTGCGGCTCATCGACGTGGGTGAGCTGACCGCCGAGCGTGTCGCATCCTGGTCGCCGCTGGCCGACGACAAGGGGGTGTCGTTGATCGGCACCTGCCCGGCCACCACTGCCTGGGCCGATCCCATCGCCCTGTCCAGCGCCCTGGACGCGGTGATCGACAACGCGCTGAAGTTCACGCCCGCCGGGGAGCGGGTCGAGGTCCGGGTCGCCTCCAACGGCGAGACGTCCACGGTCGTGGTCACCGACGGCGGGCCCGGCCTCAGCGACGAGGAACTGGAACGCGTCGGCGACCGTTTCTGGCGCAGCACCGCGCACCAGAACATCAAGGGATCGGGCCTCGGGCTCTCCATCTCCCGGGCGCTGATCGCGGCGGGCGGTGGCTCCATCGCCTACGCCCACCACGAGCCGCACGGGCTGCGGGTCACGGTGACGGTGCCCCGGTCGCGCCCGCCGGCCTGAGAGACCGGGCAGGAACGGAGCCAGGCAGGTCGGACCCCCGGAGGGCTACGGCTTCACCGAGCGGTAGTACGCTCTCGCGCCCTGGTGCAGTCGTAGGGGGTCGGTGTAGATCGCGGTGCGCAGATCCACCACCTGGGCCGCGTGGACGTGCTGGCCGATGTTGTCCCGGCTCTTCAGGACGACGCGCGTCAGCCACTCGGTGAGCCGGGGGTCCATGTCGGCACGGGTGATGAGCAGGTTCGCCACCGTGAGGGTGGGCACCGCGTCCGGGAGGATGGTCGGGTAGGCGTCGGCGGGCATCACGGACGCCCGGTAGTGGCTGAAGACGCCGCCCTGGTCGTGCAGCTCGGTCACCAGGTCGCTGCGGATCGGGACGAACCGGAAGTCGTACTTCTCCTTCTCCACGAGGTCCGTCAGCCCCTTCGTGGGCAGGCCGCCCGACCAGAAGAACGCGTCGATCTTTCCGGTGCGCAGGGCTTCGGGGCTGGTGCCGATCGTGTCGCGCCGCGCGTCTATGTCCTTGTCGATGTCCAGCCCGTCCGCCTTCAGCAGACGTTCGGTGATCAGCCGTACGCCGGAGCCCTCGGGACCCACGGCGACCCGCTTGCCCTTCAGCTCCGACACGTTCTGGATGGTCGAGTCGGCCGGGACCACCAGCTGCACGTAGTCGTCGTACAGCCGTGCCACCCCGCGCAGCTTGTCGGCGCCGGGCTGGTCCTCGTCGATGTACGTCTGGACGGCGTCGGCCGCGGCGATGGCGAAGTCGGCCTGCCCGGTGGCGACCCGGCGGACGTTCGTCTGGGAGCCGTTGCTCGGCATGAGCTGGACCTGCAGCGCCGGCATGTCCCCGGCGATCGCGTTCCGCAGCCGACTGCCGTACTCCTGGTAGACGCCCCGCTCGGCTCCCGTGGTCACCGTGATCGTCCCGCTCGGGGGCTCCTCGCGCGGCCACAGCCACCACGCGAGCAGCCCGAGGACCACCAACGAAGCCACCGAGCCCAGCAGCGCGTGCCGCCTGCCGATGCGTGGGAGTACCTGGACCATGCGACGAGATCCTGCCAGGTCACCGGGCGGGCAGGCCAGGGTCGGACCCATCCGGTGCTAGCTCGTGACCTCGGCGCTGACCCTGTCTTCGGGCGCGGGCGCGTGGGGCTTCTCGCGCAGTTCCCCGCGCCCCTGAAAGCACAGGGGCTGCGCCCCCTGTGCTTTCATCGGCCTGTTGCCACCGCCGTGCGCAGGCGCTCCAGCTCTGCGTACATCACCTCGCCCGGGCACTCCGTCGCCATCCAGTCCCGGTGGCCGCTGATCTCCGCGACCTCCTTCTGGGTGCCGTTGACCGGGTTGGTGTAGGTCACGCGGGCCTGCGGGTCGACGCCGTGGTGGCGGACCAGGACCTTCACGAGGCGGGTCAGCGCGGCGCGGGCGGCCTCCTTGGGGCCCTGCTCGGTGAAGGTGCCCAGCAGGGCGATGCCGAGGTTGCCGGAGTTGAAGCCGCCGACGTGGAAGGCGGTCACCACCTTGCCGTCGGCGTCGTGCGCGGGCAGGCCGTCGTCGCCGGAGTAGCGGCCCTCGTAGATACGGCCCTCCTCGTCGATGAGGAAGTGGTAGCCGATGTCGCCCCAGTCGTTGGTGACGGCGTGCAGCTGGTAGATCGCGCGGACCGTGGCGGCGGGGTCCGGGTCGTCGTTGGCCATGGCCGTGTGGTGCACGGTGATCGTCTGGAACGGGTAGAACGCGGTGGGTGAGTTCTCCGTGCCGTCCGCCTTGAACCGCAGCGACTCGTCGGCGCCCCAGGCGGCCCGCGTGAGGTACTGCACGCCCCGGACGCGGGTGGGGTCGGACGGCACGGCGACCTTGCGGTCCGGGCCGTGCAGGGTGTCGAGCGCGAGCGAGCGCAGCCCCGTGGCACCGTTGGGGGCTCTCAGCTCGTATCCGGCGGCCTGGCCGGCCGCGATCAGCACACCGCCGCCGTTGGCGACCGAGCAGCCACCGTCGCCGAGCGAGCGCCACGCGCCCTGCCCGCCGTCGGCGTCCGTCAGCCGGATGCCGCCGCCGGTGGTCTCGTCGGTGCCGCCCCAGCGCACGCCCACGTATCCGATGGGAAAGGCCGCCTCGACGGGCGCCTCACCGGTGGCGGCCTCGCTGCGGGTCTTCGGGAAGGTCTCGGTCGTGGTGCCGGCCTTGGTGTCCTCCGCTCCGGTGTCCGCACCGGTGTCCGCGCCGTCGGAGTCGCCGGTCGTGGCCATCACGGTCGGCGTGATCACGGCGCCGGCCGCGACCGCGCCGACCGCGCCGATCACCGTACGGCGGGTCACCCGGGACCTGGCCCGGTGGCTGGAGGAAGTGGGGGGAACGCTCACGATGGGTCCTCAATCGCTCGGGGTGGTACGTGAAGACACAACGGAGGGTACGGAGTGGAGTCACCCGTTCCGCCACCGCCCCCCTGTGCTGACGTAACGTCAAAGGTCCATCACGCACAGGGACTTGGGCGTCATGGCCGTAGGAGTCGGACAGAACTGTCGGTGTGGGGCGGGCGGTCGGTAGGGTCGGCGGATGAGTTCCTCTCCCGCTCGACTGGTCCGTGAGTTCCACCGGGCCTTCGGTCTCGACGCCCGTACCGCCCCCGCCGAGGTCTCGCCCGAGCTGGCCGCCCACCGGGGGGAGTTGTTGGCCGAGGAGGCCGCCGAGGTCGCCGAGGTGGCGGTCGACGGGCCGCTCGACCGGCTGGCCCACGAACTGGCCGACGTGGTGTACGTGGCATACGGCACCGCCCTGGTCCACGGCATCGACCTGGACGAGGTGATCGCCGAGATCCACCGCTCGAACATGACCAAGCTGGGCCCCGACGGTCGGGTCGCCCGCCGGGCCGACGGCAAGGTGCTCAAGGGGGACCACTACCAGGCACCCGACGTGTCCTCGGTGCTGCGGAAGCAGGGCTGGGCCGGCTGAGCCCGCCGGCCGGACGCCCTCAGCCGGCGATGCTCGGACATGGCCGTCGGACGCTCGGACACGGCCGTCGGACGCTGGGAGACGGCTGTGCGGATGGCCAGAAGCGGCCTGACGCGGGTGGTTCTCGGCCCGGTGTGGCCGGCGTACTCGCCCACCAGGGCGGAGCGGTCCGCCTCGACCAGGTGGCCGCGCTCCAGCAGCCCGACGGCGGCGAGGGTCCGGCCGTACAGGCGGGCGACGGTGGTCCTGTCGGTGCCCGGGTTGCCGGTGCAGACGAGGTGGCGGCTGAGCGGTGGCGGGGCCAGGCCCATCACCTCGCGGCCGCGGACCATACCGTCACCCGGCCCGGAACCCCCGAGGGGCAGCAGGACACGGACCCGGCGGACCCGATGGCCGATGAAGCCCCCACCGACCTCAACGCCCTGGTGGAGGCCCTGTCCGAGGCGGCTCGGCTCGCCGACTGCGTGCCACAGCCCAGCCCCTGGCTGCCCGCGCTCGGCCGGCAGGTCCTGATCGACGACCTGCCCCAGCCGGACGAGCCCGGCGGCGCCCACCTGGCCCCGGTCTCCTGGGCCCTGTCGGACGTCCCCGAGGCTCAGGCGCAGCTGCCGGTCCGGCTGGACCTCGCCGAATTCGGACACCTGTACGTCGTCGGTGTCCCGCGCTTCGGCCGCTCCCAGGTGCTGCGCACCATGGCCGGTGCCCTGGCCCGCGCCCACTCCAGCGTCGGCGTCCACCTCTACGGCATCGACTTCGCCGGTGACGCCCTCACCGCGCTGGGCGTGCTCCCGAACACCGGATCCGTGGTCCCCCGTGGTGACATCGAGCGCCTGGAGCGGCTGTTCGCCAGGCTCGACACGGATCTGCAGTGCCGTCAGGAACTGCTCCGGCACCCGTTCGGTGATCCTCGCCCCGCGCGAGTCTCCCGTGCGCACGCTGGGCACACATCCCGGCGTACGGCTGATCACCGCGACCGAACCCACGGTCGAGGAGTTCACCGAGGCCCTGGAGGCCGGCGGCGGACCCCGGGTGGTCATGGTGGACGACGCCGACCTGTTCGTCCCACCGGACATCGACCAGAACCTGCGCTCCCTGGCGCAGTCCGGCCGGGACCACGGCATCGGCATCGTCGTCGCGGCCACCGCCGAGACCATGACCGGCGCGACGGGCTGGCTCAGCGCCCTGAAACGGCACCGCAAGGGCGTCCTCCTCGGGCCGCAGAGCATCCTGGAGGGCGACTTTGTCGGGGCCCGCCTCGCCCACGCCCACCTGCGCGGCCGCAAGCCCGGCCGGGTCCACCGTCGACCAGCGCGCCGGCGAACTGATCAACGTGCAGATCCCGGAGACCGTCCTCGACACGGAGCACTGAGTCCGCGGTGCCTGGGGACGAGGGCTCCCCGGGCGCTGCCTTAGGCTTACGGAGTGACCAACAGCAGCGACCGGAGTCAGGCAGTGGGCGTCAAGACATACGAAGTGCGTACTTATGGATGTCAGATGAACGTCCATGACTCCGAACGCCTGTCCGGTCTGCTGGAGGAGGCCGGATACGTCCGCGCGCCCGAGGACGCGGGGGAGGGCAACGCCGACGTCGTCGTCTTCAACACCTGCGCCGTCCGCGAGAACGCCGACAACCGCCTCTACGGCAACCTCGGCCGCCTCGCCCCGATGAAGACCGCCCGCCCCGGCATGCAGATCGCCGTCGGCGGCTGCCTGGCCCAGAAGGACCGGGACACCATCGTCAGGAAGGCGCCCTGGGTCGACGTCGTCTTCGGCACGCACAACATCGGCAAGCTGCCCGTCCTGCTGGAGCGCGCCCGCGTCCAGGACGAGGCCCAGGTCGAGATCGCCGAGTCCCTGGAGGCCTTCCCCTCCACGCTGCCGACCCGCCGCGAGAGCGCCTACGCCGCCTGGGTCTCGATCTCCGTCGGCTGCAACAACACCTGCACGTTCTGTATCGTCCCGGCCCTGCGCGGCAAGGAGAAGGACCGCCGCACCGGCGACATCCTCGCCGAGATCGAGGCCCTGGTCGGCGAGGGCGTCTCCGAGATCACCCTGCTCGGCCAGAACGTGAACGCGTACGGCTCCGACATCGGCGACCGCGAGGCGTTCAGCAAGCTGCTGCGGGCCTGCGGGCGGGTCGAGGGCCTGGAGCGCGTCCGCTTCACCTCCCCGCATCCCCGCGACTTCACCGACGACGTCATCGCGGCCATGGCCGAGACGCCGAACGTGATGCCGCAGCTGCACATGCCGCTCCAGTCCGGCTCGGACACGGTCCTCAAGGCCATGCGCCGCTCGTACCGCCAGGAGCGCTACCTCGGGATCATCGAGAAGGTCCGCGCGTCCATCCCGCACGCGGCCATCACCACCGACATCATCGTGGGCTTCCCCGGCGAGACCGAGGAGGACTTCGAGCAGACCATGCACGTGGTCCGCGAGGCCCGCTTCACCCAGGCGTTCACCTTCCAGTACTCCAAGCGCCCCGGCACCCCGGCCGCCACCATGGAGGGCCAGATCCCCAAGGAGGTCGTCCAGAAGCGCTACGAGCGCCTCGTCGCCCTCCAGGAGGAGATCTCCTGGGAGGAGAACAAGAAGCAGGTCGGCCGCACCCTGGAGCTGATGGTCGCCGAGGGCGAGGGCCGCAAGGACGGCGCCACGCACCGGCTCTCCGGCCGCGCCCCCGACAACCGCCTGGTCCACTTCACCAAGCCGGACCAGGAGGTCCGCCCCGGCGACGTGGTGACCGTCGAGATCACGTACGCCGCGCCTCACCACCTGCTGGCCGAGGGCGCGGTCCTGGACGTACGGCGGACCCGGTCGGGCGACGCCTGGGAGAAGCGTCAGGCCCTTCCGGCGGAGAAGCCGGGCGGGGTGCTGCTGGGGCTACCGAAGATCGGGGCTCCGGAGCCGCTGTCGGCGGCTACCACCGGTGGGTGCGGGGTTCCCCAGTAGCAGGGTTGTTCGCGACGCAGTTCCCGCGCCCCTGAAGGGGCCGCCCCTGGGCTGCGGAAGTTACCCTGCGTCTCATGCTTGTCGCCGCCGCCGTCTGCCCCTGTCCGCCTCTGCTCGTGCCCGAGGTGGCCGCCGGGGCCGCGCCCGAGCTGGACGCGGCGCGGGACGCGTGCGCGGACGCGCTCGGAGTGCTCGCTGCCGCCCGCCCGGACCGGCTGGTGGTCGTGGGCCCCGCCGGGCGCGACGCGTCGTATCCGGAAGGCTCGGGCGGCTCGTTCCGGGGCTTCGGCGTGGACCTCGACGTCCGCCTCGGGCGCGGGGGGAACGGCGACACGACGGCCCGGCTGCCCGCCTCGCTCGCCGTCGCCGCCTGGCTGCTCGACCGCACCGGCTGGGCCGACGCCCCGCTGGAAGGGCTCGGGGTGGCGGAACCGACCGCCGTCGAGCGGTGTACCCAGGTAGGAAGACAGGTCGCCGGGGCGGCCGAGCGGGTGGCTCTGCTGGTGATGGGCGACGCCAGCGCGTGCCGCACGCTCAAGGCCCCCGGGTACCTGGACGAGCGCGCGGCCGGCTTCGACGCGGGGGTCGCGCGCGCGCTCGCCGACGCCGACGTCGAGGGGCTGAAGACGCTGGACACCGGGGTGGCCCGCGAGCTGAGGGCCTCCGGGCGGGCCCCCTGGCAGATCCTCGCGGGCGCCGCCGAGGGCGCGGGCCTGGCCGGCAGCCTGCTCTACGACGAGGCGCCGTACGGCGTGGGTTACCTGGTCGCCGCCTGGTCGTAGAACCGGACACGGCGGACGGCCGGGAGTGCGAGGCTCCGCGGCCGTCCGACGAGATGCGTGTTCAGGAAGCCGGAGGCGGGGGAGTGGCGCCGCCGCCCGGAGGCGGAGGTGTGGCGCCGCCGCCCGGAGGCGGGGGCGTGTGACCGCCCTCGTGGTGCGCGAGTCGGTCCATGGCGTGCTTGGCCCTGCCCGTGCCCGACTGGATCTTGTTGCTGTACTTGCCCTTGGTCTTCCTGTCGACCGTGTGAGCGGCCCTGTCGAGACCGTGGTGGATCTTGCCCTCGTGCTTCTGGGCGAGGTGCGAGACCTTGTCCTTGGCCGGGGAGAGTTTGGTTTTCAAATTATCCAGCAGGCCCATGATTCACCTTCCCGCGCGGGCGGTCACTTGCGGGCGTTCTCACTGGACTCGTTGTCCGCCGCCTGATCGGCCGTCTGCTGCTTGGGGATCTCCACGTCGTCCGCCGCGTCGACGGCCTCCGCCGCCGGCTCGGCCGCGTCGCCCTTCGGCTCGGCCGCGGTCGTGCTCCCGGCCTCCGGCCGAGCGGCCTCGGTGGCTCCCTTCGCCTCCTCCGCCTCCGTCTCGGCGTCCGGCTCGGGCGCCGTCACGGCGGCCTCTTCCGCGTCCTTTGCCTTACGACGGAACAGTGAAAAAACGCCCATATCAACCTCAATGCTAATCATGCGGGTTAATTCCCGCTCTCTCCCGGAGCGTCCGATTGCGTCATCCGGGTCGCCGGCACTCGAAACCGGCGCTGCGAACACGCAACACGCAACGACTCCGGCTCCCCCGCGTCACGTAGCTCGTTCGAGAACGGGCCCCGACATTTGCGAGACTGGGTCGGTGAGCAACGCAGTTCCCTCCCCACGGGTCATCGCCGTCGTCGGACCGACCGCGGCCGGCAAGTCCGATCTGGGCGTCTATCTGGCCCAGCGCCTCGGCGGCGAGGTCGTCAACGCCGATTCCATGCAGCTCTACCGGGGGATGGACATCGGCACCGCCAAGCTGACCCCCGAGGAGCGCGACGGAGTCCCGCACCACCTCCTGGACATCTGGGAGGTGACGGCCGCCGCCAGCGTCGCCGAGTACCAGCGGCTCGCCCGCGCCCGGATCGACGCCCTGCTCGCCGACGGCCGCTGGCCGATCCTGGTGGGCGGCTCCGGGCTGTACGTCCGGGGAGCCGTCGACAACCTGGAGTTCCCCGGCACCGACCCCAAGGTCCGGGCCCGCCTGGAGGAGGAGCTGACGTTGCGCGGCTCCGGCGCGCTGCACGCCCGGCTCGCCGCCGCCGACCCCGAGGCCGCCGAGGCGATCCTGCCCAGCAACGGCCGCCGCATCGTCCGCGCCCTCGAAGTGATCGAGATCACCGGAAAGCCGTTCACGGCGAACCTGCCGGGCCATGACGCGGTCTATGACACCGTCCAGATCGGCGTCGACGTGGCGCGGCCCGAACTCGACGAGCGCATCGCCCGCCGGGTCGACCGCATGTGGGACGCCGGACTGGTCGAAGAAGTGAGCGCACTGGAGGCGCAGGGGTTGCGCGAGGGGCGTACGGCGTCGCGTGCGCTCGGCTACCAGCAGGTCCTCGCGGCACTCGCCGGGCAGTGCACCCTGGACGAGGCGCGCGCGGAGACCGTACGGGCCACCAAGCGCTTCGCGCGCCGCCAGGATTCATGGTTCAGGCGCGACCCGCGGGTGCATTGGCTCAAGGGGGGGCTCGCCGACCTGACGGAACTCCCGCAGCTCGCACTGGCGTTGGTCGAACGACCGGTCACAGCCTGATCACGTCATGGCATCGGGTCGCCCCGGCGGTCATCCCGGCCTCCGGGGGCGTGCCATCATCGAGCTTCGATCGACCAAGTGGAGTCCGAGTTGGGAGGGCGCGTGGCGATGGAGGCCGGCCCTCGCGACACCGCACAAAGCACGGAGCAGGGCACCGCGCAGGAAGCGGACCAGCTGGTTACCGAGGGGTACGCACTGGATTCCGAAGGTGATCCGCTGAGCCCCGACGGTCCGGAGGACCAGACCCCCGACGGCGTCAGCGACGACGGACCGGAACCGGACGAGATGTCCGGTCCGGAGGTGGAGGTCGAGCTGCGCCCCCAGCGCAGGCTGCGCCTCTGGCAGCTTGCCCCGATCGTGGGCCTCGCCGCGGTGGGCTCCCTGATGTTCGCCTTCCCCCTCGCCTTCGAGTTCGGGGACGGCGGCGCCGTGGTCGCCATGCTCGGCCTGCTGATCTGCGCCACCGCGGCCGGCTGGGGCATGATGGCCGCCCGCCGGGTCGGTTACACGTGGCCCGGCCTGCCCGCCCGAGGCTCCGGCCGTCGCCCGGACTGGCGCATCGTCCTCGCCTACGCCCTGGTCGTGGCCGCGGTGGCCTTCCTGGCCGTCTGGCGAGTGGCCCGGCTCCGTTAGAGAGCGCCCCGTAAGGGGCGCGGGGAACTGCGCGACCAGCCACGATCGACCCCGCGCGAGACCCTCGAACGGCAAGCCCTCCAGTCGGCCCACCCGGCGGAGCGCTCCCGTACGATCGAGGAATGAGCACGCGGATCGCCTTCCTCAAGGGTCACGGGACCGAGAACGACTTCGTGATCGTCCCGGACCCCGAGAACGCCATCGATCTCCCCCCGGCCGCAGTCGCCGCCCTGTGCGACCGCCGCGCGGGCATCGGTGGTGACGGCGTGCTGCACGTCGTCCGCTCCGCCGCGCACCCCGAGGCGAAGGAACTGGCCGCCGAGGCGGAGTGGTTCATGGACTACCGCAACGGCGACGGGTCGATCGCCGAGATGTGCGGAAACGGCGTCCGCGTCTTCGCGCGCTATCTCCTGCACGCCGGGCACGTCACCGAGGGCGACCTCACCGTCGCCACGCGCGGGGGCGTGAAGGAGGTCCACATCGACAAGGACGGTGACGTCACCGTCGGCATGGGTCGCGCCCGCCTCCCCGAGGGGGACGTGACCGTGAGCGTCGGCGAGCACAGCTGGCCCGCGCGCAACGTCAACATGGGCAACCCGCACGCCGTGGCGTTCGTCGGCGACCTCGCGGACGCCGGCGACCTGCACGCCCCGCCGCCCTTCAGCCCCGCCTCCGCCTACCCGGACGGCGTGAACGTCGAGTTCGTCGTCGACCGCGGCCCTGGGCACGTGGCGATGCGGGTGCACGAGCGCGGCTCCGGCGAGACCCGCTCCTGCGGCACCGGCGCGTGCGCCGTCGCCGTGGCCACCGCCCGGCGCGACGGCGCCGACCCGGCGGTCACGGGCACCCCGGCGACCTACACCGTCGACGTGCCCGGCGGCACCCTGGTGATCACCGAACGGCCCGACGGCGAGATCGAGATGACCGGCCCCGCCGTGATCGTGGCCGAGGGTGAGATCTATGCCAACTGGCTGGAAAACGCGGCACGTTGAAGTGTGGTAGGGCTTGGTATGACGGTGCTCGCGGCGCAAACACCGTAAAGATCCAAGCCCGTCACGTGTTCAGGGGTACGAATCCATGGCCCACTCCGGTGGGGTGGCCCGAAAACGCAAACCTCGGAACCATCGCTCGAATGGGTGATCCGTTTCACGCTCGGCGACAGGCGGTCGGACGGGCGTGATGGGCTCGGTAGCATCAAGCACCGGCACGGACGGGGGAACGACACGATCCCCTGAGCCGCCGCACGCCCTGGGGCACCCGTCCGCCGGTCCACGCAGCCGGAGGTGCCCATGAGCGCGGAGGCCACGAACCCCGCCGTATCGCCCGCCCCTGCGCCGCCACCAGCGCACCGCAGGAAGGGCCGACCTCGTATCGACCTGCGCCGTCTGGGCCGCGCCGCACTCCTGGGCCCGACGACCCGCGACCGGTTGCCCGACGCGATCAGCCATGTCGCCGAGGCGCACCGCGCCCACCATCCCGACGCCGACCTGGAACCGTTGCGCCGGGCGTACGTCCTCGCCGAGTCCTCGCACCGCGGTCAGATGCGCAAGAGCGGTGAGCCGTACATCACCCACCCGCTCGCCGTGACGCTGATCCTCGCCGAACTCGGCGCGGAGACCACGACCCTGACGGCCTCTCTGCTCCACGACACCGTCGAGGACACCGATGTGACCCTCGATCAGGTGCGCGAGGAGTTCGGCGCCGAGGTGTGCTTCATCGTCGACGGCGTCACCAAGCTGGAGAAGGTCGACTACGGCGCCGCCGCCGAACCCGAGACCTTCCGTAAGATGCTCGTCGCCACCGGCAACGACGTCCGCGTGATGTCGATCAAACTCGCCGATCGGCTGCACAACATGCGCACCCTCGGCGTGATGCGCCCCGAGAAGCAGGAACGCATCGCCAAGGTCACCCGGGACGTCCTGATCCCCCTCGCCGAACGACTCGGCGTGCAGGCGCTCAAGACGGAGCTGGAGGACCTCGTCTTCGCGATCCTCCACCCCGAGGAGTACGCCCACACCCGCGGCCTCATCGCGGACAACGCCGCACAGGAGGGCGACCCGCTCGCCGAGATCGCCGACGAGGTACGCGGCGTGCTGCGCGAGGCGGGCATCCAGGCCGAAGTCCTCATCAGGCCCCGCCACTTCGTCTCCCTGCACCGCGTCTCCCGAAAACGCGGACGGCTGCGCGGCACCGACTTCGGCCGGATCCTGGTCCTCGTCGGCGAGGACGCCGACTGCTACGCCGTCCTCGGGGAGCTGCACACCTGCCTCACGCCCGTGGTCTCGGAGTTCAAGGACTTCATCGCCGTACCGAAGTTCAACCTGTACCAGTCGCTGCACACCGCCGTCGCGCGCGGCGACGGCCAGGTCGCCGAAGTCCTCATCCGCACCCACCAGATGCACAAGGCCGCCGAGGCCGGCGTCGTGGCGCTCGGCAACCCGTACGCCGCCCCCACCGAGGAACAGCCCGACGGACGGCGTGCCGAGGGCGAGCGCGTCGACCCCACCCGCCCCGGCTGGCTCTCCCGGCTCCTCGACTGGCAGGAGGCGGCCCCGGACGCCGACATGTTCTGGTCGACCCTGCGCGAG
This sequence comes from Streptomyces sp. 11x1, assembly GCF_032598905.1. Lineage (NCBI taxonomy): Bacteria > Bacillati > Actinomycetota > Actinomycetes > Kitasatosporales > Streptomycetaceae > Streptomyces > Streptomyces sp. 11x1. The sequence continues at coordinate 2,757,467 of NZ_CP122458.1, read as the reverse complement.
GACCTCGCCCAGGACCGGGAGATCACTGTGTTCCGCCCCGACGGGGGCACATTGGGGCTTCCCGAGGGCGCCAGTTGTGTGGACGCGGCGTACGCGCAGTACGGTGAGGACGCCCACGCCTGTATCGGCGCCCGCGTCAACGGCCGTCTGGCGACGCTCAGCACGGTCCTGAAGGACGGCGACACCGTCCAGCTCCTCATGGGCCAGGACCCGGCCTCCGAGCCCTCCAGGGAGTGGCTGGAGCACGCCCACACACCCGCCGCACGCATCGCCATCCAGCGCTGGCTCGCCACCCACCCGTCACCCGCCACCGACGAGCGGGACGAGCGCGACGGCGACCGCAAGGGCGAGACCTCCGCCCGGCGCCCCGCCCTCGACGAGCCCGCCGCCACCTCCGACACCGTCGGCGCAGTGGTCGTCGTCGACAGGCCCGAGGCGACCGTCCGCCTCGCCCGCTGCTGCACGCCCGTACCACCCGACGAGGTCACCGGGTTCGCCGTGCGCGGGGGAGTGGTGACCGTGCACCGCGTCGAATGCGCCGCCGTGACACGCATGAAGGGGCTGGGGCGCCCCGAGATCGACGTGCGCTGGGGCGACACCACCGAGTTCCGGGTCACCCTCGTCGCCGAGTCCTTCCAGCGCCCCCATCTGCTGGCCGACCTCACCGAGGCCATCGCCCTCGAAGGCGTCGACATCGTCACAGCCACCGTCGAACCGCCGACCCAGCAGCGCGTCCGCCACACCTACACGCTGCAACTCCCGGACGCCGCCCACCTCCCGGCCCTGATGCGCGCCATGCGGAACGTACCGGGCGTGTACGACGTGGGCCGCGCCCAGCACCAGAAGGTGGCCGCGTACTGAGCGGACCGGGAGAGGCAGGGGCGGCTCGGCGGACGGCCGGGCCGCTCGTTCGGGTGGGACCGCTGCGCGTCGGCGGCGCGGAGCGGGAGCGCGCTGGTAGCGGTGGTCCATGCCGCTCACCTCACGCCTCAGGAGCCGCCGCGTCCAGGCCGCGCTGCTCGCCTCCGCCGTCTCCATCTGCCTGATCGCCGCGAGCGCTCCGTCACCCGCCGCCCCGCTCGGCGTCGGCGACCGGCTCTTCCCGCACCTCGGCAACCCCGGATACGACGTGCGGTCGTACGACCTCGACTTCACCTACCCCGGCAGCAACCGCGAGCCGCTCACCGCCGTCACCACCATCGACGCTCGGACGACCTCCCGGCTGGAGCGGATCAATCTCGACTTCACCCACGGCAAGGTCGACTCCGTCGAGGTCGACGGGGTGCCCGCCGCCTTCACCAGCGCGGGCGAGGACCTGGTGGTCACACCCGAGGCGCCGCTCACCGAGGGCAGCCGGACCCGGATCACCGTGCGTCACACCAGCGACCCGGTGTACACGGGCGACGTGGAGGGCGGCTGGGTACGGACCGCCGACGGACTCGCGATGGCCAACCAGGCGGACGCGGCGCACGTCGTCTTCCCCTGCAACGACCACCCGTCCGACAAGGCCATGTTCACCGTCCGCGTCACCGTCCCCGACGGCTACACGGCCGTCTCCAACGGCCTCGCCACCGGCACGGACCGGGCCCCCGGCACCACCACCTGGACCTACCGCACCGAGCACCCCATGGCCACCGAACTGGCCCAGATCTCCATCGGCCGCTCCGCCGTCCTGCACCGCACCGGACCGCACCGCCTGCCGGTACGCGACGTGGTCCCCGCCAAGGACCGCGAGAAGCTCGAACCGTGGCTCGCGAAGACCCCCGGCCAGATCGAGTGGATGGAGGACAAGGTCGGCCGCTACCCCTTCGAGACGTACGGGGTGCTGATCGCGGAGGCGCAGACCGGGTTCGAGCTGGAGACCCAGACGCTCTCGCTCTTCGAGAGGGCGCTGTTCGTCCGGCCCGAGTACCCCAAGTGGTACGTCGAGTCGATCATGGTCCATGAGCTGGCCCACCAGTGGTTCGGCAACAGCGTCAGCCCCCGCACCTGGTCCGACCTGTGGCTGAACGAGGGCCACGCCACCTGGTACGAGGCCCTGTACGCCGAGGAGACCGCCGGCCGGTCGGTGGCGGCCCGCATGAAGGCCGCGTACGGCGCGTCCGACCGCTGGCGCGCCGCGGGAGGCCCGCCGGCGGCGCCCAAGAAGCCCAAGGACGGCCAGAAGATCGGCATCTTCCGGGCCAACGTCTACGACGGCGCCGCGCTCTTCCTCTACGCCCTGCGCCAGGAGATCGGCGCCCCCGCCTTCGCCCTGCTGCAGCGGGCCTGGGTCACCGTCCACCGGGACGGCGTCGCGTCCACCGCCGACTTCCGGGAGCTCGCCTCCAAGATCGCCGGACGGGACCTGGGAGACTTCTTCCACGCCTGGCTGTACGAGGTGCGGACACCCCCCATGCCGGGGCACCCCGACTGGACTTCGGCACCGGTGGAGGCCTCCGCTCGGCGGTGAGTGGGATCGACCGGGTTCCGCGCGGGTGTGACCCCCGCGCGGACGGGAAATAACCCGAGTGACGAGACGGGGCGTGCCGTGCGACCATCTTCGGGTCGACGACGGGACGCCCCGGGAATCCCCGGGACACCCCGGACGTTGTGACCAGTGAGGGGTCGGCATCCGTGAAGATCCGTCGCCCTTCGGTATCCCTATCGACATCCCCATCGACGTAAGGACCCAATGACCTCCTCTTCTTCCCCTTCCCAGGCCGCGCAGCGCGCCTTCGCGCAGAACAACCCCGAAGGTCTTCGGGCCGATGCCCTGATGGAAGAGGACGTCGCCTGGAGCTTCGAGATCGACGGTGAGCGGGACGGCGACCAGTTCGACCGCTCCGACCGCGCGGCCCTGCGCCGTGTAGCGGGCCTCTCCACCGAGCTCGAGGACGTCACCGAGGTCGAGTACCGACAGCTCCGCCTGGAGCGCGTCGTACTCGTCGGTGTCTGGACCACGGGAACCTCGCGGGACGCGGAGAACTCCCTGGCCGAGCTGGCCGCCCTCGCGGAGACCGCGGGCGCGCTCGTGCTCGACGGAGTGATCCAGCGCCGCGACAAGCCGGACGCGGCCACCTACATCGGCTCCGGCAAGGCCAACGAGCTGCGGGACATCGTCCTCGACTCGGGCGCCGACACGGTCATCTGCGACGGTGAGCTGAGCCCGGGGCAGCTCATCCACCTCGAAGACGTCGTCAAGGTCAAGGTCATCGACCGTACGGCCCTGATCCTCGACATCTTCGCTCAGCACGCCAAGTCCCGTGAGGGCAAGGCGCAGGTCGCGCTCGCGCAGATGCAGTACATGCTGCCGAGGCTGCGAGGCTGGGGTCAGTCGCTGTCCCGCCAGATGGGCGGCGGCAAGGGCGGCGGCCTCGCCACCCGTGGTCCCGGTGAGACCAAGATCGAGACGGACCGGCGTCGGATCCGCGAGAAGATGGCGAAGATGCGCCGGGAGATCGCGGAGATGAAGACCGGCCGCGAGATCAAGCGCCAGGAGCGCCGCAGGAACAAGGTGCCCTCGGTCGCCATCGCCGGCTACACCAACGCGGGCAAGTCCTCCCTGCTCAACCGGCTCACGGGCGCGGGCGTCCTGGTCGAGAACGCCCTGTTCGCGACCCTCGACCCGACCGTGCGCCGGGCCGAGACCCCGAGCGGGCGGCTGTACACGCTGGCCGACACCGTCGGCTTCGTGCGCCACCTGCCGCACCACCTGGTCGAGGCGTTCCGCTCCACGATGGAGGAGGTCGGCGACTCCGACCTGATCCTGCACGTGGTCGACGGTTCGCACCCCGACCCGGAGGAGCAGCTGGCCGCCGTGCGCGAGGTCATCCGTGACGTGGGCGCGACGAACGTCCCCGAGATCGTGGTGATCAACAAGGCGGACGCGGCCGACCCGCTGACGCTCCAGCGGCTGCTGCGGATCGAGAAGCGCTCCATCGCGGTCTCGGCCCGCTCCGGCCAGGGCATCGAGGAACTGCTCGCTCTCATCGACGACGAACTGCCGCGCCCCTCGGTCGAGATCGAGGCGCTCGTGCCGTACACCCACGGCAAGCTCGTCGCCCGCGCCCACACCGAGGGCGAGGTGATCTCCGAGGAGCACACCCCGGAGGGCACCCTGCTCAAGGCCCGGGTGCACGAGGAACTGGCGTCCGACCTGGCGCCGTACGTCCCGTCGGCCACGACTGCCTGACCGTCCGGCAGCGCTCGCCCGTCCAGGCATGCCCGAAGGCCCGCCCCCCTCCGCCGAGGGGCGGGCCTTCGGTATGCGGCGGAGGCGATACGTCCGCAGCCGACCACCGGGACACGCCCTGGCTCTGTCGTACCTGCCCGACTCGACGCCACTGCACGAGGTACCCGGGGCAACCGTCCGTGCTGCCCTCGCCGCCGAACTCCGCGTCCCCGTCGAGGCCTGCTACCGCCCTCTCGACTCCTCACCCGCCTATCTGCAGCACAGCAAACCTCGGCACCGCCTCTCCCCGGAGTACTGGCAGGCCCTCGACCCCCGCCGGGCCCGACTGCCGCACTGCGCCCGCCTCCACGAGACCTCCGTGGTCATCCCGCACACGGCGATGCTCCGCCCCGGCGTCGAGGAACACCTGTCCCTGGCGCTCGACCGGCTCGCCCGCCACGCGGGTCGACTGCGTGGCTGGGCCGCCGGACCGACCACGACGGCGGCCTGTCAGCCCTCCCGGACCGCAATCACCGCCCGGCCCGCGCTCACCGGCCGCCGTACGTGTCACTCATCTCGTCGTACAACGTCCGTGACCCCTCGCCCAGTTGAGGTCCCGCGAGCCAGGTGTTGTCGGACGGACCGATCGACGTGTTCGACACGAGCCGGGGCTCGCCACCGACCATCCGGAACCAGCCGCCGCCGGACGAACCCCCGGTCATGGTGCAGCCGATCCGGTACATCGTCGGCAGCGACGGATCCAGGGACAACCGTCCAGGCCTGTCGACGCACCGGAACATGGTCAGACCGTTGTACGGCGGTGCGGCCGGGTAGCCCCAGGCGCCCACTGTCGCGGCCTCGGACGCGGACGGCGCGGAGAAGTCCACATCCAGGGCCGCCCCGACCGTCTCCTCCAAGGACGTGCCGCCCGCCTCCGGCCGCACATGCAGCACCGCGTAGTCGTACGGGGCACCGGCACCCCCTTCCTCGGACCCGCCCGCGATCCACTCGTCCGAGGTCGCGGCCCAGTCCGCCCACCACTGTCCGAACGGGGTGATCTCCTCGGCGGCCGCGCCCCCGGCCAGCTCCTCCTCGGACCTGCCGAGGTCGATGTAGGCCGGGACGAAGACGATGTTCCGGTACCAGCCGCCCCCGCTCCCGGCGTGGACACAGTGACCGGCGGTCCACACGAGGTTGGATTTGCCGGGATGGTTCACATCCGAGACGACCGTCCCCGAACAGACCATCGCGCCCTCGGGGGAGTCGAAGAAGATCTTCCCGACCGGACCGGCGTGCTCGTGGTACGGCGTCTTCTCCGCCCTGGCCTCGACGGGCGCCGGGACCGGATCGCTGACGCCCTCTTTCGGCGGAGGCGTCCCGCGCCGCGACGGTCTTCCCCGGATCCCCGGCCTCGCGCATCCGCTCCGCGTCCCAGAGGTCCTCGATCACGGGATTGAGGAAGTCCTGTGCCTCACCGAGCCACTTGTCCCGGCCCCAGTCCTTCCAGCCCCCGCCCTTCCAGCCGTCGACATCCACACCGTGCTCCGCGAGCTTGTCGGCGAGGACGTCGGGGACACCGTCACCGTCCCTGTCGGCGGTGCGGGACGCGGCGGCGCCGGGTTTGTCGTCCGCGCCGCCCTCGCCCGACCCACAGGCGGTCGAGGCCAGCGCCAGAGCCGCGACGAGACCGGTGGCGGCGAGCAGGTGGTACCGCCCAGATGAGAAACGCATGGTTCTCGACCCCCGTCGGAACTATCCGTGTGTCACGCCCACTGTGCGGGGGCGCTGGGGGACGGGCGGAGGGCGCGCGAGCGAGATTCCCGCGCGCCGCCCCACTTCTGCCCCTCCTCGGGGCGGCGCCACCTGGTCAGCCCGGCCTCTTGATGCGGCGGCCAGTGCGCCGAGCACCACCTGGTCGGCCGGTCTCCTCAGGCCAGCCGGGTGTCATATGGACGGCCCGGTGTCACTGCGAAGCGAACTTGCCGCTCACCGCCTTGTACACGCCCTCGGCCTCCTTGCCCAACCGCGGCCCCGCCAGCCAGCCGGCGCTCACCGGACCGATGGAGGTGTTGGACACCAGCGCGGGCTCACCGTCCGAACCAGTCGCCACCCAGCCCCCACCGGACGAGCCGCCGGTCATCGAGCAGCCGATGCGGTACATCGTCGGGTCGGCCTCGACGAGCGAGAGCCGCCCCGGCTTGTCCGTGCACTGGTACATCGTCTCGCCGTCGTACGGAGCCCCCGCCGGGTAGCCGGTCGCGGTGATGCTCTGCACCTGCGGCACGGCAGGCGCGTCGAAGTCCACCGGCAGCGCCGAACCGACCATCTCCTCCAGCGACTTGCCCCCGCTGCCCTCCTCCGGCGTCACATGGATCACCGCGAAGTCGTACGGCGCCCCGTCACCGCCCGTCTGACCGCCCTGCTCGATCCACTGGTCCGAGGTCTGCGCCCAGTCGCCCCACCAGACGCCGAACGGAGCGACCTCCTCCTTCGTCGCGGTCTTCAGTTCCGAGGCCGCCATGGCACTGTCGTTGTACGAGGGAACGAAGGCGATGTTCCGGTACCAGCCGCCCGCCTTACCGGCGTGCACACAGTGACCGGCCGTCCACACGAGGTTGGACTTGCCCGGGTTGGCCGGGTCCTGCACCACCGTCGCCGAGCAGACCATCGTGCCCTCGGGCGCGTCGAAGAAGACCTTGCCCGCCTCGGGCACGTTCGCGTGGTACTGAGCCGCCACCGCCTTCGCGTCGACGGACTCCGGCGTCGGGTCGGTCACACCCTGGTCACCGGTGATGTCGCCCTCGTCGACCTCCTTCTCCGGCTCCTCGGCGTCCCGCATCCGGTCCGGGTCCCACAGGTCCTTGATGATCGGGTTGACGTAGTCCTCGGCCTCGCGCAGCCAGTCGTCCTTGTCCCAGTTCTTCCACGCCCCGCCCCGCCACTTGTCGAGGTCGATCCCGTGTTCCTTCAGCTTGTCCTTGATGTCGTCCGGGATCCGGATCTTGCCGTCGCCCCCGCTTCCGCTGTCCTGCGCGGAGGCCGACGCCTCGGCGTTCGCCGTGGTGTCCCCCGAGCCGCATGCGGTGGCCGTCAACGACATAACCGTGGCGAGGCCGACCACGGCCAGAACGGGGGAGGTTCTGCGGCGCGTGCTCCTCCCACGACGGGCGGCGAAGAGCGGTCGTATGGGTCGCATGGTCTGAACTCCCCCTGGGGCGTTGAGAATCTGTGGTGCCGAGACGGACAGCGCACGACTCCTCCGCGCGCCGGCCGCCTTCTTGTACGTGGCCGACACGACATTTCGCGCGGCTCCGCACACTTGTTTCTTCGTACCTACTACGTACGTAGTCCTCGTCCGCGTGGCTCGGTGAGATCCACCGACCCGCGTCCTTCGGAACGGCACCACACACTATGCGGTCGGTGTGGGGGACATCCGATGGAACGGCAACGGTTTGGCTACGAGCCCCCCGACCAGGCGATCAACCAGGCGCAGTCGACCAACCGCCCTGACCAAATGCCTCTTCCCTTGCGGTAGTTGAGCGAGTGAATCTAGGTCGGGGAAGAACTCGCCGCTCATGTTCCGAAGGAGCCCGCACCGTATGTCCGACCACTCCCACAGCAACGCGGGTGTCGCGCGCGTCAACCAGCTCCGGACGAACGTCTCTCACTCCGCGCGGATCTGGAACTACTGGTTGGGCGGCAAGGACCACTACGAGGTCGACGAGCAGGTCGGCGACCAGATCCTCGGTTTCGTACCCGAGCTTCCCCGCTCCGCCGTCGCCGACCGCCGCTTCCTGGCCCGCACCGTCCGCTATCTGACCGAGGAAGCCGGTGTCCGGCAGTTCCTGGACATCGGCACCGGCCTGCCCACCGCGGACAACACCCACGAGGTGGCCCAGCGCGTCAACCCCTCCTGCAAGATCGTCTACGTCGACAACGACCCCATCGTCCTCGCGCACGCCCACGCACTGCTCAACAGCACCGCCGAGGGTGCCACCGACTACATAGACGCCGACGTCCACGATCCCGACACGATCCTGAGGGGCGCCGCGGGCACCCTGGACTTCCGGCAGCCGATCGCGATCACCATGCTGGGCGTCCTGAACTTCGGCATGGACACCGACGAAGCGGCCGCTGTGGTACGGCGGTTGGTGGCTGCCGTACCGCCCGGCAGCCACCTCGTGATCTCCCATCCCACCACCGAGGTCGACGGCGAAGCGATGACGCAGGCCGTGGAGTACTGAAACGGACAGGCTTCGGCGGCGATGACGCTGCGCAGCCATGCCGACCTCGTACGCCTCTTCGGCGACGTCGAACTCCTTCCCCCGGGCATCGTCTCCTGTTCCCGCTGGCGCCCCGGAGCCGACGACGAGGACATCGACGTCACCCACTTCGGCGGCGTCGGACTGAAGCGGTAACCCACCACCGGAATCCGGCCGCACCGCTCCGGCCGTCCGGGCCCGACCGTAGGGACACGGGCCGAAGGTCCGGTCGGCGGCACCCGAGCGGACCGGACCGAACCGGCCAAGCATCCGCCGCGGCACATATTTTCGTCCGACCCGCTTCCCCGTACCGGTCTCGTCGTTGGTACGTGCGGGGGACCCGCCGGTGTTCGGTGACCCCTGCCGACTCGCCTCTGATGAACCGTGGGAGGAAGTGCAGCAGTGGCGGTGACCGAGTCCGCGGTGGCGCCGGTGGGACGTGACCCCGAGCGAGCGGGTCCGAGACCCGCGGGCGAACCGGCCCGCCCACGACGGGAGCACGACGGGGCACGTGCCGTGCGGTCGGGGCACGGAAGGATTCCGTGGCCGCAGGCCGCCCGAGACTCGGCGGCGCGCACCTACGCGCGCTCCCTGCCCGTCGTTCCCGTACGCGCGCGCGGGCTGACCGTCGAGGACGCCGACGGTCGCCGCTACCTCGACTGTCTGTCCGGCGCCGGAACCCTCGCCCTCGGCCACAACCACCCGGTCGTCCTCGAAGCCATCCGCAAGGCGGTCGCCTCGGGTGCTCAGCTGCACGTCCTCGACCTGGCCACCCCCGCCAAGGACGCCTTCACCACCGAACTGCTCCGCACCCTGCCACCAGAGCTCGCGGACCGTGCCCGCGTCCGGTTCTGCGGCCCCTCCGGCACGGACGCGGTCGAGGTCGCCTGCAGACTGGTCCGGGCCGCCACCGGACGCTCCGGCCTGCTCGCCTTCACCGGTGCCCACGCCGACCTGAACACCGGGGCCCTCGAAGCACCCGCGACCGCCCGCGACATCCGGGCGCCACGCCTGCCCTACCCGCAGGACTACCGCTGCCCGTTCGGTATCGGCGGCGAACGCGGCGCCGAACTCGCCGCCCGCTGGACCGAGTCCGTCCTCGACGACGCCGATCCCGGAGCACCGCTGCCCGCCGGCATGCTCCTCGAACCCGTCCAGGGCGAGGGAGGAGTCCTCCCCGCCCCGGACGGCTGGCTGCGCCGCATGCGGGAGATCACCGCCGCCCGCTCGATCCCGCTGATCGCCGACGAGGTCCGGACGGGTGTGGGCCGCACCGGCCGCTTCTGGGCCGTCGAGCACAGCGGCGTCGTCCCCGACGTCATGGTCCTCTCCCAGGCCATCGGCGGCAGCCTGCCGCTGGCCGTCGTGGTCCACCGCGACGACCTCGACGTCTGGCGGCCCGGCACCCATGCCACCCCCTTCCGCGGCAACCAGCTCGCCATGGCCGCGGGCGCCGCCACCCTCGCTCACGTCCGCGAGAACGGCCTCGCTGAACGCGCCGCCACCCTGGGCGCCCGCATCCTCGCTCAACTCCGCCCCCTCACCGAGCGGTTCGCCTGTGTCGGTGACGTACGAGGACGGGGGCTGATGATCGGCATCGAGATGGTCACCCCGGACGCGCCCCCTGGACCCGACGAGACCGGTCCGCGCCCACCCGCCCCTTCCCTCGCCACCGCCGTACAGCGTGAGTGCCTCCGCCGTGGGCTGATCGTCGATCTCGGCGGCCGCCATGCCGGCGTCGTCCGCCTCCTGCCGCCCCTCACGATCACCGACGATCAGACGAACGCAGTGCTCGACCGGCTGACGGACGCGATCGCCTCGGTGGCGGCCACCGCAGCGACACGATTCCCGGTGCACCCGGCCCTCGTGCGAGCCGGAGTCCCCGCCCGCACGCCGGGCGGCTGAACACCACCCCCACGACCGCCCACCCCGCCACGCCCCAACCAGCCACCCACCCACGGCACGGCCCCACCACCGCTCCCCACGCCTGCTCCCCTCCAACACCCGCCTCACCTCCGCTCGCCGGTACGAACCCGCGACTGCCCTCCCGCACGAGCAACCCCAGGAACCGCCGTGAACCCGCCGCCCGCCCCCGGGGCCCGCACCCACCACCGCTCCCCGGAAGCCCACGTCCCTCAGCCCTCCGGCCCCTTGAGCGCTGAACCACCGCTGCCAGGCCGCTCCGAACCATCGCCCGGCCAGACCGAGCCGGGACAGCGGCGACCCGCGCACGTCGAGCCGAGTGAGCCCGGGCCCACCCAGGCCGAGCCGAGGCAGCACGGGCCCAGCCAGGTCGAGCCGGGTGAACTTGGGCCCAGTCAAGTCGAGCGGGACAGCTGCCTGACGGAACCGGGGGCCAGCCTGCTGGACCCACCGCGGCACCAAGCTGGCCCCCACCCCGGCGTGCCCGCGCAGGTACCGTGCCCCGCCCAGCCAGTCCCTCGCCGACCCGTGCTTCCCGACCACCCGACGGGGCCGAGCCACGAGCGCGGCTGCCCGGCCCCACGCCAGGACACGGACAGCGGCCGGGCCCTTACGACCTCGCCCGACCCCGACCTCGGCACCGACGCCGACCTCCTGCACCACCCCGACCCGCACACCGCCGCACAGGCGGCAGCGGCCGAGAACCTCTTGCGCTGCTGGGTACGCGAACACGACCTCACCCCTCCCCAAGACCACGGCGGCGTCCTCCACATCCCTCTCCCCGCCACCGGCACGACCCTCCTCGCGCCGGTGCGCTACTGGTCTCCCACCGGCTGGCACCGCTTCGGCCGCCCCCACCTCGCCGGCGCCCCCGACACCGCACCCCCTGTCGACGCGGTCACGCTCGCGGTCCTGCTGACCCGCGAGGCGACCGCAGGAGGCACGCGGGGAACAACCCCCCGGCCCCGACCCCGACCCAGGGCCGCGCCCACCCCGCACATCCAGCCCACCCCGCACATCGAGCGCGACCCACTGGACCTGGTGGGGAGTGTCGCCGACTCCGCCCGCCAGGTCGCTCTGTTCATCACCGAGCGCCGTGCTCAACCCGCCGACGACCCCGCCCGGTTCCTGGCCGCCGAGCAGGCCCTCCTCCTCGGCCATCCCCTCCACCCCACCCCGAAGAGCAGGGAAGGGCTTTCCGAGGCCGAAGCGCGCCTGTACTCACCTGAACTGCGTGGCTCCTTCCCCCTGCACTGGATGGCGGTCGCACCCTCCGTCCTGTCGACCGACTCGGCGTGGACCGAGCGCGGCCGTGTCGTCCCCGCCGGCCGTCTGACCGCGCGGCTGGCCGGGCCGGACCTGCCACTCCCCGACGGCTTCACCGCCCTACCCCTGCACCCCTGGCAGCTCCGCGAGGTCCGCCACCGCCCGGCCGTCGCCGCGCTGCTCGACGCCGGCCTGCTGCGCGACCTGGGCCCGCACGGCGCTCCCTGGCACCCCACCTCCTCCGTCCGCACCGTTCACCGCACCGGTGCCCCCGCGATGCTGAAGCTCTCTCTGGGCCTGCGCATCACCAACTCCCGCCGTGAGAACCTCCGCAAGGAACTCCATCGCGGTGTCGAGGTGCACCGCTTGCTGCGCACCGGCCTGGCCGAGCGGTGGCAGGCGGCCCATCCCGGGTTCGACATCGTCCGCGACCCGGCCTGGCTGGCGGGCACCGCACCGGACGGCGACCCCCTGGTGGGCCTGGACGTGGTCATCCGGCACAACCCGTTCGGCCCGGCGGACGACGCGTCCTGCGTCGCGGGCCTCGTGGCACCCCGGCCGTACCCCGATGGCGAAGGCCACCCCGACGAGCGCCTCCTCATGCGGTCGCGGCTTGAGGAGGTCGTCAACCGTCTCGCCGGGCGGACCGGGCGTTCCCGGGGAGCCGTAGCCGTCGAGTGGTTCCTGCGCTACCTGGAACACGTCGTGCGGCCCGTGCTGTGGCTCGACAGTGAGGCCGGGATCGCCCTCGAAGCGCACCAGCAGAACACGCTCGTCCTACTGGACCCCGACGGCTGGCCCATCGGCGGAAGGTTCCGCGACAACCAGGGCTACTACTTCCGTGAGTCCCGCCGTGCGGACCTCCGATCCCGGCTGCCCGGCATCGGCGAGCGCAGCGACACGTTCGTCTCCGACGAGGTCACCGACGAACGATTCGCCTACTACCTCGGCATCAACAACGTGTTCGGTCTCATCGGTGCTTTCGGCTCCCAGCGCCTCGGCGACGAGCGGCTCCTGCTCGCCGCCTTCCGCCGCTTCCTCGCGGATGTGGCCACCGGTCCCGCCCGGCTGAACACCACCCTGCCCGCCCGACTGCTCGACTCACCCGTCCTGCGCTGCAAGGCCAACCTGCTGACCCGCCTCCACGGCCTCGATGAACTCGTCGGTCCTGTCGACACCCAGTCCGTCTACGTCACTCTCACCAACCCCCTCCTTCCATGACCGGCCGCTCCTCCTCCGTACTGCGGTCCAGCCCACTCGTCCGTGTAGTCCGACTCCCTTCAGTTCCGAGGAACATGACCCACCCGATCTCCTGAGAGGAGCGTCGCCGTGCCTCCCACCGACGCGAGCACCCACGCGACCACCGACACCGACACCGACACCGGCACCGCCTCGGCCCCCGGGAACGAGGACACCCTCGAACTGCGCCTGACCGACGACTTCCTCGCGCTCCTGTCCGAGGACACCGGATCCGAGGACACCTTCGACTCCGAGGACACCGACCCGTGCGACGGCGGTACCGACGCGGGGCAGAGGGGACGCCCGGCCGACGGCGAGTTGCTCGACCACCTCGCGGACTGGGGGCCGGTCGCCACCCCGGCAGGCACGCTGCACCTCGTCCCCGTGCGCCTCGGACGGGACGTCCCGCTGATCTCCCGCTGGATGAACGACTCGGCCGTGGACTCCTACTGGAAGCTCGGCGGAGCCGAGGACGTGACCGCGAACCACCTACGTGCCCAGCTCGACGGGGACGGCCGCAGCATGCCCTGTCTCGGACTGCTGAACGGAGCCCCGGTGAGCTATTGGGAGATCTACCGGGCGGATCTCGACCCCCTCGCCCGCCATTACCCCGCCCGTCCCCACGACACCGGGATCCATCTGCTCATCGGACCAGTGGCCCAGCGTGGGCGCGGTCTCGGCTCCACCCTGCTCCGCGCCGTCGCCGATCTCGTCCTCGACAGAAGACCTTCCTGTGCCCGCGTCGTCGCGGAACCCGACCTGCGCAACTTCCCCTCCGTCTCCGCTTTCCTCAGCGCGGGCTTCCGGTACGCCACCGAGGTCGACCTGCCCGACAAGCGGGCCGCCCTCATGTGCAGGGACCGGCTGCTGCGCGATCTGATGTAGATCCGATGTGGATCTGCTGTGACGCCGTCATTTCTGGTACACCGCACGAGCCGCTCCGGTTCCCGGTCCGATCGCCCTGCCCCGCCCAGACTCGTCTCGACTCGATGTCCGGGCTCCGAGACCGTCCCGTCCAGTCGAAGAGAAGACGCCTTGATCCCGCCTCCCAGGCCCCACGCGTCCGCCGCGATCACCCGTTTGTCAGTGGTGGCCCGTAGGGTGGTCGCGCTATGACGAAGCCCTCACTCCACGAACTCCTGCACGCAGCCGTCACCGCTGTCGGCGGCACGGAGCGCCCCGGCCAGGTGACCATGGCCGAAGCCGTCGCGGAGGCGATCGACGACGGCTCCCATCTGCTGGTCCAAGCAGGCACCGGCACCGGCAAGTCCCTCGGGTATCTGGTGCCCGCGCTCGCCCAGGGAGAGCGTGTCGTCGTCGCCACGGCGACCCTCGCCCTCCAGCGGCAGCTCGTGGAGCGGGACCTGCCGAGAACGGTCGACGCGCTGCACCCCCTCCTGCGCCGCCGCCCGGAGTTCGCGATGCTCAAGGGCCGGTCGAACTATCTGTGCCTGCACCGGCTGAACGAAGGCGTACCGCAGGACGAGGAGGAGGGCCTCTTCGACCAGTTCGAGGCGGCCGCCCCCAGCAGCAAGCTGGGCCAGGACCTGCTGAGGCTGCGGGACTGGTCGCAGGAGACCGAGACCGGCGACCGGGACGACCTCACCCCAGGAGTGTCCGACCGCGCCTGGGCACAGATCTCGGTGTCGTCCAGAGAATGCCTGGGCGCCACGAAGTGCGCGTACGGCGCCGAGTGCTTCGCCGAGATGGCCCGGGAGCGGGCCAAGCTCTCCGAGGTCGTCGTCACCAACCACGCGCTGCTCGCGATCGACGCCATCGAGGGTGCTCCGGTTCTCCCGCAGCACGAGGTGTTGATCGTGGACGAGGCGCACGAACTCGTCTCCCGGGTGACCGGCGTGGCGACCGGCGAACTCACTCCGGGCCAGGTCAACCGCGCCGTGAAACGGGCGGCGAAGCTCGTGAACGAGAAGGTCGCGGACCAGCTCCAGACCGCCGCCGAGGGGTTCGAGCGGATCATGGAGCTTGCTCTTCCGGGCCGGCTGGAAGAGATCCCAGAGGATCTGGCGTACGTCCTGATGGCGCTGCGCGATGCCGCTCGCGCGGTGATCTCGGCAATCGGCAGCACCCGCGACAAGTCCGTCCAGGACGAGGACGCCGTCCGCAAGCAGGCTCTGGCAGCCGTGGAGAGCGTGCACGACGTGGCGGAGCGGATCAGCAACGGCTCGGAGTGGGACGTCGTCTGGTACGAACGCCATGACCGTTTCGGCGCGTCCCTGCGCGTCGCCCCGATGTCCGTCTCGGGTCTGCTCCGGGAGAAGCTCTTCGCGGACCGCTCCGTCACCCTGACCTCCGCCACACTCAAGCTGGGCGGCGATTTCAACGGGGTCGGGGCTTCGCTGGGACTGGCCCCCGAGGGCGCCCAGGGCGACGCCCTTCCACAGTGGAAGGGCGTGGACGTCGGATCGCCGTTCGACTACCCGAGGCAGGGCATCCTCTACGTCGCCAAGCATCTTTCACGTCCCGCGCGGGACGGCGACCGGGCGGACATGCTGGACGAGCTCATGGAACTGATCCAGGCGGCCGGCGGCCGGACGCTCGGACTGTTCTCGTCGATGCGGGCCGCCCAGCTGGCGGCGGAGGAGCTGCGCGTCCGCATCCCCGAGTACCCGATCCTGCTGCAGGGGGAGGAGACGCTCGGGGAGCTGATCAAGGGCTTCGCGGCCGACCCGAAGACCTGTCTCTTCGGCACCCTCTCGCTCTGGCAGGGCGTGGACGTGCCTGGTCCCAGCTGCCAGCTGGTCGTGATGGACAAGATCCCGTTCCCTCGCCCCGACGACCCGCTGATGAGCGCTCGCCAGAAGGCCGTCGAGGAGGCGGGCGGCAACGGCTTCATGGCGGTCGCCGCCACACACGCGGCTCTGCTGATGGCGCAAGGCGCCGGCCGTCTCGTAAGGGCGCAGGGGGACCGTGGTGTGGTCGCTGTACTGGACCAACGGCTCGCGACCGCGCGGTACGGCAGCTATCTGAAGGCCTCACTGCCCGACTTCTGGTACACGACGGACCGTAACCAGGTCCGCAGGTCGCTCGCCGCGATCGACACCGCCGCGAAGGACCGGGAAGAGGCGGAGCAGCGGGAAGAAGCGGTGAAGGCGGAGGCATGACGAACGGCCGGTGACCTGTCCCCATGGCGAAGGGACAGGTCACCGGCCGTCGCGCGCGGGCCAAGCCTCGGGCCGTGGCGTCCGGGTGGGCCCTGGACAGCCCAGGGCCCCGGAACCGGCGCAGTGGATTCCGGGGCCCGGATCAGGGGCGGGGACGGGCACGGGCAACCGTCCGCCGCTGGGTGTCAGACGCGGCGCAGAACGGCCACCACCTTGCCGAGGATGGTCGCGTCGTCACCCGGGATGGGCTCGTAGGCGGCGTTGTGCGGGAGCAGCCAGACATGGCCGTCCTCGCGCTTGAAGCGCTTGACGGTGGCCTCGCCGTCCAGCATGGCGGCCACGATGTCCCCGTTCTCCGCGACGGGCTGGCGGCGGACCGTCACCCAGTCGCCGTCGCAGATCGCCGCCTCGATCATGGAGTCGCCGACGACCTTCAGGACGAAGAGCTCGCCGTCGCCCACCAGCTGGCGGGGAAGGGGGAACACGTCCTCGACGGACTCCTCGGCGAGGATCGGGCCACCGGCGGCGATGCGGCCGACGAGCGGCACGTACGAAGCGGCCGGCTTGCCTGCCGTGTCCGTCGGCTGCGCCGAGGCCTGGTCGGAGCCCCGGACCTCGTACGCACGCGGACGGTGCGGGTCCCGGCGCAGGAAGCCCTTGCGCTCCAGTGCCATCAGCTGGTGCGCCACGGAGGACGTGCTGGACAGGCCGACCGCCTGGCCGATCTCCCGCATCGACGGCGGGTATCCGCGCCGCTGCACCGAGTCCCTGATCACCTCGATGACCCGGCGCTGCCGGTCGGTGAGCCCGGAGCTGTCCGCCCTGATGCCTGGAGGTCGGCCGGGCAGGGCGCGCTTGGGCCCTTCATGATTCGTGGCTTCGTTCATCGCATGCACCGGCTCGAATCGGCTCTGGGAGCGGTCCTGGGCAGTGATGGTGGCACTGTCAGCGGTGGTGGTCACGTCGGCCCCTCTCGATGGTCTCCCGTGCAGCACAACGGTAGTTGCTTTCGAAAGGTTGCGCCAAACACACGTTCGAGTGAAAAACCGTGAATTACCTGACGTGACCATGTGTCCGGGTGTAGAGCGGGCGGCTCCGACGGACAAAAGCGTTGATTGCTGTACTCTTCACCGCCGGGGCGAGGGGCCTTGTGGGCCGCTGTCGCCGCACGGCCCAGTCTGCCATCCGGTACTCCGTCGACCGGGTACCGACCCCTTTCTCATGGCGCCCCGCCCTGCCCGCGTCCGCTCCGCGACGGCGCGGACGCGCTCCGCGACGGACTGCTCGTCCGGCACATGCCCATACGTGCGCGACACGCGCGCCGTGGGGGGATTTACATGCCAAGCCCTACATCTAGTGCTTGGATTTCTGCAACGGCCCAGAAGTTGTGGTCCCCCGGGTCCTCGGGCTCATGGTCATCCCCTATGCTTGGGGCTGCTTCCGCGGGGCCCAAGTGGCTCGTGGGGCTTATTGAGTCGTGCTGTGAGGAGGGTTGGAGTTATGCACTGTCCCTTCTGCAGGCACCCCGACAGCCGCGTCGTCGACAGTCGTACGACGGACGACGGCACGTCGATCCGCAGGCGCCGCCAGTGTCCCGACTGCTCCCGTCGTTTCACGACGGTGGAGACGTGCTCGCTGATGGTGGTCAAGAGGTCCGGCGTGACCGAGCCCTTCAGCCGTACCAAGGTCATCAATGGCGTCCGCAAGGCGTGCCAGGGCAGGCCTGTCACCGAGGACGCGCTCGCCCAGCTCGGCCAGCGGGTCGAGGAGGCGGTGCGTGCGACCGGAAGCGCCGAGCTGACCACCCATGACGTGGGGCTGGCCATACTCGGCCCGTTGCAGGAACTCGACCTCGTCGCCTACCTGCGGTTCGCGAGCGTCTACCGGGCGTTCGACTCGCTGGAGGACTTCGAGGCCGCGATCGCGGAACTCAGGGAAGAGCAGGGGAAGCGCCCCGACGCGCACGACGAGGACGTCGAGAGCGCGGCCGGGGGACGGGTGGAGAGCGACCGCGGGTCCGGAGGGACTGTTCAGGTCCCGGTGCCCGCCAACGCCGCCGACTGACGGCGGGCCGCACCGCCGGACCAGTGGGTGGTCCGGACGACCGGCGGCGATCCAGGCCTGTCGCGAACGGCTGTGTCAGTCGGGTCGCGACACAAGACAGAACACCGTGTCACGGGAACAGCGTGGCACTTCAGGGCGTTTTCGCCCGTACAGGGAGGCGGCATGACAGAGACGGCGAGCGGTCCGGCACGGAGTTCCCGCGCCAAGGGCACCAAGGCGAGCAAGGGCCTGCGTATCGAGCGCATCCACACCACCCCCGGCGTGCACCCGTACGACGAGGTGGTCTGGGAGCGGCGTGACGTCGTCATGACCAACTGGCGCGACGGCTCGGTCAACTTCGAGCAGCGCGGCGTCGAGTTCCCCGACTTCTGGTCGGTGAACGCGGTCAACATCGTCACCAGCAAGTACTTCCGCGGTGCCGTGGGTACCCCGCAGCGCGAGACCGGCCTGAAGCAGCTGATCGACCGCATCGTGAAGACGTACACGAAGGCCGGTGAGGAGAACAAGTACTTCGCCTCGCCCGCCGACGCCGAGATCTTCGAGCACGAACTGGCGTACGCCCTCCTGCACCAGATCTTCAGCTTCAACAGCCCCGTGTGGTTCAACGTGGGCACGCCGCAGCCCCAGCAGGTCTCCGCCTGTTTCATCCTGGCCGTCGACGACTCCATGGAGTCGATCCTCGACTGGTACAAGGAAGAGGGCATGATCTTCAAGGGCGGCTCCGGCGCCGGCCTGAACCTCTCCCGCATCCGTTCCTCCAAGGAGCTGCTCTCCTCCGGCGGCAACGCCTCCGGTCCGGTCTCCTTCATGCGCGGTGCCGACGCCTCCGCAGGAACGATCAAGTCGGGCGGTGCCACCCGTCGCGCCGCCAAGATGGTCGTCCTGGACGTGGACCACCCGGACGTCGAGGACTTCATCGCCACCAAGGTGAAGGAGGAGGAGAAGATCCGCGCCCTGCGCGACGCGGGCTTCGACATGGACCTGGGCGGCGACGACATCACGTCCGTCCAGTACCAGAACGCCAACAACTCGGTCCGCGTGAACGACGAGTTCATGACGGCCGTGGAGAACGGCACCGAGTTCGGCCTCCGCGCCCGTATGACCGGCGAGGTCATCGAGAAGGTCGACGCCAAGGCGCTGTTCCGCAAGCTCGCCGAGGCCGCGTGGGCATGCGCCGACCCGGGCATCCAGTACGACGGTGTGATCAACAACTGGCACACCTGCCCGGAGTCCGGCCGCATCACCGCCTCCAACCCGTGCAGCGAGTACATGCACCTGGACAACACGTCCTGCAACCTCGCCTCGCTGAACCTGATGAAGTTCCTCAAGGACGACGGCCTCGGTCACCAGTCCTTCGAGGTCGAGCGCTTCACCAAGGTCGTCGAGCTGGTCATCACGGCGATGGACATCTCCATCTGCTTCGCCGACTTCCCGACCCAGAAGATCGGCGAGAACACCCGCGCCTTCCGCCAGCTCGGCATCGGCTACGCCAACCTCGGCGCCCTGCTGATGGCGACCGGTCACGCGTACGACTCCGACGGCGGCCGCGCCCTCGCCGGCGCCATCACCTCGCTGATGACCGGCACGGCGTACAAGCGCTCCGCCGAACTGGCCGCGGTCGTCGGCCCGTACGACGGCTACGCCCGCAACGCGGACGCCCACAACCGCGTGATGAAGCAGCACTCCGACGCCAATGGCACGGCCGTCCGCATGGACGATCTGGACACCCCGGTGTGGGCCGCCGCCACCGAGGCATGGCAGGACGTGATCCGCCTCGGCGAGAAGAACGGCTTCCGCAACTCGCAGGCGTCCGTGCTCGCGCCGACCGGCACCATCGGCCTCGCCATGTCCTGCGACACCACCGGTGTCGAGCCCGACCTGGCGCTGGTCAAGTTCAAGAAGCTGGTCGGCGGCGGCTCGATGCAGATCGTCAACGGAACGGTCCCACAGGCCCTGCGCCGCCTGGGCTACCAGGAGGAGCAGATCGAGGCGATCGTCGCCCACATCGCCGACCACGGCAATGTGATCGATGCCCCGGGTCTCAAGCAGGAGCACTACGAGGTCTTCGACTGCGCCATGGGCGAGCGTGCCATCTCCCCGATGGGGCACGTCCGCATGATGGCCGCGATTCAGCCGTGGATCTCCGGCGCCATCTCCAAGACGGTCAACATGCCGGAGACGGCGACCGTCGAGGAGGTCGAGGAGATCTACTTCGAGGCCTGGAAGCTGGGCGTCAAAGCCCTGGCGATCTACCGCGACAACTGCAAGGTCGGCCAGCCGCTCTCCGCGAAGACCAAGGAGACGGAGAAGGCGGAGATCACCGAGAAGGCCGAGGAGACGATCCGTACCGCGGTCGAGAAGGTCGTCGAGTACCGCCCGGTCCGCAAGCGCCTCCCGAAGGGCCGTCCCGGCATCACGACCTCCTTCACGGTCGGCGGCGCCGAGGGCTACATGACCGCCAACTCCTACCCTGACGACGGTCTCGGCGAGGTCTTCCTGAAGATGTCGAAGCAGGGGTCGACCCTCGCGGGCATGATGGACGCCTTCTCCATCGCGGTCTCCGTCGGCCTCCAGTACGGCGTTCCGCTGGAGACGTACGTCTCGAAGTTCACCAATATGCGCTTCGAGCCGGCCGGCATGACGGACGACCCGGACGTGCGGATGGCGCAGTCGATCGTCGACTACATCTTCCGCCGCCTGGCGCTCGATTTCCTGCCCTTCGAGACGCGCTCCGCGCTCGGCATCCACTCCGCCGAGGAGCGCCAGCGCCACCTGGAGACCGGCTCGTACGAGCCCACCGAGGAGGACGTCGACGTCGAGGGCCTGGCGCAGTCGGCCCCGCGGCAGACGGACCTGAAGGCCGTCGCCACCCCGAAGGCCGGAGCCGAGGTGGCCGTGCCCGCCCCGAAGCAGGCCCACACCAGCGCCGAACTGGTGGAGATGCAGCTGGGCATCCATGCGGACGCCCCGCTGTGCTTCTCCTGCGGTACGAAGATGCAGCGGGCCGGCTCCTGCTACATCTGCGAGGGCTGCGGTTCGACGAGCGGCTGCAGCTGAACGTGAGCGCCTTCCGGGCGTGAAGTGACTGCCGGAAGGGGGGAGTCGGCGACAGGCCGGCTCCCCCCCTTCCGCTGCCGTGGCGATCAAGCTGACATGTCGCCCCCGGTGCCCGAGTGGGAGTGAGGGTCAGGCCTCTCGCGGGCCGCCCATGACGCGGGCGAAGGTCGCCGGGTCCTCGTCGAAGCCGGTGATGCCCGGGTGGAAGGTCCATTCGCCGGTGGTGTCGCGGACGAACTCGGCGACGGTCGCGGCGGTCGAGCCGAGGACGCCGCCGAAGTCGTCCTCCGCCAGGACGGTGTAGTCCTCACGGATGCGCAGAGCGGGCCTGGTGACCTCGGCGAAGGTCCTCGGGCCCGATCCCTGCTGTATGGCGACGCCGATCACGACCCGGCCGTACCGGCTGTCGAGGCGGTTCAGTTCGACCGTCATGACCTCGTCCCAGCCGAAGCCCTGGCCGGTCTTGCTGTCACGGTTGAGGGTGATGGTGCCGTCGGGTGAGCGGCTGTCGAAGTGCACGACGTAGGCGGGGCTGCCGGTCGGATCGGTCGCCAGATAGGGGGCCGCGACGATGTCGAGATCCGTCGGCGGCTGTCCGGCAGGACTCGGGTCCCACTTGAGCGACACTTCTACCTTGCGGATGCCCTTGTTGAGGCCGTTCAACAGAACTCCCTCCCCCTCTTCTGTGCGTGCGGGCCGAACTGCCTGGCGGTCCAGGCCAGTTGTCCATCCTCGCATGCGCGCCGGGGCGCTCGCCCGGGTGCAACCGGCCGGAGAGTGACCGCCGCCACGTTCCGTGGCCTTACCATGGCGCGGTGCTGGTCAAGTGGATTCGCTGCACCGTGGTGGACCGCCGCGGTTTCGAACGGGGGCAGCGAAAGTGGGCGGGGCTACTGGGGGAGCCGGGATTCCGTGGACAGGGCGGGGGTTGGAGCCGGGGGCGGGCCGGTGTGGCGCACATCTTCTCCTTCTGGGAGAGCCGTGCCTTCTACGACTCCTTCATGGCGCGCTCCCACGACCGGCTCGCCGCGTCGCAGTCGGGCACCTTCAAGGACATGCAGGCGAAGCTCTTCGACCACCGGTTCGACGTGAAGACCGGATTCGAGCCGCGCTTCACGGATGCCGATCTGGTGCGGGTGGCGCACTGCCGTGTCCACGAGGAGCGGGCCGAGCACTTCGCGCTGATGCAGGAGAAGGTCTGGAACCCCGCGATGGCCGGCTCCCCGGGCATGGTGCGCGGCCTCTTCGGTGAGGCCCCCGCTCACGAGTTCATGATCCTCTCCATGTGGCAGTCGGCGGCCGAGCACGGCAAGTACCGCGTCGAACGCATCGAGCGCCTCGCCCTTCGGGCGCAGATCGAGGCCGATGTCGCCGCCATGACCGGTGACATTGTGGAGCTGGAGCCGAGCTGGACGGTTTGAGATTCCAACTCCGGCGAGTTTGATCTTCAAACCTTGAAGGTCGGCGGGCGGGAGCCGTGTGACCTACGCCGTATGGCACCCGGACGAGTGCTCGATCCGCCCTCGTCCCCCTTAGGGTCTTGGCATGGCACGACCACGGCGCATCATCCTTGTCCGACACGGCGAGTCAACGGGCAATGTTGATGACACCGTGTACGAGCGCGAGCCCGACCACGCCCTCGCGCTCACCGACCTCGGCTGGCAGCAGGCGGAGGAGACCGGCAAGCACATCCGCGACGTCGTCGGCCGCGAGCGCGTCAGCGTCTACGTCTCCCCTTATCGCCGAACGCACGAGACGTTCCAGGCGTTTCACCTGAACCCCGAGCAGGTGCGGGTGCGCGAGGAGCCACGGCTGCGCGAGCAGGACTGGGGGAACTGGCAGGACCCGGACGACGTCCGCCTCCAGAAGGCCTACCGGGACGCCTACGGCCACTTCTTCTACCGCTTCGCGCAGGGGGAGTCCGGCGCCGACGTCTACGACCGGGTCGGTGGCTTCCTGGAGAGCCTCTTCCGCAGTTTCGAGGACCCCGACCACCCGCCGAACGTCCTGCTGGTCACCCATGGGCTCGCCATGCGTCTCTTCTGCATGCGCTGGTTCCACTGGACGGTCGCGGAGTTCGAGTCGCTGTCGAACCCCGGGAACGCGGAGATGCGGATGCTCGTTCTCGGGGAGGACGGCAAGTACGCGCTCGACCGGCCGTTCGACCGCTGGCGGGACCCGGAGTCGTACGGGGCCACCAGTTAGAGTGGCAGGGCGATGACCGCTGACTCCTCTCCTCACGGCCCCCTCGAACGGGCCCTCTCCAGCCTGCGTGGACTCGCGGTGGGGGACGCGCTGGGCTCGCAGTACTTCGTGCCCGTGAACTACCCGCTGCTCAAGCACCGCGAGACCCCGCCCGGCCCCTGGCAGTGGACCGACGACACCGAGATGGCCTGCTCCGTGGTGGCTGTCCTCGCGGCCCACCACCGGATCGACCAGGACGAACTCGCCCGCTCCTTCGCCGTGCACCATGACTTCGACCGGGGCTACGGGCCCGCGGTCAACCGCCTGCTGCGGCTGGTCCGCGAAGGCGGCGACTGGCGTGAGCTGGCCTCCGCGCTCTTCAACGGGCAGGGATCCTGGGGCAACGGCGCGGCCATGCGGATCGCTCCGCTGGGCGCCTGGTACGCCAACGACCCCGAGCAGGCCACCCACCAGGCGGAGATCTCTGCCTACCCCACGCACCAGCACCGTGAGGCCGTCGTCGGTGCCATGGCCGTCGCCGCTGCCGCGGCCCTCGCGGCCGATCCCGCCGGACCGCCGAGCCCCGGCGATCTGCTGGACGGGGTCATCGCCCTCGTCCCGAAGAGCGCCGTCGGCGCGGGCCTGCGGCGCGCGCGGGACATGCTCGACTACGCCGACGCGGGCACCGTCGCCGCCGTCCTGGGCTGCGGACGGCGTACGACGGCGCACGACACCGTGCCGTTCGCGCTCTGGTCGGCGGCACGCGCCCTCGGTGACTACGAGCGGGGCTTCTGGACGACGGCCCAGGTGGGCGGTGACGTCGACACGACCTGTGCCATCGTCGGCGGAGTGGTCGCCTCCGGGAAGGCCGGGGCACCCCCCGAGGCCTGGACGCGGCGGACGGAGGCGTTCCCGGACTGGCTCCAGGTGGGATGACCGACCGGGGGCGACAGGGGCCGACCGCGGCCTGAGAGGCGTCGGGAGGCAGCGGATGCGCTGCCCCGGTCTCTTCGATCCCAAGCACCTCGACTGTCACAGGAGTGACACAGTGCGCTCCCGGGCCGACCCCGTGAGCTCACCTGCGGCATACCCTGTCCGCCACGCTGCCTGTTGATCATGACGAGACGCGGCGACGAGGTACCGGTCACGAGCCCTCTGCCGCAGCCGCGCGCTGCGTACGGTGGCGACGCGGGCCGGTCGGGGGAGGGGGTCCCATGTCCGAGACACCGTCAGCACCAGCCACGCCAGAACCCGAAGGCCCGCCGCCGAGGGCCCGCGCGGGGACCGGGAAGGACAGCGGCCGGCCGACTGCCTCCGCGGACGCCACACCGGAGGGCAAGGCGGACAGGCCCGAACCCATACCGGGCGGACCAGCGCGCACACCGTCCCGACCAGCGCCCTCACCGCCCGGACCACCGCCCTCATCGCCACTGATCGACTTCGGCCCCGGTGATCCCGCGCCGATCAGGACCGCGACCCTGTGGGCGGCCCTGGCGACCGGCCTGCTCAGCATGGTGCTGCTGGGCGACGGGCTGGCGATCAACCTGCTCTTCGTCGCCGTGCCCGCCGCGCTCGCCGTGTACGCCGCGGGCCGTCGCGCGGGGCGACGTCCGCGTCCCTGGGCCCTCGTCTGGGGCGCCGGAGGACTCGCGCTGCTGGCCGTGCCCGCACTGCGCGCCGCGGAGTGGCCCTCGTTCCTCGCCGTCGTCACCGCGTTCGCGGCGGGCTCACTGGCCCTGCACGGCGGCCGCACCTGGCCGGCCGTCCTGCTCGGACCCGTCGGAGTGTTCACCTCGCTGGTCACCGGACCGGCCTGGGCCTGGCAGGGTCTGCGCGAGCGGATGGGCGGCAATCGCGGCCGCCTGGCGCCTCTGCTGAGGGCGTTCGTCGTCGCCGCGATCCTCCTCTTCGTCTTCGGTGCGCTGTTCGCCGGTGCCGACGCGGCCTTCGCCGATCTGCTCGGCGCCCTGGTGCCCGACGTCTCCGTGACCGACGGCCCCTGGAGGTTCCTGCTTCTCGCGCTGGGCCTGTTCGGCACCCTCGCGGCGGCCCGTACGGCGGCCGCACCCGCCCGATGGGACCGCCTCCAGGTGCCGGTCGGCCGCGCCCGCGGCCGTGTCGAGTGGGCGCTGCCCCTGGTCGGACTGATCGGGCTCTTCGCCGTCTTCAACGCCGTTCAGCTCGCCGTGCTCTTCGGCGGCTACGACGCCGTCCTGAAGGAGACCGGCCAGACCTACGCGCAGTACGCGCGCCAGGGCTTCTGGCAGCTGCTCATGGCCACGCTGCTCACCCTGCTGGTCATCGTGATCGCCCTGCGCTGGGCCCCGCGCACCCGCCCGAGCGACCGGACGCTCGTGCGCGGGGTCCTGGGAACGCTGTGCGCCCTGGCCCTCGTCGTCGTGGCCTCCGCGGTGCGGCGCATGGACATGTACGTGGAGGCGTATGGGCTGACGCGACTGAGGATCTCGGTGCTGACCATGGAACTCTGGCTCGGCCTGGTCATCGTGCTCATCATGGCCGCCGGTGTGTGGGGCGCCCGATGGCTGCCGCGCGCCGTCGCGGCCAGTGCGGTCGCGGTGGTGCTCGCGTTCGGGCTGGTGTCGCCGGACGGGCTGATCGCCGAGCGCAACGTCGAGCGGTACGAGACCACGGGTCGCTTCGACCTCCCCTACGCCAAAGGCCTGTCCGCCGACGCGGTGCCCGCCCTGGACCGGCTGGAGGAGCCCATGAGGTCGTGCTCGCTGTGGAGCATCAAGGAGGAACTGGACGAGCGGCGCCACGTTCCCTGGTACGCCACGAGCTGGGGCGAGGCCGAGGCCAGGCGCATCCTGGAGGAGCGTCCGCCGACGGGGGGCGCGAGCGGACCGGCGTGCGATGAGCTGGGACCGGAGTACTACCGCTGACAGTCGTCGCGGGCCCGCACACGGCTGGACCACGCCCGGGTCTACGGTTCCCCGGGCGTGGTCCGGCTGGTGAGCTTCCGGGGATACGGTCCCTCGGGCGGCGTGGTCCGGCTGGCGCGCGGTCGGCTCCACGCTCTCCCGTGCGTATCCGGCTGGTGTGCGGCCGCTTCCTTGACCGTCCCGTCAGCCTCCGGCGGTGGGTCCGGCCGCGCCGGAGAGGGCTTCCAGGTCGCTCTTGCGGACCCTGATCACCACGAGGGCGGTGGCCAGGGCGAGGACGGCCATCGCGACAGCGGGTATGAAAGCCGTCGAGATGCCCTGCGAGAGCACCTCGTGGCTCCAGGGAGCCGGCAGCTGCTGGGTCTTGGCGAACTCGGCCTTCTGCGCGTCCGTTGCCTGGGACATGAAGAGCTGGACCTGCTTCTCCGCCTCGTCGCGGCTGGCCGTACCGAAGACCGTCGTGAGGATGGACAGGCCGAGCGAACCGCCCACCTGCTGCGTGACGTTGAGCAGCCCGGACGCCGCGCCCGCCTCGTGAGGGGCCACCCCCGAGACCGCGGTCAGGGTGAGGGTCACGAAGTTCAGGCCCATGCCGAAGCCGAACACCACCATCGGACCGAGCACGCCACTGACGTAGGAACTGTCGGGGCTGATGAAAGTCTGCCAGGTCAGACCGAGCACCACGAGCGTGGAGCCGACCACCATGAACGGCTTGGGGCCGAGCACCGGCAGGAACCGCTGGGACAGACCGGCACCGGTGACGATCGCGACGGTCACCGGGAGGAAGGCCAGACCGGCCTCGATCGGGGTGTAGCGCAGCACGTTCTGCACGAACAGCACGATGAAGAAGAACATCCCGAACATCGCCGCCGCGAGGCTCAGCATGATCACGTACGTGCCCGAGCGATTGCGGTCGGTGAACATACGCAGCGGGGTGATGGGCTCCTTGGCGCGCCTCTCGATCAGGCCGAACAGCAGCAGGAGGACCACCGCGGCCGTGAAGGAACCGATGGTCAGGCCGTCGCGCCAACCGTCCTCCGCCGCGCGGATGAATCCGTAGACCAGCGAGGCCATACCTGCGGTGGAGGTGAGCGCGCCCGCGATGTCGAACCGTCCCGGGTGCCGCTCGGACTCGCTGATGTACATCGGGGTGAGGACGGCGATCAGCACACCGATGGGCACGTTGACGAACAGTACCCACCTCCAGTCGAGCCACTCGGTGAGCATGCCGCCCGCGAGCAGGCCGATGGCGCCGCCACCGGCGGAGACCGCTGCGAAGACGCCGAACGCCCGGTTCCGCTCGGGCCCTTCGGGGAAGGTCGTCGTGATGAGCGCCAACGAGGTGGGCGAGGCGATCGCCCCGCCGACGCCCTGCAGCGCGCGGGCCGCGAGCAGCTGCCAGGGTTCCTGGGCGAGGCCGCCGAGCAGCGAGGCGAGGGTGAAGACGAGGATTCCGGTCATGAACACCCGGCGGCGGCCGAGGATGTCACCGGCCCGGCCGCCCAGGAGGAGCAGACCGCCGAAGGTCAGCGTGTAGGCGCTGACCACCCATGTCAGGTCGGTGGTGCTGAACTTGAGCGCGTCTTGAATGTGCGGGAGCGCGATGTTCACAATCGTCGCGTCGAGTACCACCATGAGTTGGCAGGCCGCGATGACGGTGAGTGCGATGCCGGGACGCCCCTCCCGGCGGGCGGCTCCCGGCTTCTGATCCTGAATCAACGGAGAGGTTGTCACTATGGGTCCCCCACAAGTGCCTTAGTGAACGCTCGCGTTCACTGACGCGTCCACGGTAGTGAGTCCCCCTTAGTGAACGCAAGCGTTCATTGAAGTCGCCGCCGTGGTGCGCGTCGTCCGTCCGCTTCCGCTTTCGGCACCCCCGCCCCCTGGCTCAACGGAGAAACACAGATGGTCACTTCGCGCTGGACGGCCGCTCCTGCCCCGACGGTCTCCCCG
The DNA here is from genome assembly GCF_032598905.1 of Streptomyces sp. 11x1. Lineage (NCBI taxonomy): Bacteria > Bacillati > Actinomycetota > Actinomycetes > Kitasatosporales > Streptomycetaceae > Streptomyces > Streptomyces sp. 11x1. Next base: position 2,729,341 of record NZ_CP122458.1, on the reverse strand, counting down.
CGCCGGCGCGGCGCCGTGCTCGAGCGCGCCATCCTCGACGCGGCGCTGGAGCAGCTCAGCACGGTCGGCTGGAGCGGCCTCACCATGGAGGGGGTCGCCGCGGGCGCACAGACGGGCAAGGCGGCGGTCTATCGCCGCTGGCCCTCCAAGGAGGACCTCGTCGCCGATGCCCTGCAGGCGGGGCTGCCGCGTTTCGAGGAGGCGCCCGACCTCGGGAACGTGCGCGAGGATCTGTTGGCGCTGTGCCGTCAGGCCCGTGAGGCGATGTTCTCGCGTCCCGGGTTCGCTCTGCGTTCGGTGATTCACGAATGCGACACCATCCAGGCCGAACGCTTCCACGGTGTGATCATTGAGGGTGTTGTGGAGCCGACGGTCAAGCTGCTGCGCGAGGTCGTGGAGCGTGGAATCAGGCGGGGTGAGGTGCGCCCCGACGCGGTCAACGGCTATGTCTTCGACGTGATTCCGGCCATGATGATGTATCGCTCGAAGATGTGCGGGAGCGAATGGAGTGAGCGGGACATCGAGGAGATGATCGACCAGTTGATGGTTCCGCTGCTCTGCCGGTGAGGCGCCCGGGCGGGCACGGCGAAGGGGCTCAGGTTGCCCCGGGAAACCTGGGTGTCGCGCGGGGACGAGGGCGGCGTAGGCTAAGGGTGCCATGCCGTACGAACCACCAACCCACACCGTCGAGCGCTCTCTGCGTGCCACGACCGGAGCGAAGGTCATCGCCGGTGTCGACGAGGTGGGGCGCGGAGCCTGGGCCGGTCCCGTCACCGTCTGCGCGGCGGTCACCGGACTGCGTCGACCGCCCGAGGGCCTCACCGACTCCAAGCTCCTGACGATCAAGCGACGCGAGTCGCTCGCCGAGGAACTGCTGAAGTGGGTCACCTCGCACGCCCTCGGTCACGCCTCTCCGGAGGAGATCGACGACCTGGGTATGACGGCCGCGCTGCGGCTGGCCGCCGTGCGGGCCCTGGAGGCCCTTCCGGTGCGGCCCGACGCGGTCATCCTCGACGGCAAGCACGACTACCTGGGGTCACCCTGGCGGGTTCGGACGGTGATCAAGGGCGATCAGTCCTGTGTCGCCGTCGCGGCCGCCTCGGTGATCGCCAAGGTTCAGCGCGACAAAATGATGGCCGAACTGGGTGTCGACCATGCAGACTTCGGTTTCGCGGCCAACGCCGGGTATCCGTCGCCTGTCCACAAGGCCGCGCTGGCGGAGCGGGGCCCCACCCCGTACCACCGGTTGTCGTGGGCGTATCTTGATGCGCTGCCCCAGTGGCGGCACCTCAAGAAGGCCCGCACCTGGGCGGACGGAAGCGTTCCGGAGATCGAGGGTCAGCTCGGCTTCGATTTCTGACGGATCCGTTCGCACTCATGTGCCACCCGCCGACGCGAGTCGCACCAGCGTTTGATAAAAATCAGCTCATGCCTCTCATTCCCGAGGAGCCTCAGATTCACGAGAGTGCCCAGGGCCCGCGTGCCACTCCGGCCAGCGGCCGGGTCGCGCCGACCCCCCGTCCCGTACCCGGTCCCCGTCCCGCGGCTCCACCGCGTCCTGGTCGTCCGGGGCCTGCCCGGCCGGTGCCGGCTCAGCGCGCGGCTCACGCCGCGGCCAAGCCCGGGCCGTCCGCCCCTGCCGCAACCCCGCAGATCCAGCTGATCCCGGCCTCGGCCGAGGGCGCGCTGGACGCCGCCGAAGAAGCCGTCGACCTGCTGTTGGAGTCGGGCCGTGCCCCCGGTGACGTGCTGGTGATCACCACCGGCGAGTCGCACCCGTGGGCCGACCACGAGCTCTCCTTCGGCGAGGCCGCCTACTGGGCGCAGCACGACGCGGGCGACGACGTCTTCTACGCCGATGCCTCGGCCACCGACCGGGCCGCGCCGCGTCCCGTCGTCGTGGTCGCCGTCAACGGCGGAACCGATGCCGTCACCGCCCAGGCGCTCCCCAAGGCCCTCGGCCGGGCCCGGGCCCTGTTGATCGTGTGCGGCGACCCGCAGACGATCAACTCGGTGCTGGGCGCCGGAGTCTGAGCGACTGCGGACCTGGCCCCGGTCGGCCCGCGAGGGCCCGCCGGGGAGCCGTGTCTGCCCGCGAACGATCCGGGCGACACTGCGGCCACACCCCGTGACGGGGCGCTTCGGCGTGCCTGCGGGGTGTTTCGGCGTGTCCGGGGGCGCTGCGTCGGACGTCGGCGGCCGGTTCCGCCGCGCTGCCGCTCCCGCGCTGCCGCGGCTCTGCTTATCGGTGCGGTGCGGTGCGGTGCGGTGCCGCGAGGCGAGGGCGGTGCTGCCTCACCCCCCGTGGCTTCGCGGAGGGTGAGGGCGGGCGTTCGCGGTGTTCGGGCCGGGCGTGCCGAAGCGGTCCAGGGGCTGCGGCTCAGCGCGCCGCGGCTCGGCGCAGTACCTCCGACGCGACGCCACCGGTGCGGGGTATGGGCGGCGGCGCGACGGCCGTGGCGAAGGGCTCGGCCGGTGAGTCTGCGTGCGGCCGACGGCCACCCCGGCCCTCGCCGATGACCTGCCAGCCGTCACGTGTCAGCGTGATGTACGCCCCGCAGCGCAGCCCGTGCAGGGTGCAGGCGTCCCGCAGCCCCCACATCCACGCCCCGTCCTCCTCCGTCCAACGCGCGTCGCCGTCACGGCAGTAGAGCAGCACGGCCGTACGCACCGGGGTGCGCCGGCGCAGATCATGCGGAATGACCCTGCGCAGCTGCGCGAGGAGGGCGTTGCGGAACATCCACCCGTCGGCTGGGGTCGGGCGCCGGACGAACGAGGCGCTCGCCATCAGCCGCTCGTCCGGATCCAGGACGGCGACGACCGCCGTCGTGGGCCGGGGCTGATGCCGCGCGTGCAGCCCGCTGACGACCTCCCGGGGATTGCGCAGCAGCGGAATCCCGGCGGCGGCCCATTCCGCGGGCTCGAGCAACCGGTTGGCGGAAGTGGCGGAGAGGTCGGCAGAGGTCGACACGGAGGCCGCCGAGGACGGAGCGAATCCGAAGGTCACGATCCTCCCTTCGGCTACGCGCCCACACAGCGGGGCGGGGGTCGGACTTGGGGAGCGCACGCCGCAGCAGAAGCCCTACCGATGAACGAGTGGGCCGTGCGGGGAGCGGACTCCAATTCTTCCTGGCGAAGTTGGTTGCGGCAACGAGCAATTGGGGCCACTGACAGTTTTGTGGTGATCCACCGCTTATATCCCTGCGCATGGGACGCGTTCGCAACGCCCAAGCGGCACGGGGCTCACGCGCGGTTGACGGTCGGTCACCCCCGGACGGCGAGAACGAGCGGGAGCACCCCCTGCGCGCCCGCGCGCCGGAGCACGCGCGTGGCGACCGCGAGCGTCCAGCCGGTCTCCGTGGCGTCGTCGACCAGCAGCACGGGCCCGTCCGCCTCCGCGAGAGCGGCGGCCAGTTCAGGGGGCACGGTCAGTGCCCCGTCGAGCGCCTTGAGGCGTTGTGCGCTGTTGCTCCGGGTGACCTGGGAGACCGCGCCGGTGTACGCCACCGAGCCCAGCAGGGGCATTCGGCCGATCTCGGCGATCCGCGCGCCGAGGGAACCGATCAACTGCGGCCGTGTACGGGACGCCATGGTGACGACACCCACCGGACGGGGCGGTGCGTCGGCCTGGCCGGAGGCCCAGCCGCCGGGGCCCTTCGCCCAGTCGGCCAGTACGGCCACCACCGCCTTCGCCACATCGTCCGGCACCGGCCCGTCCGGGGCCTGGGGGGCGAGCATCGGCCGCAGTCGGTTGCCCCAGCCGATGTCAGACAGTCGCCCCAACGCTCGTCCTGGAGCGGCCTGTTCACCGGCCGGGATGCGTCCCTTCAGATTGACGCCGACCGCCGGCAGCCCGGTCGGCCACATCTTGCGGGGCTCCACCTCGACCCCGGCCCGCCCCAACTCGCCGCGCGCCGCGTCCAGCGCGGCCGAGGAGACGGTCTCCGCGAACCGGGGCTTCGCGCAGGTGTCGCAGCGCCCGCACGGCGCGGCCTCCTCGTCGTCCAACTGCCGCCGCAGGAACTCCATCCGGCAGCCCGTCGTCGTCACGTAGTCACGCATCGCCTGCTGCTCGGCCGCGCGCTGCTTGGCGACCCACGCGTAGCGCTCGGTGTCGTAGGTCCAGGGGACGCCGGTTGCGACCCAGCCGCCCTGGACGCGGCGGACCGCGCCGTCCACGTCGAGGACCTTCAGCATCGTCTCCAACCGGGAGCGGCGCAGTTCCACCAGAGGCTCGAGAGCGGGCAGGGAGAGAGGTCGCTCCGCGTGTGCCAGGACGTCCAGGGTCCGCCGCACCTGCTCCTCCGGAGGGAAGGTGACCGAGGCGAAGTACTCCCAGATCGCCTGGTCCTCCTTGCCGGGAAGCAGCAGCACCTCGGCGTGCTCGACGCCCCGGCCCGCGCGGCCCACCTGCTGGTAGTAGGCGATGGGGGAGGACGGTGAACCGAGGTGCACCACGAAGCCGAGGTCGGGCTTGTCGAAGCCCATCCCCAGTGCGGAGGTGGCGACCAGCGCCTTGACCCGGTTGGCGAGCAGGTCCTCCTCGGCCTGCTGCCGGTCGGCGTTCTCCGTCTTGCCGGTGTACGACGTCACGGTGTGCCCACACTGGCGGAGGAATGCGGTGACCTCCTCGGCGGCGGCCACGGTGAGCGTGTAGATGATCCCGGAGCCCGGCAACTCGTCCAGGTGGTCGGCGAGCCAGGCCATCCGGTGGGCGGCGTCCGGTAGTTCGAGCACGCCGAGGCTCAGGCTCTCGCGGTCCAGCGGCCCACGCAGGACCAGGGCGTCCGTGCCGCCGCCCGTGCCCAGTTGCTCCGCCACGTCGGCCGTCACGCGCGCGTTGGCCGTCGCGGTCGTGGCCAGCACGGGGACACCTGGCGGCAGATCGGCCAGCATGGTGCGCAGTCGGCGGTAGTCGGGGCGGAAGTCATGACCCCAGTCCGAGATGCAGTGCGCCTCGTCGACCACGAGCAACCCGGTCGCGGCGGCCAGCTCGGGCAGGACCTGGTCACGGAAGTCCGGGTTGTTGAGCCGCTCCGGGCTGACCAGGAGCACGTCCACCGCGCCCGCCGTGACCTCCTGGCGGATGGTGTCCCACTCCTCCGTGTTCGACGAGTTGATGGTCCGGGCGTGGATGCCGGCGCGGGCGGCCGCCTCCACCTGGTTGCGCATGAGGGCGAGGAGCGGGGAGACGATGACGGTGGGGCCCGCGCCCCGCTGGCGCAGGAGCGCGGTCGCGACGAAGTAGACCGCGGACTTGCCCCAGCCCGTGCGCTGCACCACCAGGGCTCTGCGCTGCTCGGCGACGAGCGCCGCGATGGCATGCCACTGGTCCTCGCGCAGCCGCGCGGAGCCCGCGGGGGTGCCGACGAGGCGGGCGAGCACGGTGTCGGCGGCCGTGCGCAGATCTTGGCGGTCCGTTGAGGGCAGGTCTTCGTCGCTCATGGCCCCATGCAACCCGATGCCTCGGACATCGCGCGAACGAGCGGGGCGAACTGTGGACAGCTTCTGACGTGATCATGGTCGGACTTATCCACAGGGCAAAGCGGAATCTCAAGATCCGCGAGATGGTCACCGCATGACGAATCACAGCGAAGCGGCCGGGACCTCCGGCAACAGTGGCATCGGTGGGCAGAACGGATGCGGGCGCAGGAGCGAGCCCTCGTCCTACCTGGGACACGGCACGGCCAAGGGACCCACCGACGGACAGCAGGTCACCCTCCGCACCCCGGCCGAACTCGCCGACGCCCTGCCCTACCTCCTCGGATATCGACCGGAAGACAGCATCGTCCTCGTCGCTCTGCACGACCGGGACGCACGGGGACGCTTCGGCGGACGCGCACGGCTGGGCATCCCGGCCCAGACCGACGACTGGCCGTCCGTGGCCCAGCAGCTGGCCCATGGACTGGTGACCGGAAGTGAGCGTCGAGGAGCCAGGCCGGAGAGCATGGTCGCCTTCCTCTGCCAGGACCCGGCGAGCGGTGAGTCGCCACGCGACGTCATGGAACGCCTGCGGCCCCTCGCCCAACTGCTGCGCAGGGCCTGCGGCGCCCTGGACGTCCCGGTGGTCGAGGCCCTGTGCATCTCGGACGGCCGCTTCTGGTCCTACTGCTGCCCCGGCAACGGATGCTGTTCTTCCGACGGAGAGTCGATGGGGCTGCCGGGTACCTCCGTGCTGGCCGCCGCCGCGACCTACGCGGGCCTCCAGGTGCGCGGCACGCTGAAGGAGATGCGGGCCAGGCTGCTGCCCTGGGAGACCGCTGCCGCGCTGCAGCAGGAGGCCGCCCTCGACGCCGCGCAGTCCGCGCTCGTCCCTCGCATTCTGCACGCGGAGAGCCGCGCGGACGTGGCCGAGGAGACCCTCGCCGTGGCACAGCGCGCCATCGGGCGGCTGGCCGCCGCTCCGGCCGTGCCCGGCACGCTGGACGCGGACCTGCACGACGACGAACTCGTCGGCCACGAGGACGCGGCCACGCTGATCCTCGGACTCCAGGACCGTGCCACCCGCGACCGCGCCGCCGAATGGATGGAAGGCGACGAAGCCGGCCCTGCTCTCCGGCTCTGGCGGGCCCTCGCCCGCCGCTGCGTCGGTCGCTACGGCGAGCACGCCGCTGCCCCGCTCACGCTCGCGGGCTGGGTCGCATGGTCCTCGGGGGACGAACTGGAGGCACGCGAGGCCTTGGCCATGGCCCTCGCCGCAGACCCCGACTACCTCTTCGCCCGTCTCCTGCACCAGGCCTGCAACGAAGGCCTCGATCCCGAATCCATTCGCCGCTGCCTGCGTGCCGAACGCAGGGGACGCGACCTGACACCGGACCGTGCCAGTGCCAGTGCCGGTGCCGGTGCTGGTGCTGGTGCTGGTGCTGGTGCTGGTGGCCACGGCGAGGAGGGCCCTTCCGAGCAGCGTCCGGCCCCGCAGTCGGCCTCGGCCGAACCCTGCATCGCGACCGGCCCCCGACGCCGACGCAGGTCGCACCCGGCAGGGAACGCAGACGGCCGCACCGTTCGGCGATCACTCGGCGCCGCTCCACGCCCCGGAGGGGCCGGCGCCGCTCCAACCCGTCGGTCGCGCTCCGCCACCAGCAACGCACCCGCAGGCCGTCGACCGGGCAGCACGGCCGACGGAGCGAGCGCTCGGGCGCGGGCCCGCCGCGGTGGTGGTGGGCAGCCCACGGAGGGGGAAACGTGAGCACGCCGATGTGGCACTGGGCGCGGAGCGTGGCGCTGTTCTGGTTCGGAGTGTGCCTGAGCGCGCTGCTGCCCTTCAGGTACGTCGCGGTCATGTCGCCGCCCCGCTGGTCGCTCGGCTTCCCGGGCCAGGGGCGTGACCCGGAGCGGAGCCGCTCCGTTCACCTGAGTGGCGGTACCCGTGGCCTGGCCCCGCGGCCGTCGCCCCCCGTCCCTCTCCGGCTCCCCACTTGGTGCCGAGCGCACCCCACGCGCGCCGAAGACAGAAGAAGCCACCCCATGCCCTTGCCCTCCATGTCCGATGCCGACGACGTCCCGTCCTTCCTCATGCCGGCCCAGCCCTCCGCCCGGGCCCGCGGCGAGAGAACGGGCGTTTCTTCGGACATTCGCAGTCCGCTGCCCCGCGTCCCAGGTTCGCGTCCTGCGGTCCGGAGCGGCCCGGTGCCCGCCGTGCCCGGGGCGGGCGTCTCGACCGGGCTGCCGCACCCCGCCACCGGAAGCCCGTCGCCCCCGCAGACGCCGCACCCCGGTCCCCGCCGTCCCGCGGAGCTGCCACCGGCCCACACGACCCTGATCTGTGTCGCCCTGCCGGGCCTCGCGATCTCGTCGGAGCAGGGCCAGTTGAACGGCCGAGGACTGGAGGGCTTCTTCCGTGCCGGACGGCGCATGCTCTCCCGCTGCCAGGTGAGGGTGGCCGGACGGGAACCGCTCGCCGTGCAGGCGCGGATGCTCTCCGCCGACCGAGCCCGGTTCATGGCGACACTGCGCATGTCGACCGAAGCCGGACCGGACCCGGACGTCATGGTCGAGCGCACGCGTCATGCGGACGGCACCGAGCGGATCACCCTGCACAGCACGGCCCGCCGCCGACTGCGCCTGCCCGTCGAGGTGTCGCTGGGAACGGATCTCGCTGAACTGGGCGCCGTCGCCTCCGGCAGAGTCGGCCCGGAACTGCCGGCGAGTGTGTACGACTCCGGCCTCCGCTGGTCGAGCGCGCACGGGCACTCCACGGTGACCGCGCATCCGCCGCCGGCCGACGCCCTGGCCTCCGCCGGTCTGCTGCGCTGGGAGCTGGAACTGCCGCCCGGCGGCACACGGAGCGTGGAGCTGCGAGTGCGCCCGGACGGCGCGGGCCCCATCAGGCCGGTGGGGCGCGGGGCCACGAGCCCTCTTTCCCAGGCCGGTGCGGCGGGCGACGACCCGACGGCGCAGCCCTTGCTGCACACCTGCCTGGAGGACCTCGAAGCCCTGCTGCTGCGCGACCCGAAGAATCCCTCGGACACACACCTGGCGGCGGGCGCGCCCTGGCGCTGCGGCATGGCCCCGGCCGACGCGCTGGTCGCGGCCCGGATGACCCTGCCGCTCGGGACCCGCCTCGCCGCGGGCACACTGCGTACCCTCGCCCGCACCCAACTCGTGGGCCGGGAGGCACAGTCCGGCATGATCCCGGGCCCGCGGCGGGACGCGGGCCCGCATCTGCCGCCGGGCTGCACCGGCACCGAGGCGACCCTCCTGTTCCCCGTGCTCCTCGCGGAGGCCAGGAGATGGGGACTCCCCGAGCAGGAGACGGAGGAACTGCTGCCGGCGGCCGAGCGCTGCCTGCGGTGGCTGCGGGGCGCCGTCGGAAGCGGTGTCTGTCTGCCCGACCCGCGCCCCGGGGGACCGCTGCGTTGCGAGACCCAGGCGCACGCCCACCGCGCCGCGCTGCTGGGCGCCGACCTCCTCGACGCCTACGGCCGACCGGGCGGGACCGAGCTGCGGGACTGGGCCGCAGACCTGCGGGCCCGGTTCGCGGCGGATTTCTGGGTCGAGGACCGGGGCGGCGGAAGACCCGCGGCCGCCCGCACCCCGGACGGGCGGGTCGTGCCGCACCTGGGAGCCGGTGCCGCCCACCTCCTCGACACCGGCCTGCTCGGTGCCGGGGAGCAGGCCCCGGGACTTCTCGACAAGGTGCGGACCGAACAGCTCGCGCGGCTGCTCGGAGGGCCCGCCATGGACTCGGGGTGGGGACTGCGGAGCCTGGGGGCGAAGGAAGCGGGGTACAACCCCTTCGGCCATCGCAGCGGTGCCGTGCGCGTACAGGAGACGGCGATCGCGGTCGCGGGGCTCGCGGCCGCCGGGTACGAGAAGGAGGCGAGCGCGCTTCTGCGGGGGGTGCTGGCGGCGGCGGAGAGCTTCGGCCGTCGGCTGCCCGAGATGTACGCGGGGGAGCAGCGGACGGCGGGGAGTGCCCCGCTGCCTCACCCCGCCGCCTGCAGACCGGCCGCGACGGCGGCGGCCGCGGGCGTGCTGCTGCTCACCACCCTCGTCGGCATCCGGCCCGACGCTCCCGCTGGGACGGTGACCCTGCGGCCGGTGCGCAGTGCGCCGCTGGGAGAGATCTGCATGACGGGACTGCGCGTCGCGGGCGCATCCTTCGCCGTACGTGTCAGCAGGCTGGGCCTCGCGATGGTCGAGGAGGCGGCGGACGGGCTGCAGTTGGGAGTGTGACCTCCTGTGGCGAGCTGGGAACGGCCGGCGGAGCGCCGTGCACGGCGTCGGCGGCCGATCAACGAAGACCGGTGACGGACAGAAGTGGATCAAGTGGGGAAGTGACCAGTGAAGGGAGTGTTTATCGTCAGGCAGACGACTATGATCGCGGCATGCCCTACGACCCGTCGGACTACCCGCCCTTCGCCGTCACCGTGGACCTGGTCGTGCTGACCGTCCGTCGCCATGCGCTCTGCGCGCTGACGGTACGGCGGGGCGAACAGCCGTTCCAGGGGCGGTGGGCGTTGCCCGGTGGCTTCGTCCGGCCGGACGAGGATCTGTCACAGGCGGCGGCGAGGGAACTCGCGGAGGAGACCGGGCTGACCGCCCACGAACCGTCCGAGCCCGCGCAGGACAATGGCGCGCACCTGGAGCAGTTGGCGACCTACGGTGACCCGAAGCGCGACCCGAGGATGAGGGTCGTCAGCGTCGCCCATCTCGCCCTCGCCCCGGACCTGCCCGCCCCCCGGCCGGGTGGGGACGCCAACAGTGCGCGCTGGGCACCCGTGGAGGAGCTGTTGGAGCAGGGCGGTTACGGACGTGACGGCGAGCCGGTGGCGCCCTTGGCCTTCGATCACGCGCAGATCCTCGCGGACGGGGTGGAGCGCGCTCGCTCCAAGATCGAGTACTCCTCGCTGGCCACGGCCTTCTGCCCGCCGGAGTTCACGGTCGGTGAGCTGCGGCGTGTCTACGAGGCGGTGTGGGGAGTGGCCCTCGATCCGCGCAACTTCCATCGCAAGGTGACGGGTACGCCGGGGTTCCTCGTGCCCACCGGCGGTACCACCACGCGGCAGGGTGGCCGTCCCGCCCAGCTCTTCCGGGCCGGCGGTGCCACCCTCCTCAACCCGCCGATGCTGCGCCCCGAGGTCTGAGCACGCGCGTGACCGGAGTCCTCTCCGCCGCGTTCGGCTGTCTTGGCCGTGCGGTGAGCCTCAAGGTGCCCGAAAAAACGGACATACCGCGCTATCTTGCCTAGGGTGATCCAGGCCATCGGATTGACCAGCAATCCTCGCAAGGAGCTTCCGCCCGCCATCGACGATGTGTCCTTCGAGGCGCACTCCGGTCGCGTCACCGCACTCCTCGGGGCTCCCGGAGCGGGCAAGTCGACAGCGCTGAGACTCATGCTCGAACTCCAACAGGGTCGTGGCATCGCCTACTTCAGGGGGCGCCCCCTGCACCGCATCGCCCACCCCTCGCGTGAGGTGGGAGTGCTCCTCGGCGATGTACCGGGCCACCCGGCCCGCACGGTCCGAGGGTATCTGCGCATGCTGTGCGCGGCCGCGGGGCTGCCCACGCGGCGGGCCGACGAGGTCCTGGAGGTCGTGGGCCTGGTCAGTCTGTGCGAGGCGCGGCTCGGCACCCTCTCGCGGGGCATGGACCGCCGCCTCGGTCTGGCCTGCGCGTTGCTGTCCGACCCGCACACTCTCGTGCTGGACGAGCCGGCCGACGGGCTGGCCGTCCGTGAAGGCCGGTGGCTGCACGGGATCATGCGGGCGCACGCGGAGCAGGGCGGCACGGTCCTGTTCAGTACCGGCGACCCCAAGGAGGCCGCACGGACCGCCGACCGGGTCCTCACTCTCGAACAGGGGAGGCTCATCGCCGACCAGGAGGTCGCCGACTTCTCCCGGACCCGGCTGCGGCCCAGGGTCGCCGTCCGCACCCCGTACGCCGCCCGCCTCGAGGCTCTGCTCACCAAGGAGGCCCGCACCGCACGGCGTTCCGTGGAGATCGTGTCGGAGGGAGGCAACCGGCTGTCGGTGTACGGCAGTACGTGCGCGGAGGTCGGTGAGGCCGCGTTTCGGCACGGCATCCTCGTGCACCAACTCGCGGACGAGGTAGGGGACATGGGCCCTGTGCCGACGATGCCACCGATGGCGGTCGAGGACGATCAGGAGTGGGCCGACGGCGCTGACCCGGAGGAGGTCCGGTGGTTCGAGGCGCACCGGACGGCTGCCGAGGTGCCTCGAACGAGCGCGTTCGCGGCCCCGACCGTGACCGAGCCGCGAGCCCCGGCGTTCGTCCACGGCTCGGCGGAGGGTGACGCCGAGCCCGGAGCCGTCCGTACCACCCTCGCGACCGATGCCGATGCCGATCCCTCCGACCCCGCGCCACTGCCCTCGGCGCCGCCGTCCGAGGCCCACTCGTCCGAGGTCGACTCGGCGCCGCTCTCCCCGGTCCACTCGTCCGACGCCGACTCGGCGCCGTCCCCCCCTGCCCACCCGTCCGAGGTCGATGCCGACCCGGCGTCGCTCTCCCCCGACCGCGCGTCCGGGACGGGCCCGACGTCGCCGCCCCTGCCGGCGCTTCCGCCGCCCATCACCGTGCGGTCGGCGCCGAGCCCGCTGCGTCCGCTGCGGTACGAGCTGCGGCGGGCGGGCGGCGTCGGCACCACTTACGTCACCGCCGCGGCCGTGCTCGTCACCTCCGCCCTCATGGCGGTGATCCTCGCCAGGATCGGGCACACCCCGCAGCCACGACTGCTGGCCGCTTGGCCGCGGGAACTGCCGCTGCCGCCCGCCGCCCTCGGCGCGGGGCTGCTCGGGGCCATCGCCTTCGGTGACGAGTTCCGCCACCCCGCCCTGGCCGCGGACCGTGGCACCGTGCCCCGCCGCCTCGGACTGCTGGTCGCGAAACTCCTCGTGGCGGCGGCCACCGCACTGCTCCTGGCGGTCCTCGCCGTGGGCTGCGACCTCGAAGTGCTCTACCTCGTCTACGGGCCGGAGCTCATCTCCGTCCCCGCAGACTGGCTGCCGCTCGGCGCGAGTTGGGTCGGGCTCGTCGTGGGATGCGCCTGGGCGGGGGTGCTCGCGGCGGGGGTCTTCCGGTCCACGTCGGCGGGGCTCGCCGCCGTGGTCGCCGTGCCCCTCCTCGTCGTACCCCTGGTGCAGAAGGTGCTGGAGGGGTCGTCCGTGCGCAGTGCGATCGGGTTTCCGATGCGGCTGCGCGAGCTCGTGATGGTGCAGTGGCCGTTCGGGGGTGAGCGCTATCTGGAGGCGGTGGCGCGGGCCGTCGTCCAACCCGTGGGTGGGGCGCTGCTGTTGTCGCTGACCGCGTTGCTGGGTGCCTACGTCCTCACGAACCTGCGTGCGCGGGTGCGCGGATGATCGTCGTCATCCTTTCGTGCTCACCGTCCGTGCTCTTATGCCGACGCAATGCATGCAACTCCTCGCAGAACGCCCATTTCTTTCCGATAAGGCGTCAATTGCGACGGGGTGAGCGATCACCCTTTCGTGTGCTTTTCACCAAAGACCTCAAGGGAGTTGAGAACGCAGCCGACAAAGGATGCGTGAGTACCCTTGCGCACACCATGATGACCGCCGCCCGCTCCGCCGACTCCGGCCTCGCCGGACCGGGCGAACTCGACCGCTACCCCTACGCCGAGCGCCCCGGTGTCGACCGCGTGGGCCTCCCCGCCTGGGACGGCGCAGACCCCGAGCTGGGACGCGTGGGCCGACGCGCCGCCGGGAGTCGCGGCCGCGGACTGCACGGCCAACTCGTCCAGCAGCTCGGCCAGATGATCGTCTCCGGGGACCTGGGCGCGGATCGCCCGCTCGTGCCCGAGGAGATCGGCCAGCGATTCGAGGTCTCCCGCACCGTCGTCCGTGAATCCCTGCGCGTCCTGGAGGCCAAGGGTCTGGTCAGCGCCCGGCCGAACGTCGGCACGCGCGTCCGCCCCGTCAGCGACTGGAATCTGCTCGACCCGGACATCATCGAGTGGCGGGCCTTCGGTCCGCAGCGTGACGACCAGCGGCGCGAGCTCAGTGAACTGCGCTGGACGATCGAGCCGCTCGCCGCGCGCCTCGCCGCCGGGCACGGTCGCGACGACGTCCAGCAGCGCCTCGGGGACATGGTCGAGCTCATGGGTCATGCCATGGCTCAGGGCGACCCGCTGACCTTCTCGCGCGCGGACGCCGAGTTCCACTCGCTGCTCATCCAGGTCGCGAGCAACCGCATGCTGGAGCACCTCTCCGGGATCGTCTCCGCTGCCCTCCAGGTCTCCGGCGGGCCGGCCACCGGATGCGACCGGCCGACCGAGTCGACGCTGGCGCACCACGGTCGCATCGTCGACGCGCTCGCCGCGGGCGACGGAGGGGCGGCCGAGGCGGCCATGCGGCAACTGCTCACCGTCCATCCCGAGGTGGAGCGTGTGGTGCCCGCGCCGCGCGAGCACTGACGGCGCCCGGAGCGGGGCAAGGGCGCCGCGGCCGGGGCGTAGTTCCCCTCCGTGGCGTCGTTCCACCGGCGGACCGTGCCGCCGGGCCCCATCGGATCCCCCTGGGATTCGGCAGGGTCCGGCGGCGCGACGCCGGAGCCATGAGGCGGCCCGTCGTGCCGGGACGCCTCGTCTCGTCGCGGCCGGGCGGTGGGTCGGCCGGGAGCGGTGCGGCCAGGTGTGACGGGTGTTCCCGTAGGGGCCCCGGATCCCGCCGAGGACGGTGATCCACATTGAGGAGTTCATTCGGGAATCGTTCGGGTACCTGTCTGAACAGAACCGATTGTGGCCTTGATCGACTACCTCTGGCGGTGTCTGACCGCTTTTGAGTGCTTACGGGGTGTGACTCGGGCCACGCAGATTGGGCGTAACGCTCGTGGGAACAGCGCGATGACCTAAGAGGTGACAGCCGCGGAGGGAATACGGACGCCGTTCACGGCGCTGTGCCTCTTCCCGGCTCCCGCCCGCACCGTCGGCCCACTCCCAAGCCGGTGGTCGGCTCCTGTCCGTAGTGGACGGGGCCGGAAGCCGTTTTCCAACGTTCCGAGAGGTTGTTCGTGTCGGCCAGCACATCCCGTACGCTCCCGCCGGAGATCGCCGAGTCCGTCTCTGTCATGGCGCTCATTGAGCGGGGAAAGGCTGAGGGGCAGATCGCCGGCGACGATGTGCGTCGGGCCTTCGAAGCTGACCAGATTCCGGCCACTCAGTGGAAGAACGTACTGCGCAGCCTCAACCAGATCCTCGAGGAAGAGGGTGTGACGCTGATGGTCAGTGCCGCAGAGCCCAAGCGCACCCGAAAGAGCGTCGCAGCGAAGAGTCCGGCCAAGCGCACCGCCACCAAGACGGTCGCGGCGAAGACGGTGACCACCAAGAAGGCCACCGCGACAGCCGCCCCCGCGGTGCCTGCGGCCGATGCCTCCGCCGAGGACGCCGCACCCGCCAAGAAGGCCGCCGCCAAGAAGGCGGTCGCCAAGAAGGCGGCCCCCGCCAAGAAGACCGTCGCCGCCAAGAAGACGGCGGCCAAGAAGACCACCGCAAAGAAGGACGACGTCGAGCTGATCGACGAAGAGGTCCTGGAGGAGACCCCGGGCGGCAAGCCGGGCGAGGAGCCCGAGGGCACCGAGAGCGCCGGCTTCGTCCTGTCCGACGAGGACGAGGACGACGCGCCCGCCCAGCAGGTCGCGGCCGCCGGTGCCACCGCCGACCCGGTCAAGGACTACCTCAAGCAGATCGGCAAGGTCCCGCTGCTCAACGCTGAGCAGGAGGTCGAGCTCGCCAAGCGCATCGAGGCCGGTCTGTTCGCCGAGGACAAGCTGGCCAACGCCGACAAGCTCGCCCCCAAGCTCAAGCGCGAGCTGGAGATCATCGCCGAGGACGGCCGCCGCGCCAAGAACCACCTCCTGGAGGCCAACCTCCGTCTGGTGGTCTCCCTGGCCAAGCGCTACACCGGCCGCGGCATGCTGTTCCTGGACCTGATCCAGGAAGGCAACCTCGGTCTGATCCGCGCGGTCGAGAAGTTCGACTACACCAAGGGCTACAAGTTCTCCACGTACGCCACCTGGTGGATCCGTCAGGCGATCACCCGCGCCATGGCCGACCAGGCCCGCACCATCCGTATCCCGGTGCACATGGTCGAGGTCATCAACAAGCTGGCGCGTGTGCAGCGCCAGATGCTCCAGGACCTGGGCCGCGAGCCCACCCCGGAGGAGCTGGCCAAGGAACTCGACATGACCCCCGAGAAGGTCATCGAGGTCCAGAAGTACGGCCGCGAGCCCATTTCCCTGCACACCCCGCTGGGCGAGGACGGCGACAGCGAGTTCGGTGACCTCATCGAGGACTCCGAGGCCGTCGTCCCGGCCGATGCGGTCAGCTTCACGCTTCTGCAGGAGCAGCTCCACTCGGTGCTGGACACCCTGTCCGAGCGCGAGGCAGGCGTCGTCTCCATGCGCTTCGGCCTCACCGACGGTCAGCCGAAGACCCTCGACGAGATCGGCAAGGTCTACGGCGTGACGCGTGAGCGGATCCGCCAGATCGAGTCCAAGACGATGTCGAAGCTGCGCCACCCGTCCCGCTCGCAGGTGCTGCGCGACTACCTCGACTAGGCGCGTGCCACCGGCTCGCGCGGTCCGAAGGCCCGGTTCCCTCGAAGGGGCCGGGCCTTCGGCGTGTGTGCGGCATGCGAAAGCCGGTCCTGTGGATCACTCTGGGTGTGCCACCCAAAGACCCGGAGTGAGGAGCGCGCATGCGTCGATCGTTCGCCCGACTGCTGGCCGTCGCGGCCACCACGGCCGTCATACCGCTGGTGTCACCGCCACCGGCGATGGCCGAGGTGGTCATCGGCGGTCATCCGGTCGAGATCTCCCAGGCGCCCTGGACGGTGGCGCTCTCCAGCCGTGACCGGTTCGGAGGTACGCGGGCCGGACAGTTCTGCGGCGGTGTCGTGGTCGGTCCCACGACGGTGCTGACGGCCGCGCACTGCCTCAGCGAGGGCGTCCTGGGGGGACCGCCGGAACGCGTCCCCGACCTGCGGGTCATCTCCGGTCGCGCCGAGCTGCAGTCGGCCGAGGGCGAGGAGATCCCGGTGAGCGGCGCCTGGGTCAACCCCGAGTACGACCCCTATACGAACGCGGGGGACTTCGCGGTGGTCACCCTCGCCGCGCCGCTGCCCGAGAGCTCCGTCATCGCACTGGCGGGCGTAGGGGACGCGGCGTACGCGCCGGGCACGCCGACGGCGGTCTACGGCTGGGGGGACACCACGGGCGCCGGGGACTACACACAGGGTCTGCGGGCCGCCTCGGTGCAGGTACTGGCCGACGCCGTCTGCGAGCGGGCCTATCCCGGCAGCGCCGAGGGCCGGTACCAGTCCGACTCCATGGTGTGTGCCGGGGAGCAGAACGGCGGCCGGGACGCCTGCCAGGGGGACAGCGGAGGGCCGCTGGTCGCCCGGGGGAAGCTGATCGGCCTCGTGTCGTGGGGCAGCGGCTGTGGGCTCGCCGGAAATCCCGGCGTCTACACCAGGGGCTCGTACGTGGCCCGGGTGCTGGCGGAAAGCCGCTGAGACGGCGCTGAGGTGCCGTACGCGGTCACACGCCCCCGCAGGGGCGGGACGAGAGCGGGCGGCCACCCCGTGGGTACGGGAGTGGCCGCCCGGTCACCGGCCTCGAGCCGGTGGCGGCTCGTCGTCAGGTGCGAAGCGTCAGCGCTCGTCCTCTTCTGCGGTCGCGGGAACGGCCGTGAGCCGCTCCGTCTCGTCCTGTATCTCCGCGGCGATCTTCTTGAGCTCCGGCTCGAACTTGCGGCCGTGGTGGGCGCAGAACAGCAGCTCTCCACCGCTCAGCAGGACGACGCGCAGATAGGCCTGGGCGCCGCAGCGGTCGCATCGGTCAGCGGCCGTCAGCGGGGTCGCGGGGGTCAGAACAGTAGTCACGTCGCCTCTTCTCTAGCTCGACGAGCTGTCGTACCAGGGTCAACATCCAACCAGGCCGAAAACGTTCCCGCTCGCGGCTTTAACTCGAAAAAATCTTTCCGGGCCGGCTGTCTGCTGCCGGTTGGCGGCGAATGGGCCGTAGTGCGTGTCTTCGTGTCGTACGGGTTCGCGCTGTCTGTCAGTCGTTCTTCGGTGGTTCTGGCGGTTGTTCTTTCGGTTGTACGGTCCTCCCGGCTGGGTTGCCGGTTGTTCATGAGGACGTGCCCGGAGCCTAAATGGTTCATGCCTGGAAGGGAACGTGATATGTACTTCACCCCATCGAGGGATCGAACGCGTATGCGACTCTGGACTACTCTGAGTTTCGGACGAGGGTTGCGTTACAACGGCTCTACCAGGCCTCGGTACCCTCGGAGCGGCAACAGAGCCCGGCCCCTTACCCAAAAGGGCCTCACCTGAAATTCAGCGAGGAGCGAACCGCGTGACCGCCGATACGTCCGTGCCGTCCACAGCGCTGCTGACCGGAGCAGACCGGGACGGTTCCAACTACACCGCGCGGCACCTGCTCGTCCTCGAGGGGCTCGAGGCCGTGCGGAAGCGCCCAGGCATGTACATCGGCTCGACCGACAGTCGAGGCCTGATGCACTGCCTGTGGGAAATCATCGACAACTCCGTGGACGAGGCCCTCGGGGGCTACTGCGACCACATCGAGGTGATCCTCCACGACGACGCCTCCGTGGAGGTGCGGGACAACGGCCGTGGCATCCCGGTCGACGTCGAGCCCAAGACCGGCCTGTCCGGTGTCGAGGTCGTCATGACCAAGCTGCATGCCGGCGGCAAGTTCGGCGGCGGCTCGTACGCGGCCTCGGGTGGTCTGCACGGCGTGGGCGCCTCCGTGGTGAACGCGCTCTCCGCCCGCCTGGACGTCGAGGTCGACCGCAACGGCGGCACCCACGCCATCAGCTTCCGGCGCGGCGTCCCCGGCGCCTTCGCGGGCAACGGACCGGACGCCAAGTTCGAGGCGACCGGAGGTCTGCGCAAGGGCAAGCGGATCCCGAAGACGCGCACCGGCACGCGCGTGCGCTACTGGGCCGACCGCCAGATCTTCCTCAAGGACGCCAAGCTCTCCCTGGAGAACCTCCACCAGCGCGCCCGCCAGACCGCCTTTCTCGTGCCCGGTCTGACGATCGTCGTCCGTGACGAGTTCGGCCTCGGCGAGGGCGGCAGCAAGGGCGAGGAGTCGTTCCGCTTCGACGGCGGCATCAGCGAGTTCTGCGAGTACCTGGCCTCCGACAAGCCGGTCTGCGACGTCCTCCGCTTCTCCGGGCAGGGCACCTTCAGGGAGACCGTGCCCGTCCTGGACGAGCACGGTCAGATGACGCCCACACAGGTCACCCGCGAACTCGGCGTCGATGTCGCCATGCGCTGGGGCACCGGCTACGACACGACCCTCAAGTCGTTCGTGAACATCATCGCCACCCCCAAGGGCGGCACCCACGTCGCGGGCTTCGAGCAGGCCGTGGCCGCCACGATGAACGAGGTGCTGCGCGCCAAGAAGATGCTGCGCGTGGCCGAGGACGACATCGTCAAGGACGACGCCCTCGAAGGCCTCACCGCCGTCGTCACCGTGCGGCTCGCCGAGCCGCAGTTCGAGGGCCAGACCAAGGAGGTCCTCGGTACCTCGGCGGCCCGGCGCATCGTGACGCAGGTGGTCGCCAAGGAGCTCAAGGCGTTCCTGACCTCCGCCAAGCGGGACGCCGCCGCCCAGGCGCGGGTCGTCATGGAGAAGGCCGTCGCCGCAGCTCGGACGCGCATCGCCGCACGTCAGCACAAGGACGCGCAGCGTCGGAAGACCGCGCTGGAGTCGTCCTCGCTGCCGGCCAAGCTGGCCGACTGCCGCAGCGACGACGTGGCGCGCAGCGAGCTGTTCATCGTCGAGGGTGACTCGGCGCTCGGTACGGCCAAGCTCGCCCGGAACTCCGAGTTCCAGGCGCTGCTGCCGATCCGGGGCAAGATCCTCAACGTCC
This sequence comes from Streptomyces sp. 11x1, assembly GCF_032598905.1. NCBI lineage: Bacteria > Bacillati > Actinomycetota > Actinomycetes > Kitasatosporales > Streptomycetaceae > Streptomyces > Streptomyces sp. 11x1. The sequence continues at coordinate 2,709,960 of NZ_CP122458.1, read as the reverse complement.
AGAAGTCGTCCGTGACCGACATGCTCAAGAACGCCGAGTGCGGCGCGATCATCCAGGTCATAGGGGCGGGCTCGGGGCGGACCTTCGACATCGACGCCGCCCGCTACGGCAAGATCATCATGATGACCGACGCCGATGTCGACGGTTCGCACATCCGGTGTCTGCTGTTGACGCTCTTCCAGCGGTACATGCGGCCGATGGTCGAGGCGGGACGCGTCTTCGCGGCGGTGCCCCCGCTGCACCGGATCGAGCTGGTCCAGCCCAAGAAGGGCCAGGACAAGTACGTCTACACGTACTCGGACCGTGAGCTGCGCGACAAGCTGCTGGAGTTCCAGAGCAAGGGCGTCCGGTACAAGGACTCGATCCAGCGCTACAAGGGTCTCGGCGAGATGGACGCGGACCAGCTGGCGGAGACCACGATGGACCCGCGGCACCGCACGCTGCGGCGGATCAACCTGTCCGACCTGGAGGCGGCGGAGCAGGTCTTCGACCTGCTGATGGGCAACGACGTCGCACCGCGCAAGGAGTTCATCTCCAGCTCCGCGGCGACGCTGGACCGGTCGCGCATCGACGCGTAACCGCCGCGCCGGACCCGGGGCACCTGTTCCGACCCGGCGGGCGCGTCGGGGGCGCGCTTCCTCGGCCCGTACGTGAACCCGGTGGGCCTCCTGCGTCGCAAGTGCGGGAGGCCCGCCGGGGTTTCACCTGATGGGGTGAACAATCGGGAAGAGGTACGTCAGGGGTCTTTCCGTTCTGTCCATGCTTGGGCATGCAGTCAAGCACCGGCCGTCCCCGTCGACGCGGGGGCGGTTCTGAGAGCCCGGTTGAGCAGCACGAGGGGCACGGCCTCGCCAGCGCGGACGTGCGGTTCGACGATCCCTGGTACGACGCGCTGGCCTCCGGCTGGGGGGAGTTGGACGGCACCGGCGGACCGGCCCCGGTCACGGCCGACGCGCGGGAGAGCCGCGGCGAGGGCGCGGCGGACGTCTATCTGGAGGTCCAGCGGAGCGCGGCCTTCCAGGAGGTCCGCAGCCGCTACCGCAGGTTCGTGATCCCGGGTGTCGCCCTCTTCTTCACCTGGTACGTGGCCTACGTCGTGGCGGCGACCACCGCCCCGGAGCTGATGGCACGGCCGGTGGCGGGCGCGGTGAACGTGGCGATGCTGGCGGGGCTCGGGCAGTTCCTCACGACGTTCCTGTTCACCTGGGCCTACGCACGCCACGCGAGGCTGCGCCGGGACCGGGCGGCGCTCGATCTGCGCTGGGACACCCAGGAGTTGACGCGCGGTGTCAGAGGGGGTGCGCGGTGACTGCCGATCATCAGACGCTTGCGCTGGTGCTGTTCAGCGCGTTCGTGGCGGTCACGTTGGGGATCACCACGTGGGTGAGCCGCCATCGGCATGGCTCCGCCGAGGAGTTCTACGCAGGCGGGCGGCTCTTCTCGCCCATGGAGAATGGTTTTGCCATCGCGGGCGACTACATGTCCGCCGCCTCCTTCCTCGGCATTTCCGGGCTCATCGCGCTCTTCGGGTACGACGGGCTGCTCTACTCCGTCGGCTTCCTGGTGGCCTGGCTCGTGGTGCTGTTCCTGGTGGCCGAACTGGTGCGCAACTGCGGGCGGTTCACACTCGCCGACGTCGTCGCGGCGCGGATGAACGAGCGGCCGGTGCGGATCGCCGCGGGAACCTCCTCGGTGGCCGTGTCCGTTCTGTACCTGGTGGCGCAGATGGTAGGCGCGGGCACCCTTGTCGCACTGCTGCTGGGAGGAGAGGGCGAGGCGGCGCAGACCTGGACGGTGATCGGGGTCGGCGCGCTCATGGTCGTCTATGTGTCGCTGGGAGGGATGCGGGCGACCACCTGGATCCAGATCGTGAAAGCGGTCCTGCTGATGGGCGGGGCGATCGCTCTGACCGTGCTCGTACTGGTGCGGTTCCACGGCGACTTCGACCAGTTGCTGCGGACAGCGGCCGAGCGCAGCGGACACGGCGACGCGTTCCTCGCACCCGGGCTGCGGTACGGCGGGGACTGGACCGCGCGGTTCGACTTCATCAGCCTCGGGCTCGCCCTGGTGCTGGGCACCGCCGGGCTGCCGCACATCCTGTCCCGCTTCTACACGGTGCCCACGGCGCGAGCCGCACGCCGCTCGGTCGTCTGGTCGATCGGTCTCATCGGCGGCTTCTACCTGATGACGATCGTGCTGGGCTTCGGCGCGGCCGCCATCGTCGGCCCGGAGGCCGTGCGGGGCTCCAACGCCGCCGGGAACACCGCGGTTCCGCTGCTGGCCCTGGACCTGGGCGGAGGTGCCGACTCCACCGGTGGAACAGTTCTGTTCGCGATCGTCGCGGCCATCGCCTTCGCCACGATCCTCGCGGTCGTCGCCGGGATCACGCTCGCGTCGTCGGCGTCCGTCGCCCATGACCTGTACGCGTCGCTGCGGCGCAGGCGTTCGAAGCCGCGCAGTGAGGTCGCGGTGGCACGGACGGCCGCCGTCGGTATCGGCGTGGTCGCGATCGGGCTGGGGCTGCTGGCCAAGGATCTCAACGTGGCCTTCCTCGTCGGCCTGGCCTTCGCGGTCGCCGCCTCTGCCAACCTGCCCGTCCTGCTGTACTCGCTGTTCTGGCGGGGGTTCACCACACGGGGGGCGGTGTGGTCCGTCTACGGCGGACTGATCCCCTCCGTGGTCCTCGTGCTGCTGTCGCCGGTGGTCTCCGGGAGCGCCGACTCGCTGTTCCCCGCTCTCGACTTCCAGTACTTCCCCCTGCAGAACCCCGGGATCGTCTCCATCCCGCTGGGCTTCCTCGCCGGCTGGTTCGGCACGGTCACCTCCGCCGAGCCGCCCGACGCGGCGAAGCACGCGGAGACGGAGGTGCGGTCGCTCACGGGCGCGGGTGCGGTGTGAGCGCTCCGGAGGGTCCTCGGAGGCATATGCTCGTTTTGAGCATGTGCCTCAGGCGCGCGTCGCCCACTCGTAGCGGTGTTCCGGGCGGCCGGCGTCGCCGTACTTGAGGGTCAGCCGGGCCCGGCCCGTGCGTTCCAGGAGCTTCAGATAGCGCTGGGCGGTCTGCCGGCTCAGGCCCGTCCGCTCGGCGATCTCCTGGGCGGACAGCGCGCCCTCGGCGGTCATCAGGGCACGGCGCACGAGCTCGGTGGTGGTGGGGGAATGCCCTTTGGGCAGGTCCGGTTCGCCGCTCGCCGAGAGTGCGCCGAAGATCCGGTCGACCTCGGCCTGTTCGGCCTCCCCGCCGCCGTCCAGGGTGCGCCGCAGCTCCGCGTAGGCCTCCAGCTTCGCCCGCAGCCCGGCGAACGCGAACGGTTTCACCAGGTACTGCAGCGCGCCCTGGCGCATCGCGGCCTGGACGGTCGAGACGTCACGGGCCGCCGTCACCATGATCACGTCGGTCTCGTGGCCCCGACGGCGCATCTCCTGCACGACCACGAGGCCCGTGCCGTCCGGCAGATAGTGGTCCAGGAGGACCAGGTCCACGTGCGGCGACGTCTCCAGCAGGTGCAATGCCTCCGCCGCGCTGTGGGCCACACCGGAGACGTGGAAACCGGCGACCTTCTCCACGTAGGCGGCGTTGACGCGGGCGACCCTGACGTCGTCGTCCACGATCAGGACCTCGATCATCGCGACTCCTTGTCGGCGACAGTGACGGCGGCTTCGGTTTCCTGCTGCGGGCCCGGCTCGGCGAGTGCGTCCGGCAGGACGACGGTGAACTCGGCGCCCCCGCCCTCCGCCTCGCCGACCCGGGCGCTGCCCCCCTGCCGCTCGGCGAGCCGGCGGACCAGGGAGAGCCCGATGCCGCGTTCGCGATGGGCCGGCCGCGTCTTGGTGGACCAGCCGTCCGCGAAGATCAACTCCCGTTGGTCGGGCGGGACCCCGGGGCCCGTGTCCCGTACCCGGAGGATCGCCGTGCGGCCCTCGGCGCGCAGATCGACCTCCACGCGCGCGTGCGGTGTGCCCGCGACGGCGTCCAGGGCGTTGTCGACGAGGTTGCCGACGACGGTGACCAGCCCTCGGGGGTCGACCAGCCGGTCCGGAAGCATCGTGCCGCCCGCGACCGACAGGGCCACCCCGCGCTCGGCCGCGACGGTCGCCTTGCCGACCAGCACCGCGGCCAGCAGCGGATCGTGGATCCTCTCGGTGACCTGCTCGGCGGTCGCACGGTGGTCGCCGACCACCTCGCCGACGAACTCCACCGCCTCGTCGTACATCTCCAGTTCGAGCAGGCCGAGCAGCGTGTGCATCCGGTTGGCGTGTTCGTGGTCCTGGGCACGCAGGGCGTCCGTCAGTCCGCGCGTGGAGTCGAGTTCGCGGCCCAGCTGCTCCAACTCGGTGCGGTCGCGCAGGGTGGCGACGGCGCCCCCGTCGTCCGTGGGCATGCGGTTGGCGACCAGCACGCGGTGGCCGCGCACGGTCAGCAGATCGGTGCCCGTGACCCGGCCCGCCAGCACATCGGTCGTACGGCCGGGGCCGAGCGCGTCGTCGAGCGACCTGCCGACCGCCTCGTCACCGATCCCGAGCAGCCGCCGAGCCTCGTCGTTGAGGAGGCGCACGCGCCCGGCGCGGTCCAGCGCGACCACGCCCTCCCGGATGCCGTGCAGCATGGCCTCGCGCTCCGCCAGCAGCCCCGCGATGTCGGAGAAGGCCAGGTCCCGGGTCTGGCGGTGAACTCGCCGGGAGATCAGATACGCGGCCAGCGCTCCGACCGCCATGGCCCCGCCGGCGTACGCCAGGAGCCCGGGGATCGCGTGGATCAGGCGGGCGCGCACACTGCCGTACTCGATCCCCACCGAGACGGCGCCGACGATCGTCCCGTCGGTGTCGCGCAGCGGCACCTTGCCCCGGGCCGAGCGCCCGAGGGTCCCCGAGTCGATCTCCATGACCTCGTTCCCGGCCAGGGCCCGGCGCGGGTCGGTGGAGACGAGCCCGCCGATCTCCGCCGGGTCGGGGTGGGACCAGCGCACCCCGTCCCGGTCCATCACGACCACGTACTCGGCCCCGCTCGCCTTCCGGATCCGCTCCGCCTCGACCTGCACGGGACCGTTCACGGACGGTTTCGTGGAGACCAGGTCCTCCGCGATCTGCGGCTGGGCCGCCGTGGTCTGGGCTATGGCGAGGGCCCGGCGCATCGCCTGGTCGTCCAGCTGGTCGCTGAGCGGTGCGAGGAACAGCCCGGTCGCGAGGACGGCGACACCGGCGGCGATCGCCACCTGCATCAGCAGGACCTGCGAGAACACCCGCCGCGGCATACCGAGACGCAGACGACGTGCGGGTGGAGTGGGGCTCATACCCATGACGGTACGTGGACGGGGTGGGCCGGACGTAGTGGGGTGTGGCGCGGATCTCACCCGCCCGGTGTTTGCACGACGACGTGACCTGGAGCGGTTCGCCAAGGGAGGGGCCAGGTGCTGCGGATGGACCCTGCCGCGGGCTGTGGCGGGACCGTGCGCCGGTCGGCTAGCGGAGGGCGCCCGCCGGTGTCAGCTCGCTCACGGTCAGGACGTCCATGCGCGCCGGGGAGCCCAGCGCGGAACCGCAGCTCTCCTGGCGGGGCGGCTCGGCGGTGCCTCGGGCGACGGTCACGGTCCAGCGGCGGCCGTCGGTGTGGGCGACGACGACGTCCCAGCGGGGAGCCGCGCCGTCCGTGCGCACGACGGTCAGGGCGCCGGCGGTCTGCTCGCCGACCTCCGTGCGCACCGCGAGCTCGGCGGCCTGCCCGGGGCGTTCCCAGGCGGAACTGCCGCGGCACCCCTCGGTGACGACGCGGCCTTCCCGTACGCCTTGGAGGACCTCCTTGACGTGATGGGCCTCGGCGCGGCCGTACACGTATCCGAAAGGCAGTACGAGCAGGGTCGGGGAGAAGCGGTGACCACCCAGATGAGTGACTTCCCAGGTGCCCTCGACCCCGGACGCGGCCAGTTCGGCGGCGAGCGGTCGGCCGAGGACCGCGCAGCATCGGTCGCGCTTGCCGTTGGTGCAGACGAGTGCGAGAGGGTCGCCCGTGTGGGGCCGGCCGCGCAGAACCGTCCCGACGGTGTGGTGGTCCCCCCGGCCGAGTGCGGCGAGATCGAGGTCGAGCAGCCGCTCGGGGACGGACGTCGTGGCGCTGTGCAGCCAGACGTTTCCGGGTGCGGTGTGGGCCACGAACACCTGGCGCTCACGGACCTCGCGGCAGTCCGCGTGGCGGCCGGGGCGCCGGATGAGCGCCACGCGTACGCCGGTGCCCTCCGCCGCGGCTTCGAGGGCGCGGCCGAGCACGGGGTCGAGGTGGCTGGAGGTGAGCGCCTTGACGCCCCAGGGACCAGGCTGTTCCAGCAGCAGCCATGTCCTCGCCGTGGCGGCGGTCCCCGCGAGAGGCTCGTCGAGGTGTCGGGACGCGGATGTGCACGTACTCACAGAGGTGAGCCTAACCTGACTTGCCCGCGGCCGAACTCCGGCTGGGCCGAAGGGGGAATGCGTGGCGTCCGCAAGGGTTCGCGAGCGGCGGCGGCCCGAGGGGCCCGCGCTGTAGTGCAGGCGAGCCCCTGTTCAGGATCAGGCGTCGGGGATGTCCGACTTTGCCCGGATGAGAGTCTCGCGGCTGATGACCACGATCCTCTCGTAGTCAGCGCGCGAGGCGTCGGCAGGAAGCTCGGGGTCGAGTTTCTCTGTCCGATCTGTCCCGATTACTGCGAAGTTACCGTCCTGCAGTTCGAAGATGTCTGGGCACGTCTGCCCCGCGGCACTGCCCCTCTCGCGGGGCGACGCACCGATGCGGCGCACGATTTTCAACGGGTCGATCCTTGGGTCGTTAGTAGTGATACGAGCGGGGCTAACTCTGCCCCAAGAACCCGGTTGTTGCGCATGCATCGAAGGCGCGATGGAGTGAAGTCAGGGGTGGGGGTCGCGCTGTGTGACGCGAGCGCCGTGCGAGGTGAAGTGCCCTACTCGGCGGGAGGTTCACCCACGACCCACCACTCGTCCGTGCTCGCTTCCTCCAGGTCGTTGATCAGCGTGTCGACCATCCTGCCGATCTCCGACTCCTCCGAGCCCTCCTTCAGGCTCGACCGGTGGTGGCGCGTGGCGGCCCAGTAGTCGCGCATCAGTGTGCTCTGGAAGATGCCACGGAGGTGCCCGTACAGCTCGGCCCGGCTGAAGACGCCCACCCGGTAGCCCTGGAGGACGTGGGTGTACAGGAGGTTGGCGAAGAGGTACTGCCGTTGCCGGTCCGTGGACAGCTCCTCCTCGTAGGCGTTCAGGACGGGTAACAGGGTCGGGTCCGCGGCCGCCTTCATGACCAGGTCGAAGTTGTGCCGCTGGTAGGCGATCAGTGCCGCGCGCTGTTCCGTCTCGCGTTCCAGCCGTTCCAGGCGCCGAAGCAGGGGGCCGATGCGCCGCTCCACGACGAACGCGCTCAGCGCTCCCGCCGCGAAGGCGAGACCCGCTGCCGCGGCGGGGCCGAGTCCCCGTGCCCCATGATTCTGTGTGGTCATGTCAATCCCCGATTCAGGCGGCCGTCCGCCGGTCGTCGGGTGTGGGTCGACAGGTTGGGGACCGGCGAGCGGTGGGCGGCGCTTGCCGTCTCCCAGTGTCGCCGAGAGGTGCTCGTCCACCGGGAGGCGGAGAGGAGGCGCACGGAAGGATGCGTGGGTCGCGCGACCCGGCGCCATGCCCATCGTGTGCCCCACGGGCGCCGCTGACAATCGCTCACTCGGCGAGGTGCGCGGGCCCCCTCGTATCCTGGTGCGGCATTCGATCGACCCCTGAGGGCAACGGTGTGGGAGAGGGCGTGCGTTGAGCCAGTCGTCGAGCCGGGAGGGCGTGTGCTGAGTCCGTCGTCGAGCCGGGAGGGCGCGTGTTGAGTCCGTCGTCGAGCCGGGTTCAGGCGCCGAGGTCACAGCCGCCGCCGCAGATCCCCGTAGTCGTCCTCGCCGGGTTCCTCGGTTCCGGTAAGACCACCCTGCTCAACCACCTCCTTCACCGCAGCGGAGGCAGCCGTATCGGCGCCGTGGTCAACGACTTCGGCGCGATCGAGATCGACGCGATGGCCGTGGCCGGGGCGCTCGGGGACTCCACCGTGTCCCTGGGCAACGGGTGTCTGTGCTGTGTCGTCGACGTCAGTGAGCTGGACGTGTATCTGGAGCGGCTCGCGCATCCCTCCGCCGGGATCGACGTCATCGTCATCGAGGCGAGCGGGCTCGCCGAGCCGCAGGAACTCGTGCGGATGGTGCTGGCCAGCGAGAACCCCCGAGTGGTGTACGGCGGGCTCGTCGAGGTCGTCGACGCGGCCGAGTTCACGCGGACGCGGCAGCGGCATCCGGAGATCGACCGCCATCTCGCCATCGCCGACCTCGTCGTCGTCAACAAGCTCGACCGGGCCGAGGACGGGGAGGGGACCCTGGCGCTCGTCCGCTCGCTCAGCGAGCGTGCGGCGGTCGTGCCTGCCACCTACGGGCGCGTCGATCCCGAGTTCCTGTTCGACTGCAGGCCCTCCGAGGAGCGCATCGGCCAGCTCTCCTTCGACGACCTGCACCGGCACGACCACGACGGGCAGCACCAGGACGGGGCCGACCGCACCGGGCATCTGCACACCGGCTACGACAGCGTCTCCTTCGTCTCCGGCGTGCCGCTCGACCCCCGGCGGCTCATGGAGTTCCTGGACGGGCGGGCCGACGGGCTCTACCGCATCAAGGGGTACGTCGACTTCGGGCCGTACGACCCGCGCAACCGCTACGCCGTGCACGCCGTCGGGCGGTTTCTGCGGTTCTATCCCGAGCCGTGGGCGAGCGGTGAGCGGAGCCGTCTCAGCCAGCTCGTGCTCATCGGCGCCGGAATCGACACCTCGGCCCTGACCAAGGAGTTGGAGGCGTGCAGAGGCGAGAAGGACGCCCCGCACGCCGACGAGCACGGCATGTGGGGCGTCCTTCGCTACGTCCGGGAGGCAGAGGCCGACGAACCCGAAGCCTCCTACGAACCCGACGCGTCCTACGACGGCGTCTGAGGCATCGGCCTCACACCGGCCCCGCCACCGAGGCCACTGTCTTGCCCAGGGAGACACCCGAGCCGTCTCGGCGCGGGTCCATCTCCGGGAGGTCCGCCGGGGTGCCGTTCTTCTGCGCGGCACGGGCCGGGGCCGGGCCCGCCCAGGCGACGGACAGGCAGTCCTCGCCCTTGAGGAACCGCTGGCAGCGGACACCGCCCGTGGCGCGTCCCTTGCGGGGGTACTGGTCGAACGGAGTCAGCTTGGCCGTGGTCTGGACGGAGTCGTCCAGGGTGCCCCGGGAACCGGCGACGGTGAACACCACCGCGTCCACGGCCGGGTCGACGGCCGTGAAGGAGATGACCTTCGCACCCTCGGTGAGCTTGATGCCCGCCATACCGCCGGCCGGGCGGCCCTGCGGGCGGACCTGGGCGGCCTGGTAGCGCAGCAACTGGGCGTCGTCCGTGATGAAGACCAGGTCCTCCTCGCCGGTGCGCAGTTCGATCGCGCCGACGATCCGGTCGCCCTCCTTGAGGGTGATGACCTCCAGCTCCTCCTTGTTGGACGGGTAGTCGGGGACCACGCGCTTGACGACACCCTGCTCGGTGCCGATGGCCAGCCCGGGCGAGGACTCGTCGAGCGTCATCAGACAGATGACCGTCTCGCCGTCCTGGAGGGAGAGGAACTCCGCGAGCGGCGCGCCGCCCGAGAGGTTGGGGGCCGCCGCCGTGTCCGGCAGCTGCGGCAGGTCCACCACGTTCAGGCGCAGCAGGCGGCCGGTGGAGGTCACCGCGCCCACCTCGCCCCGGGCCGTCGCGGGGACCGCGGAGACGATGACGTCGTGCTTGACGCGCTTGCCGTCCGCGTCCGCCGCGAAGGGCTCACCGCTGGCCGTACGGGCCAGCAGCCCCGTCGACGACAGCAGCACCCGGCACGGGTCGTCCGCGACCTGGAGCGGAACCGCGGCCACCGGGGTGCTGGCGGACTCCAGCAGGACCGTACGGCGCTCGGTGCCGAACTTCTTCGCCACCGCGGCCAGTTCGCCGGAGACCAGCTTGCGCAGCTCGGCGTCCGACTCCAGGATCCGGGTCAGCTCGGCGATCTCGTTGTTGAGCTTGTCCTTCTCGGACTCCAGCTCGATGCGGTCGAAGCGGGTGAGGCGGCGCAGCGGTGTGTCGAGGATGTACTGCGTCTGGATGTCCGACAGGGAGAAGCGCTCCATCAGGCGCTCCTTGGCCTGCGCGGAGTTGTCGCTGGAGCGGATCAGCCGGATGACCTCGTCGATGTCCAGCAGTGCGGTGAGCAGGCCCTCGACCAGGTGGAGCCGGTCGCGCTTCTTGCCGCGACGGAACTCCGAGCGGCGCCGGACGACCTCGAAACGGTGGTCGAGGTAGACCTCCAGCAGCTCCTTCAGTCCCAGGGTGAGGGGCTGGCCGTCGACCAGGGCCACGTTGTTGATGCCGAAGGACTCCTCCATCGGCGTGAGCTTGTACAGCTGCTCCAGGACGGCCTCCGGCACGAAGCCGTTCTTGATCTCGATGACGAGACGCAGACCGTGGGCGCGGTCGGTGAGGTCCTTGACATCGGCGATGCCCTGCAGCTTCTTCGCGCCGACCAGATCCTTGATCTTGGCGATCACCTTCTCCGGGCCGACGGTGAACGGCAGTTCGGTGACGATCAGGCCCTTGCGGCGTGCCGTGACGTTGTCCACCGTCACCGTGGCACGGATCTTGAAGGTGCCGCGGCCCGTCGCGTACGCGTCCTTGATGCCGGAGAGGCCGACGATCCGGCCGCCGGTGGGCAGGTCCGGGCCCGGGACGTGCTTCATCAGCGTGTCCAGGTCGGCGTTCGGGTACCGGATGAGGTGGCGGGCGGCCGCGATGACCTCGCCCAGGTTGTGCGGCGGCATGTTGGTGGCCATACCGACGGCGATCCCGGACGCGCCGTTGACCAGCAGGTTCGGGAAGGCGGCCGGCAGCGCCACCGGCTCCTGCTCCTGGCCGTCGTAGTTGGGCGCGAAGTCGACCGTGTTCTCCTCGATCGACTCCGTCATCAGGCTCGTCGCGTCGGCCATCCGGCACTCGGTGTACCGCATGGCGGCCGGCGGGTCGTCGTTGCCCAGGGAGCCGAAGTTCCCGTGGCCGTCGACCAGGGGGAGCCGCATGGAGAAGGGCTGGGCGAGGCGCACCAGGGCGTCGTAGATCGAGGAGTCGCCGTGCGGGTGCAACTTACCCATGACCTCGCCGACGACGCGGGCGCACTTCACATAGCCGCGGTCGGGGCGCAGGCCCATCTCGTTCATCTGGTAGACGATCCGGCGGTGCACCGGCTTCAGGCCGTCGCGGGCGTCGGGCAGGGCTCGGGAGTAGATGACCGAGTACGCGTACTCCAGGAAGGAGCCCTGCATCTCGTCGACGACGTCGATGTCGAGGATCCGCTCCTCGAACGCGTCGTCGGGCGGCGGGGTCTTCGTGCTGCGGCGGGCCATCGCTGCCGGCTCCTCTTTTTCTGGTCGCTCACCTACGGGGCGCTCACGTCTCCAGCTCACTCTCACCGAGAGGTGAACGGGATCTGACGCGCACCATTGTGGACTGCCGCACTGACAAGCCCGACACGACCCGGCGCCGACCGCCGGGCACGCCCTCCCGAGCCGCCGCGTCAACAGCGTGCGCCGACTTTAACCAGTGACCGTCGTCCGCAACCCCCGTCTCGCTCTCGGCGTACCGGCCCCGGGAACTTCTCCAGGCGTCCGCGCGCTTGCATACAGTGGCAGGACCGGCAGGAAAACAGCGGATTCCGCGACGATTCCACGACGGACAGACCACGGATTCCGCGACCACAGCACAGCGATCGAAGGGACGTACCGCCCATGGGTCACACGGCCACAGCCGAGGCCGGCTCCGAAGGCCTGACAGTGAGGGAGCACCGCCTGGACAACGGCCTGCGTGTGGTGCTCTCCGAGGACCACCTGACCCCGGTCGCCGCGGTGTGCCTCTGGTACGACGTCGGATCGCGCCACGAGGTCGCGGGCCGCACGGGCCTCGCCCACCTCTTCGAGCACCTGATGTTCCAGGGCTCCGGCCAGGTCAAGGACAACGGCCACTTCGAGCTGGTCCAGGGCGCGGGCGGTTCGCTGAACGGCACCACCAGCTGGGAGCGCACCAACTACTTCGAGACCATGCCCACCCACCAGCTGGAGCTCGCGCTGTGGCTGGAGGCCGACCGCATGGGCAGCCTGCTGCTCGCGCTCGACCAGAAGAACCTGGACAACCAGCGGGCCGTCGTCAAGAACGAGCGCCGCCAGCGGTACGACAACGTGCCCTACGGCACCGCCTTCGAGAAGATCTTCCGCCTGGCCTACCCCGAGGGCCACCCCTACCGGCACACGCCGATCGGTTCGATGGAGGACCTGGAGGCGGCCAGCCTGGAGGACGCCCAGCAGTTCTTCCGGACCTACTACGCGCCCAACAACGCGGTCCTGTCGGTCGTCGGCGACATCGACCCCGAGCAGACGCTCGCGTGGATCGAGAAGTACTTCGGCTCCATCCCGTCCTACGACGGCAAGCCCGCGCCCCGTGACGGCGCGCTGCCCGACGTCATGGGCGAGCAGCAGCGCGAGGTGGTCGAGGAGAACGTGCCCGCGCGCGCGTTGATGGCCGCCTACCGGCTGCCGGAGGACGGCACGCGCGCGTGCGACGCGGCAGACCTGGCCCTCACCATCCTCGGCGGCGGAGAGTCCTCCCGCCTCTACAACCGGCTCGTACGCCGTGACCGTACGGCCGTGACGGCGGGCTTCGGGCTGCTGCGGCTGGCCGGAGCGCCCTCCATGGCGTGGATGGACGTGAAGACCTCCGGCGACGTCGAGGTGCCCGTCATCGAGGCGGCCGTCGATGAGGAGCTCGCCCGGTTCGCGGCCGAGGGCCCCACGGCCGAGGAGATGGAGCGCGCCCAGGCCCAGTTGGAGCGCGAGTGGCTGGACCGGCTCGGCACGGTCGCGGGCCGCGCCGACGAACTGTGCCGCTACGCGGTCCTGTTCGGCGACCCGAAGCTCGCCCTGACGGCCGTCGACCGGGTCCTGGAGGTGACGGCCGACGAGGTCCAGGAGATCGCCAAGGCCCGCCTGAGGCCCGACAACCGCGCGGTGCTCGTCTACGAGCCCGTCGCGGGCGACGAGGGAGCCGAAGAGGAGACCGCCGCGGCCGAGGCCGCCGAAACCACCGACGAGACCGAGGAGTCGGCGAAGTGACCGAGCTCGCGACCATGGACTTCCACCCGCAGCCCCAGGCCGGCGAGGCCAGGCCCTGGGCGTTCCCGGCGCCCGAACGCGGCACACTGGACAACGGCATGACCGTGCTGCGCTGCCACCGCCCCGGCCAGCAGGTCGTCGCCGTGGAGGTGCTCCTCGACGCTCCCCTGGACGCCGAGCCCGCCGGCATCGAGGGCGTCGCCACCATCATGACCAGGGCCTTCTCCGAGGGCACCGACAAGCACACGGCCGAGGAGTTCGCCGCCGAGCTGGAGCGGTGCGGCGCCACTCTGGACTCGCACGCCGACCACCCCGGTGTACGGCTGTCCCTCGAAGTGCCGGTGTCGCGGCTGGAGAAGGCCCTCGGCCTGCTCGCCGACGCCCTGCGGGCCCCCGCGTTCGAGGACGCCGAGATCGAGCGGCTGGTGGCCAACCGGCTCGACGAGATCCCGCACGAGACGGCCAACCCGGGCCGGCGGGCCGCCAAGGAGCTCTCCAAGCAGCTGTTCCCGGCCACCTCCCGGATGTCACGGCCCCGCCAGGGCACCGAGGAGACCGTCGAGGGCATCGACTCCGCGGCCGTACGCGCCTTCTACGAGCGCCACGTGCGCCCCGCGACGGCCACCGCCGTGGTCGTCGGCGACCTCACGGGCGTCGACCTCGACGCTCTGTTCGCCGACACCCTGGGCGCCTGGACCGGCTCCCCGGGTGCGCCGCGACCCGTGCCGTCGGTGACCGCCGACGACACCGGGCGCGTGATCATCGTGGACCGCCCCGGTTCCGTGCAGACCCAGTTGCTCATCGGCCGCGTGGGCGCCGACCGGCACGACCGCGTGTGGCCGGCGCAGGTGCTCGGCACCTACTGCCTCGGCGGCACCCTCACCTCCCGCCTGGACCGCGTCCTGCGCGAGGAGAAGGGCTACACCTACGGCGTGCGGGCGTTCGGCCAGGTGCTGCGGGCCGCGCCCGACGGTTCGGGCATCGCGATGCTCGCCATCAGCGGCTCCGTCGACACCCCCAACACCGGTCCGGCGCTCGACGACCTGTGGACGGTGCTGCGCACCCTCGCCGCCGAGGGCCTGACCGACGCCGAGCGCGACGTCGCCGTGCAGAACCTCGTCGGGGTGGCCCCCCTCAAGTTCGAGACGGCCGCGGCCGTGGCGAGCACGCTGGCCGACCAGGTCGAGCAGTACCTGCCGGACGACTACCAGTCGACGCTGTACCGCCAACTCGCCGCCACCGGCACCGTGGAGGCCACCGCGGCGGCCGTGAGCGCCTTCCCGGTGGACCGTCTGGTGACCGTCCTCGTCGGGGACGCCGCGCAGATCGAGGAGCCCGTCAGGGCCCTCGGAATCGGCGAAGTCACCGTCGTCCCGGCCGAGTAGAGGGCGACCGGACGGACGCGTGTCAGTGGGGCCCTGGTGACGGAAGAGTCACCAGGGCCCCTGTTTGTCCGTATTGATGGCGGAGGTTGTGTGTCTGCCCTGTGGCGTAGTTAACAAATCCTGTGATCCGTTTGTTATTTCGAAGACGGCCCACTTAGCGTCGGTCCGGCTGTTCGTCAGAAGTTCGCCGCAGCCGCGGCACCGGACAGTCATCGCCGAGTCCCCGCGTGGCGCGAGCCAGGGGAGCCGGGGACCCATCACAGTCCCTGGGGTGAATCGGGTGCCCTTCGCGGAGCGACGCGAAACGAGGGGTGGCCGTAGGAGACCTTCCTGCTCCGAACCCGTCAGCTAACCCGGTAGGCGAGAAGGAAGGAAAGGACCAGCTACTTCATGGCGTTCACCCGCGCCCCCGGGAAGCACCGCCGTCCCAGCCGTGTGCAGCGCACGACCACGAGGAACGTGGGCGTGGCCGCTCTCACCACCACCGGCGTC
The DNA here is from genome assembly GCF_032598905.1 of Streptomyces sp. 11x1. Lineage (NCBI taxonomy): Bacteria > Bacillati > Actinomycetota > Actinomycetes > Kitasatosporales > Streptomycetaceae > Streptomyces > Streptomyces sp. 11x1. The sequence continues at coordinate 2,694,875 of NZ_CP122458.1, read as the reverse complement.
TTCGGCACCCTGGCCGGCCCCGCGCTCGCCGCGGAGGAGCCCGCCGTCGAACAGACCGGCCTGAACCAGATCATCACCCTCGGCGACACGGTCGCCGACCAGGTCGACGCGCAGGCGGCTGCCCAGGAGCAGGCCGCCGAGGTGGCCGCGGTCAAGAAGAAGGCGCAGGAGGAGGCCAGGAAGGCCGCCGCCGAGAAGGCCGAGCAGGAGCGTGCCGCCGCCAAGGAGCGCGAGGAGATCAAGGCCCGTGCCGCCCGCGCGGCCGAGCGTGAGCGCCTCAACCGCTACGTCGCGCCCATCAGCGGCTCCTACATCTCCACCGGCTACAAGACCGGCGGTGCCGTCTGGTCCTCCGGCAGCCACACCGGTGTCGACTTCCATGCCGCGTCCGGTACGGCCGTCCTCGCGGTCGGCTCCGGCACCGTCGTCGAGGCGGGCTGGGGCGGTGCTTACGGCAACAACATCGTCATCAAGATGAACGACGGCACCTACACCCAGTACGGCCACCTGTCGTCCATCGGCGTCTCCGTCGGCCAGACGGTCACCCCCGGCCAGCAGATAGGCCTCTCCGGGGCGACCGGCAACGTCACCGGGGCGCATCTGCACTTCGAGGCCCGGACGACGGCCGAGTACGGCTCGGACATGGACCCCGCCGCGTACCTGCGTTCGCACGGTGTGAACGTCTGACGCGTCCCCGACGCTTCCCTGGAGGCCCCGGCTCATCGAGCCGGGGCTTTCCTCGTTCATGCATACCCGCTGTGTGACGTAGCTCCTGTCCAAAAAATATCCTTGGATTCCGGTCCGCCATCGGAAATTCCCGCTCGCTGCAATAGAGTCGCTGGAACACACGTCAATCATCGACGTTTCACGGGGATTAAGGCGGAGGTCGGTCATGCGTATTCCGGCGCACTCGGTATGCACGGCGATCCGTGATGACATCGTCGCGGGTGTCTACGAGCGCGGCAGCCGGCTCACCGAGGAACTGCTCGCCCGCCGGTACGGCGTCAGCCGGGTGCCCGTGCGCGAGGCCCTGCGCACGCTGGAGGCCGAGGGGTTCGTGGTGACCCGTCGGCACGCGGGCGCGTGCGTCGCCGAGCCGACCGAGCAGGAGGCGGCCGACCTGCTGGAGATGCGCATGCTGCTGGAGCCCCTGGGGGCCGCCCGCGCAGCGCAGCGCCGTACGGAGGCGCACCTCAAGGTGTTGCGCGGCCTGGTCAGGCTGGGCCAGGAGCGGGCCAGGAGGGGCAACAGCGAGGATCTGCGCTCCCTGGGCGGCTGGTTCCACGAGACGCTCGCACAGGCGTCCGGCAGCCCCGCCCTGACCTCGACACTCGCCCAGCTGCGGCACAAGATCGCCTGGATGTACGCGGTCGAGGCGCCGTCCGACCCCGTGGAGTCCTGGGCGGAGCACGGCGGCATCGTGGACGCGGTCGCGCGCGGCGACAGCGACCGGGCCCGGACGATCACGTCCCTGCACACCGAGCGGGCCACCGCCGCGCACCGGCTCCGATTTCCGGCCGGGGCCGGCGGGACGGAGCGCCCGGAGCGTGTGAGGACTTCGCAACACCCCGTAAACACGCCGAGCCTGCGGCATTAACACGCACGCCGTATACAAAGAGGGAAGAATTCCGAGGGGCATTATTTCTGCTGCCCGCGGTCCGGAAAGAAGAGGTAAATACGAAGGGCCCGCCCGATAGATCGGACGAGCCCTTCGATGTGTGCGGGAGCGGCCTTTCAGGCCTTTCCGCTTCGGTTGCCCGGTCGCTCAGACCGTCTCGGGGAGTTCTTCGAGCCCCTCGGCGACGAGCTTGGCCAGACGGTCGAGCGCGACGTCCGCGCCCTCGGCGTCGGAGGCGAGCACGATCTCCTCGCCGCCCTGGGCGCCGAGGCCCAGGACCGCGAGCATGGAGGCCGCGTTGACGGGGTTGCCGTCGGCCTTGGCGATCGTCACGGGGATACCGGAGGCCGTGGTGGCCCGGACGAAGATGGATGCGGGTCGGGCGTGGAGGCCCTCGGCCCAGCCGACGTTGACGCGGCGCTCAGCCATGTGATGCTGCCCTTCAGGTGTCTCGGGTGCTGCAGAGAGGTCTAGACCGGGTTGTCTAGACCAGTTTCCCATATGGGGCGACGTACCGGAACGGGCCCACGGCCTGACCACGAACCGGCTGTCGCGCTTGTGTTGTTCTTCTGTCGTGCCACCCCAGACTGCCTCGCGCCGTTGTCGGACGCGAGCCGTACTCTGGGGCCCATGCAGACCTCGTCGGACCGGCACGAGTACCCCGCCCACTGGGAGGCCGACGTGGTGCTGCGCGACGGCGGCACCGCACGCATCAGGCCCATCACCGTTGATGACGCCGAGCGTCTCGTCAGCTTCTACGAGCAGGTCTCGGACGAGTCGAAGTACTACCGCTTCTTCGCGCCGTACCCTCGCCTGTCCGCCAAGGACGTCCACCGCTTCACGCACCACGACTTCGTGGACCGGGTGGGGCTCGCCGCCACCGTCGGCGGCGAGTTCATCGCCACCGTACGCTACGACCGCATCGGCGCCGATGGCATGCCCGCGTCCGCACCCGCCGACGAGGCCGAGGTCGCCTTCCTCGTGCAGGACGCCCACCAGGGCCGCGGCGTCGCCTCCGCCCTGCTCGAACACATCGCCGCCGTGGCCCGCGAGCGGGGCATCAGACGCTTCGCCGCCGAGGTGCTGCCGGCCAACAGCAAGATGATCAAGGTGTTCACCGACGCCGGGTACCAGCAGCAGCGCAGCTTCGAGGACGGCGTCGTCCGGCTGGAGTTCGACCTGGAACCCACCGACCGCTCGGTGGCCGTCCAGCGCGCCCGGGAGCAGCGCGCCGAGGCCCGGTCCGTCCAGCGGCTGCTCGCCCCCGGCTCGGTCGCCGTCGTCGGCGCCGGGCGCACACCGGGCGGAGTGGGCCGCAGCGTGCTCGCCAATCTCCGGGAGGCGGGGTTCACCGGGCGGCTGTACGCGGTGAACAAGGCGCTCGGGGAGGACGAGAAGGAACTCGCGGGGGTCCCCGCGCACCGGTCCGTCACCGACATCGAGGGGCCCGTCGACCTCGCGGTCGTCGCCGTCCCCGCCGCCCACGTCCCCCAGGTCGTCGCCGAGTGCGGGGAGCACGGGGTGCAGGGCCTCGTGGTCGTCTCCGCCGGATACGCCGAGAGCGGGCCTGAAGGGCGCGAACGCCAGCGCGAACTGGTGCGCCAGGCCCGCACGTACGGCATGCGCATCATCGGGCCGAACGCGTTCGGGATCATCAACACCGCCCCCGACGTCCGGCTCAACGCCTCGCTCGCCCCCCAGACCCCGCGCTCCGGGCGCATCGGTCTGTTCGCCCAGTCCGGCGCCATCGGGATCGCGTTGCTCTCCCGGCTGCACCGGCGCGGGGGAGGGGTCACCGGGGTCACGGGCGTCTCCACGTTCGTCTCGTCCGGCAACCGCGCGGACGTCTCCGGGAACGACGTCCTGCAGTACTGGTACGAGGACCCGGACACCGATGTCGTCCTGATGTATCTGGAGTCCATCGGCAACCCGCGCAAGTTCACCCGACTCGCCCGGCGCACGGCCGCGGTCAAGCCGCTCGTGGTGGTGCAGGGGGCGCGCCACGGCTCCGCGCCCCTGGGGCACGCCGTGCGCGCCACCCAGCTGCCGCACACCACCGTGTCCGCGCTGCTGCGCCAGGCCGGGGTGATCCGGGTCGACACGATCACGGAACTGGTCGACGCGGGGTTGCTGCTGGCCCGGCAACCGCTGCCGGCGGGGCCGCGGGTGGCGATCCTCGGGAACTCCGAGTCGCTCGGGATGCTCACGTACGACGCGTGCCTCTCCGAAGGGCTGCGGCCGTTGCCGCCGCTGGACCTGACGACCGGGGCCTCGGCACAGGACTTCCACGCGGCGCTGTCGCGGGCCCTCGCCGACGACTCGTGCGACGCGGTGGTGGTGACGGCGATTCCCGCGCTGGGGGAGACCTCGCCGGGGGACGCGGCCCTGGCGGAGGCCCTGCGGTCGGCCGCCGCCGCGAACCCGTCGAAGCCGGTGCTGGTCGTCCACGTGGAGCTGGGCGGCCTCGCGGAAGCACTGTCGGCCGCGGCCAGCACGGCCCCCCAGTCCATCGACAAGCCCGCCGGCGCCACAGCGACAGCCCCGCTCCACGGATCGCCCACCGATGAGGCCGCGGGGGCGACGCGGAGGGAAACGGCCGTGAGGCCGGAGAGAACCGGTGAGGCGACCGGGACGGCGAGCCCGCCGGGAGCCGCAGCGACGGACGGGGCCCAGCGCCCGGTGACGACGCGGCAGACGCCAGGAGCGGGCGCAGCCACGCCCGCGCCCGGTGGCGCCGCACACCCCGCCGCCTCCAGCCCAGCAGGGCCGGGCGTGACAGGCCCGGGCGCGGGCGGCCCGGGCCCGGCAGGTTCCGGCGAGGCCGGTCCTCGCGCGGCTGGCTCGGATGTGCCCGACCCCGGCCCCGGCACGAGCGACCGCGGCCCGGCCGACCCGGGTGGGCCACACCCGGACCAGCCGGGTCCTGGCGCCGCTCGCTCCGGCGTGACAGGAGGTCCAGGCGTCGCGGCCCAAGGCCCGGCAGGCGTCCCGGGCGGGCCGGCGTCGGCCGTTGCGGGTGTGGAGCCCGGGGCGGTGACGTCCGCGGAGTCGGGCGGGGCTCGGCTCATCCCCGCCTATCCCGCCGCCGAGCGGGCCGTGCGGGCGTTGTCCGAAGCCGTGAACTACGCCCAGTGGCGACGGGAGGCGGCGGAGCCCGGGCGGGTGCCCGAATACGAGGACATCGACGAGAAGGGCGCGGCCGAACAGATCGACGCGCTGCTCGCCAGGGGCGAGGGACTCACCCTCGGCGAGGACGAGACGGGCGCGCTGCTCGCGCGGTACGGCATCCGCCTGCGGCAGGCGCGCCCCGCGCCGACGCCCGACGAGGCCGCGAGGGCGGCGCGGCTCATCGGCTACCCCGTCGCGCTCAAGACGACCGCCCCCCACCTGCGGCACCGCGCCGACCTCGGCGGCGTACGGCTCGACCTGGCGGACGAGGAGCAACTGCGCCGGGCGTACGCGGAGTTGACGGAGCTCTTCGGAGGCCCCGACGAGCTGCGCCCGGTCGTGCAGGGCATGGCTCCGCGCGGCGTCGACACGATCGTGCGGACGGTGGTGGACCCGGCGGCCGGAGCGGTGCTCTCGTTCGGTCTCGCCGGTCCCGCGTCGCAGCTGCTCGGCGACATGGCGCACCGCCTGATCCCGGCCACCGAACGGGACGCGGCCGCACTGGTCCGCTCGATCCGGACCGCACCCCTCCTCTTCGGCTGGAGGGGCTCGGCCCCCGTGGACACCGAGGCCCTGGAAGAGCTGCTGCTGCGGGTGTCGCGGCTGGTCGACGACCACCCCGAGGTCGTGGCGGTCTCCCTGGAACCCGTCGTCGTCGCCCCGCAGGGCCTCAGCGTGCTGGGCGCCACCGTCCGGCTCGCGCGCCCGCCCGTCCGCGACGACCTCGGCCCGAGGACCCTGCCGGTGTACTGAGAGCGCGTCGCGCCGCCCCCGCATTGATCCGTCCACGACAGAACCGAGACGGCAGAGCGGTCCCTCGCAGTCAGTGCGCCACCGTAGGATGGACGTCATGGCCAAGACCAGTACGACGACCCAGGGGCTGCGTGCGGCGATCGAGCGCAGCGGCTACTACCCGGCCCTCGTGGCCGAGGCGGTGGAGGCCGCTGTCGGCGGAGAGGCCATCAAGTCGTACCTGGTCCATCAGGAGACGACGTTCGACGCGAACGAGGTGCGGCGCCACGTCACCGTCCTCGTCCTCACGGGCAACCGCTTCATCGTGAGCCACACCGACGAGCAGGCCGCGGACAGCACGTCACCGACGCCGTACGCCACGACGTCGACCGAGTCGGTGAAGATCGGCCGGATCTCGTCGGTCGTGCTCAGCCGGGTCGTCGCCAACCCCGAGTCGTACACACCGGGCACCCTGCCCCGCGAGGTCGTCCTCACCATCGGCTGGGGCGCCGTCTCCCGCATCGACCTGGAGCCCGCCGCCTGCGGCGACCCCAACTGCGAGGCGGACCACGGGTACACGGGCAGCTCGACGGCGGACGACCTCAGCCTGCGCGTCAGCGAGGCCGGGGACGGCCCGGAGACCGTGCGCCAGGCCCTCGCCTTCGCGCAGTCCCTCTCCGAGGCCACCGCGGACACCGCCCGCTGATGGCGCTGCCCACCTGGGACCACCCGGAACCCCTTGCCCTCGGCTCCGCCCCCGTCCCCGAGTACGGCGCCGGTTCGCTCGCCGACCTCCTGCCCACCCTCGCGGCGGGCATGGGAGTCCCCGGCACGGCCTCCTCGATACCGGAACTGACGGCGACCGACCGGGTCTGTGTCTTCCTGGTGGACGGCCTGGGCTGGGAGCAGCTGAAGGCGCACCCCGACGAGGCGCCCTACCTGACGGCCCTGCTGGCGTCCTCGCGCGGCGGCACCGGCCGCCCCATCACCGCGGGATACCCGGCCACCACCGCGACGTCCCTCGCCTCCGTGGGCACCGGCCTCCCCCCGGGCGCGCACGGCCTGCCCGGCTACACGGTCCGCGACCCGCAGACCGAGGAGCTGATGAATCAGCTCCGCTGGCAGCCGTGGACCTCGCCGAAGACGTGGCAGCCGTATCCCACGATCTTCCAGCTCGCCGACCGGGCGGGTGTGCACACCGCCCAGGTCACCTCCCCGGCCTTCCAGAACACGCCCCTCACGCAGATCGCGCTGAGCGGCGGCACCTTCCACGGCCGCCTCTCCGGCGAGGACCGCATGGACCTGGCCGCCGAGCAACTGGCCGCCGGGGACCGCGCCTTGATCTACACGTACTACTCCGAGCTGGACGGCGCGGGGCACCGCTTCGGTGTCGACTCCGACGCCTGGCGCGGCCAGCTCATGCACGTCGACCGACTGGTCCAGCGTCTGGCCGAGCAACTCCCGCCGCGCACCGCCCTGTACGTCACCGCCGACCACGGCATGATCGACATCCCGTTCGACGAGCAGCACCGCATCGACTTCGACGAGGACTGGGAGCTGCGCGCCGGGGTCGCCCTGCTGGGGGGCGAGGGCCGGGCCCGCCATGTCTACGCGGTGCCGGGCGCACAGTCGGACGTCCTGACCTGTTGGCGTGAGGTGCTCGGCGAGCAGTTCTGGATCGCCTCGCGCGACGAGGCCATCGCGGCGGGCTGGTTCGGCCCGCACATCGACGAACGCGTGTATGCCCGCATCGGGGACGTGGTCGCGGCGGCCCACGACGACGTCCTGATCGTCGCCTCCGAGCGGGAGCCCAAGGAGTCGGCGATGGTCGGCAACCACGGTTCGATGACCCCCGTCGAACAGCTGGTCCCGCTCCTCGAAGTACGCTCCTGAGGCCCTGCCACCACCCATCACACCCGCCCGCCGGACCTGCCTGACCCGCCGCCCCCTCGCCCTCCTCGCCGAAAGGTGCTCAACTCACCATGCCCGAGCTGGTGTTCTTCTCCGGAACCATGGACTGCGGGAAGTCGACGCTGGCCCTCCAGATAGAGCACAACCGCTCGGCGCGCGGCCTCCAGGGCATGATCTTCACGCGTGACGACCGCGCGGGCGAGGGCAAGCTGTCGTCACGGCTGGGCCTGGTCACGGACGCCGTGGAGGTCGAGGACGGCCAAGACCTCTACGCCTATCTCGTCGACCACCTCTCCCAGGGCCGCCGCGCGGACTACGTGATCGCCGACGAGGCCCAGTTCCTCGCCCCCGGGCAGATCGACCAACTCGCCCGCGTCGTGGACGACCTGGGCCTGGACGTGTACGCCTTCGGCATCACCACCGACTTCCGTTCCAAGCTCTTCCCCGGCTCCCAGCGTCTGGTCGAGCTGGCGGACCGCGTCGAGGTCCTCCAGGTCGAGGCCCTGTGCTGGTGCGGTGCCCGCGCCACCCACAACGCCCGCACCATAGGCGGTCAGATGGTCGTCGAGGGCGCCCAGGTCGTCGTCGGCGACGTCAACCAGCCCGACGACATCGGCTACGAGGTCCTCTGCCGCCGTCACCACCGCCGCCGGATGACGGCCGCCACGGCCCGCGCGGGCGCCCTCTCCCCGGACGTCCTCCCGGTCGAGACGGTCTGACCGACGGCGGTCCGGCGCGGGCCGCCCCAGGTTCACTCGACCGTGCGACCGTCCCCGTCGGCGGCCCGGTGTTCCGTGCGCACCACAGCGAACTTCGCGCCCTCCGGGTCGGCCAGGGTGGCGACCGGGCCGTGCGGGGTGTCATGGGCCGGTTCGAGGACATGGCCGCCGAGTTCGACGACGCGGTCGGCGGCCTCGTCGGGGTCGGCCACCTCGAAGTAGGTCAGCCAGTGGGGCCCCCGGTCCCGGGGGAGCGCGCTGCCGACACCGTGGATGCCGGCCACCGGGCGGCCCCCCACGCGCAGGGTGACGTAGTCGAGGTCGGCGGAGACCACCGGCTCCTCCACGTAGCCGAAGACCGTCTCGTAGAACTTGGCCACCAGCGAGCTGTGGGCGGTGAGGAGTTCGTCCCACGCGGGCGTGCCGGGGACGCCGGTGATGTCCGCGCCGAGGTGTCCCGCCGCCTGCCAGATGCCGAAGACGGCGCCCGCCGGGTCGGAGGCGATCACCAGCCGGCCCGCGTCACCGGCGTCCAGCGGGCCCACGCCGACGGTGCCGCCGCAGTGCCGCACGGTCTCCGCCGTCCGGTCCGCGTCGGCCGAGGCGAAGTAGGGCGTCCAGGCGATGGGGAGATGACGGTCCGGCGGCAGCTGGCCGATCCCCGCCACCTGCCGCCCGTCGAGCAGGGCTCGCACGTACGGGCCGAGCTGCTGGGGGCCGGGCTGGAACTCCCAGCCGAACAGCGCCCCGTAGAACTCCTGGGTCGTGGCCGTGCCGTGCACCATCAGACTCACCCAGCAGGGTGTGCCCGGTGGATACACGGTGCCGTTCAGGCCGGTCGACCCCCGTGCCTCGGTCATCGTCACTCTCTCCTCGGCCCCTGGCGGAGGCCGTGTCCGTCGCCCTCGGTACGCGTGTACCGCGTCCACGCGCGATCACGCCCCGTGCCGATACTCGCACCACCCGTAGCGCCACAGGTCCGCGCCGCACCGCCGCTCGACGCGCGGGTACGCGTCGCGCGGGTACGCGAGGATGACCGGCTCGCCGGTCCCGGCTCTCGTCCGCGCCGCCGCCGTGTGGTGTCCGTCAGCTGTACAGCTCGTGCCTGATCCCGTACGCCCGGTGATCGGCACCGCTCGGCGGGCAGAGTAGCGGGCGCCGGGCGAGGCGGCCACCCCGTGCGCGAGGATGGGGCCATGAACGCCATCATCTCGGCCCCCGAACTCGCCAACGAGCTTGCGGGAGCCCGTCCGCCGGTGATCCTGGACGTCCGCTGGCAGTTGGGCGGCCCCAACCTGCGCCCCGAGTACGAGAAGGCGCACATCCCGACAGCCGTCTTCGTCGACCTGGACGCCGAACTCGCCGGTCCGGCCGGTTCCGGCGGCCGCCATCCGCTGCCCGACCTGGACGGTTTCGGTACGGCGATGCGAGCGGCCGGCGTCTCGGCCGACCGTGCCGTGGTCGTGTACGACGGCGGGCTCAACTGGGCCGCCGCGCGCGCGTGGTGGCTGCTCCGCTGGGCCGGCCACCCCTCGGTGCGGGTTCTGGACGGCGGCCTGGCGGCTTGGACGGGCGCGCTGACGGCGGAGATCCCGGACCCCGCCCCGGGGACCTTCGAGCCCGTCCCCGGCGCGCTGCCGCTGCTCGACGCGGACGGCGCCGCGGCGCTGGCCCGCACCGGGCTGCTCCTGGACGCGCGGGCCGCCGAACGCTACCGGGGCGACGTGGAGCCCATCGACCCGGTCGGCGGGCACATCCCGGGCGCGGTGTCGGCCCCGACCACGGAGAACGTGGCCGAATCCGGCCTCTTCCGGACCGCCGCCGAACTCTCCGACCGCTTCAAGGGACTCGGCGCGACCGCCGACTCCGAGGTCGGCGTGTACTGCGGCTCCGGTGTCTCCGGCGCCCACCAGGTGCTGGCGCTGGCCGTGGCGGGCATTCCGGCGGCCCTCTACGTGGGCTCGTGGTCGGAGTGGTCCCGGGACGGCGACCGCCCGGTGGCGACCGGACCCGACCCCCAGTGACCCGGCGCTGACGGCACGCGTGGGGCCCACGTCTGAACGACGTGGGCCCCACACACGTATGAATGACCGATCCCGCACCCGAAATGGCATCGGAGACCGCACCCGAGAGAAACGGATCTGCTGGAAGGAGTGACCGCTCCGACCCCCGACCGCCGTAGTCCTGCTACTCCTGTTTCTTGCGTCTCGTACCGAAGACGATCTCGTCCCAGCTCGGCACCGCGGCGCGCCGACCCGGTCGGACGCCGTCCGCCTCGGCCTGGCGGTCGGTGGCACCGATCAGGCGGTCGCGGTGGCCGTTGACCGAGCGCGGCATGAGGACGTCCGCGTAGGCGGAACCTGCCGAGGCCGCGGGAGCCGCGGACTCCTCCTCCGCCACTTCCTCGACGGAGACGGAGTCCTCCTGTGGTTCGGCGGAGGGCAGTTCGGGCACCACCAGGTCGCCCCGGTAGCTGGGGACGGCCTCCAGGATGCTGGTGAGCGAGTCGCGCTCGCTCACGATCTCCTCGTCGGCCTCGGGCGGCGCGGGCAGGACGGGACGTTCCGCCTGGCGGTCCAGGGGTCTGTCACGGGGCAGCCGCGCGATCCTCGGCACGAACGGGAAACTCGGCTCGGGCGTCCCGAGGTCGTCGGACTCGCCGATCAGCGACCGCGCTTCGTCGTCGACGGCCTGGACGAGCCGCCGGGGCGGGTCGTAGGTCCAGCTCGCCGAGTGCGGTTCGCCCGCGACGCAGTACACCAGCAGCACTTCCCAGGTGCCGTCGTCGCGGCGCCACGAGTCCCACTGAACGGTGTCCTTCTCTGCGCCGCGCAGCAGCAGTCGCTCCTGGACGGCCTCGCCGAGCTGGGGTCCCGCGGCGTTCTCGCCGGGGCGGCGGACCGGGGTCTTGCGCGCCCGCTCGGCCATGAAGGCACGCTCGGCCAGGACGGGACCCTCGAAGCGACGGACCCGATCGACGGGGATGCCGGCGAGCTGCGCGACCTCTTCGGCCGTGGCCCCCGCGCGTATCCGCGCCTGGATGTCACGGGGGCGGAGATGGCTCTCCACCTCGATCTCGATCTGGCCGAGGCGGGGTCGGTCGCCGCGCACGGCGGCACGCAGCCGTTCGTCGATCGGAAGCGTGTACTCCGTGGAATCGGCAGCCTTCAGCACCAGCCGTGTGCCGTCATTGGAGACGGCCACGACACGCAGTTCGGGCATGGGGACCTCCCGGGTGGTGCCTGCCGACGTCACGTGCGTCGCTGCTTCCGCTAGTCGAGTGTGGCCTGCCCGGGTGCAGCCTGCCACAACCTTGCCGAGTTGCCCGGCGTGTCGGGCGTGAGCCCGAGGTCGCCGTTATGGCACGGTTATCAATTCGCAACGCTAAGTGACGAACCTCATCACCCTGTGCAACGATCCCCCTCCCGGCGGTCCTCGAAGGCCCCGGACACCCTGGCGGGAGTCCGGACCCAGGGCTCGCAACAGTACTCCATTCGGGCCACTTGCGTGGATCGGCACGCCGCTCAACTTCTCATGGGAGACGTCAATGCGCCGCCGGAACAGACCTTTTCGTGACCCCGGGAGGGACGTGCTTCACATGATCGCCAGAACCGTCCGTCCGGCTACGCCCCGAGCACGCGGCGCAAGTAGTCGTTCTGGAAACGCCGTTCGGGGTCGAGCCGGTCACGCAGCGCGGTGAACTCGCCGAAGCGGGGATAGACCTTGGCGAAGTAGTCCGTGTCCCGCGTGTGCACCTTGCCCCAGTGCGGCCGTCCCTCGTGCGCGGTGAAGATCCGCTCGGCGGCGGTGAAGTAGGCCTGATAGGGCGTGCCCCTGAACATGTGCACGGCGACATAGGCGCTCTCGCGGCCCGAGGCGGTGGAGAGCGTGATGTCGTCGGCCGGAGCGGTGCGCACCTCGACCGGGAAGCTGATGCGCAGGTTCGAACGGTCGACCATCGCCTTGAGTTCACGCAGCGTGTCCACGACGGCCTCGCGCGGAACGGCGAACTCCATCTCCACGAACCGCACTCGGCGCGGAGAAGTGAAGACCTTGTAGGGGATGTCGGTGTAGGTCCGCGCGGACAGGGCGCGGCTGGAGATCTGCGCGATCGTCGGGATGGTCGCGGGAACCGCCTGTCCGACCCAGTTGGCCACCTGGAAGACGCCGTTGGAGAGGAACTCGTCCTCGAACCAGCTGTTCAGCTGTGGTACCGGCTTCTCGGGGCCCGCGCTGCGGTTGTTGCGCTTGGTGTTGGTGTTGCCGGTGTGCGGGAACCAGTAGAACTCGAAGTGCTCGTTCTCGGCGTGCAGTTCGTCGAACTCGGCCAGCACCCGCTCGAACGGCATCGGTTCCTCGCGCGCCGTGAGCAGGAAGATCGGCTCCACGGCGAAGGTGATCTCGGTGACGATGCCGAGGGCGCCGATGCCGACGCGGGCCGCGGCGAACACGTCGGGGTTCTCCGTCGCGGAGCAGGTCAGCACCGACCCGTCGGCGGTGACCAGTTCGAGCCCCCGGATCTGGGCGGCGATCGAGGCCGAGTCGCGGCCGGTGCCGTGGGTGCCGGTGCTGGTCGCGCCGGACACCGTCTGCTCCATGATGTCGCCCATGTTCGTGAGCGAGAGCCCCTCGCGCGCGAGAGCCAGGTTGAGCCTCTTGAGCGGAGTGCCGGCGGCGACCGTGACGGTCATGGCGTCACGGTCGATCTTGCGTATGCCCGTCAGCAGTTGGGGACGGATCGCCACGCCGTCGGTCGCGGCCACGGCGGTGAACGAGTGGCCCGTACCCACGGCCTTCACCCGGAGGTCGTCCTCGGCCGCCTGCCTTACGGCCGCGGCGAGTTCCTCGACGGTGGCCGGGGTGACCTCCCGTACCGGGCGGGCGGTGACGTTCCCCGCCCAGTTACGCCACGTGCCGCTCTTGCCGATCACTGTGGTGCTCATGGGGCCCTCCCCGCCTTGGAGCCGGCCTGCGCAGCCGGCCGTACCCGAGAAAACCGACCGCGACCGCGACGGCCCCGGAGGCCGCCGGAACCACGTACCCCGCCTTCGCCCCGGCTGCGTCGATCACCCAGCCGGAGACCGAGGATCCGAGCGCCACCCCGACCGCGAGCCCGGTGCCCACCCAGGTCATGCCCTCGGTCAGTTGCGTGCGTGGTACGTGCTCTTCGATGAGGGACATCGTCGTGATCATCGTGGGTGCGATGGACAGACCCGCAACGAAGAGCGCCACGGCCAGAAACGGCAAGTTTCCGACCAGTAGGAGGGGGATCATACTCACGGCCATGCCGCACACGCCCAGCAGCCAACGACGTTCCGCCGCACCGGAGAAGCGCAGCAACCCGAAGACGATGCCCGCGGCGCAGGAACCGGCCGCGTAGAGGGCCAGAACCACGCTCGCGGCGGCCTTGTGGCCCCGCTCCTCGGCGAAGGCCACGGTGACCACGTCGACGGCTCCGAAGATCGCTCCGGTGGCCACGAACGTGGCCACCAGGACCTGCAGTCCGGGCGAACGCAGCGCCGAACGCCCCCTGTCGTGCCGCTCGCGCGGGTGCGGCGCCGGCTCCGTGGCGCGCTGGGCCGTCAGCCAGAAGACCCCGGCCGCGAGGAAGCAGGCGGCGAGCAGCGGTCCGGCCTCCGGGAACCACGCCGTGGACAGCCCGATGGAGATGATCGGCCCGAAGATGAAGCACACCTCGTCGACGACCGACTCGAAGGAGTACGCGGTGTGCAGTTGCGGGGTGTCCCGGTACAGGGCCGCCCAGCGCGCCCGGGTCATCGCCCCGAGGCTCGGCACACAGCCGATGCCGGCCGAGCAGAGGTACAGCACCCAGTCCGGCCAGCCGTAGTGCGCGGCGACCAGGAGGCCCGCGGCGGCGGCCAGTGCCACGAGGGTCGCCGGACGCAGTACCCGCCGCTGCCCGTACTGGTCCACCAGACGGGAGATCTGCGGGCCGAGCACGGCGGCGGACAGCGCGATGGTCGCCGAGAGCGCGCCGGCCAGGCCGTACCGGCCGGTGAGCTGGGAGATCATGGTGACCACGCCGATGCCCATCATGGACAGCGGCATCCGGCCGAGGAGTCCCGCGGCGGTGAAGCCCTTGGTGCCGGGTGCGGCGAACAGGGCGGTGTAGGGGCTGGGCACGGGGGCTCCGGTCGTTCCGGGAAGCGGAGGGGCGAGTTCCTCGTAAGGCGCGAACTCCGTCGATACAGCTTACGAGTGAGGTCACCCTAAGTCATCCTGGGGCTGGGCTCGGGATGGGCCGGGATCCCGCCCGTCGGTGCCGGGTGGCAGGATCGGAGACATGCCACACGCGCACGACGCCACCCCCTACGACGCCCTGCTCCTGCTCTCCTTCGGCGGCCCGGAAGGCCCGGACGACGTGGTCCCGTTCCTGGAGAACGTGACACGGGGTCGAGGCATCCCCAAGGAGCGCCTGAAGGAAGTCGGGCAGCACTACTTCCTGTTCGGCGGGGTCAGCCCCATCAACGACCAGAACCGCGCCCTGCTGGACGCCCTGCGCAAGGACTTCGCCGAGCACGGCCTGGACCTGCCGGTCTACTGGGGCAACCGCAACTGGGCGCCCTATCTGACCGACACCCTGCGCGAGATGGTCGCCGACGGCCGCCGCCGCATCCTGGTCCTCGCCACCAGCGCGTACGCCTCGTACTCGGGCTGCCGTCAGTACCGCGAGAACCTGGCCGACTCGCTCGCCACCCTGGAGGCCGAGGGCCTGGAGCTGCCGAGGATCGACAAGATCCGGCACTACTTCAACCACCCCGGCTTCCTGGAACCCATGATCGACGGCGTCCTGGAGTCGCTCGCCAGCCTCCCCGACGACGTCCGCGACGTCGCGCACCTCGCCTTCTGCACGCACTCCATCCCCAACGCCTCGGCGGACACCTCCGGCCCGGTCGAGGACCACGGGGACGGCGGCGCGTACGTCGCGGAGCACCTGGACGTCTCGCAGTTCATCGCCGACGCGGTGCGCGAGCGGACCGGTGTCGAACACCCCTGGCAGCTCGTCTACCAGTCCCGTTCCGGCGCCCCGCACATCCCGTGGCTGGAGCCGGACATCTGCGACCACCTGGAGGAGCGCCACGCGGCCGGCGTCCCGGCCGTCGTGATGGCACCCATCGGGTTCGTCTCGGACCACATGGAGGTCCTGTACGACCTCGACACCGAGGCCATGGCCAAGGGCGAGGAACTGGGCCTGCCCGTCCGCCGCTCGGCCACCGTGGGCGCCGACCCCCGGTTCGCCGCCGCCGTCCGCGACCTGGTCCTGGAGCGAGCGGCGAGCGAGCGCGGCGAGGACGCGGTCACCCCGTGCGCCCTCGGCACGCTCGGCGCGAGCCACAACCTGTGCCCGGTCGGCTGCTGCCCGGCCAGGACCCCGCAGCCCGCCGCCGCGGGCGTCGACAGCCCGTACGCGTGAGGAGCACCGTGACCGACCAGCCCGAGCGTCCGGACGGCCTGAAGGCCGAACTGCTGGAGATCGCCCTGGACGCCGCCCGCCGAGCGGGGGACTTCCTGCGCGACGGCCGGCCCGCCGATCTCGGCGTCGCCGCCACCAAGTCCAGCGCGGTCGACATCGTGACCGAGATGGACATCGCCTGCGAGAAGCTGATCACCGGTCTGCTGGCCGAGCGCAGGCCCGATGACGGCGTGCTCGGCGAGGAGGGCGCCAGCGTCGCGGGCACCAGCGGTGTCCAGTGGGTGATCGACCCCCTCGACGGGACCGTCAACTACCTCTACGGACTGCCCAGTTGGGCCGTCTCCATCGCTGTCCGGGTGGACGGCGAGACGGTCGTGGGCGTGGTCCACGCCCCGGTGCGCGGCGAGACCTTCCGGGCCGTCCTCGGCGAGGGCGCGTTCCTGAACGACCGTCCCGCGCGCGTGCGACCCGCCCCGGAGCCGGAGCTGGCCCTCGTCGGCACCGGCTTCGGCTACCTGGCCGAGCGCCGGGCCAAGCAGGCCGACGTACTGCGCGAGCTGATCCCGCACGTCCGGGACATCCGGCGCGGCGGCTCGGCCGCGATCGACCTCTGCGACGTGGCCGTGGGCCGCCTCGACGCGTACTACGAGCGCGGTCTGAACCCCTGGGACTACGCGGCGGGCGACGTCATCGCCCGGGAGGCGGGCGCCCTGACCGGTGGCCGCCCCGGAGAGCCCCTCTCGACCGACCTGGCCATCGCGGCCCCACCGGTCCTCTTCGAGGCCCTCCAGACCCGCCTGGACGCCTTGGGCGCCTGGCACGACTGAGGCCCACACCGGAGCCACACCAGAAAAGGGCGCCCTACGGCGAGTGAGCCGAAGGGGCGCGCCTGTGTCGAGACGGCGATCGCGCGCAGCGCCCGACGAAGGAGGGCCGAGCACGATCGCCGACTCGACACAGGCTGAGGCGCCCCGGAGGCGAACCGAGCCCCAAAAAAACCAGCAATCCCCCCGGTCTGGATCTTCCGGGGGGATTGCTGTCGTGCGCGTGGGCCGTGGATCAGACGCTCTGCGCGCCGACCTCCACACCGTGGTCGGCGGCGAGGCGGCGCAGGTCGTCGAGCTCGCCCTGCTCCACCTCGACGAGGAAGTCGTCGCCCTCGTCGCGAGCCCTGGTCAGGTCGGACTCGGTCGCCCTTATGCGCTGCAGAAGTCCTGCGGTGAATGCGTCCATGCTGCGCCCCCTCGTCCTGGGTCGTGGGTCGTTGGCACGGGGGTGTGCCGTTCGGAAGGGGCGATCACGTCTCCTGTGGATGCCCAGCGCCGCCCTGGCCGGGCGGCGACGGTGCCGGACACCCACGCCCACTCTGCGGAAAAGCGGATGCGTGCCGCATGGTGGTGCGGCACAAGCAGAGCGTGATCGCGGGGTGTAAAGCCGTCCTCCCCTCGGTCTCTCGGACGGAAACCTGAACCGGACGAAAAAATCCCGCATTCCCGGTCGAGCGCCCCCGCCCTTCCCGGCCGAGGTCGTCTTACAGCCGACTTACGGCCGAAAAAGGCAGGATGGAGGTCACACACCCACGAACACCCTGCCCGTGCGCGCCTGTGACGCGCTACGCGGGTGGACAGAGGAAGGACAAGCGACGTGCGCGTACTCGTCGTCGAGGACGAGCAGCTGCTCGCCGATGCGGTGGCCACCGGACTGCGCCGGGAGGCCATGGCCGTCGACGTCGTGTACGACGGTGCGGCCGCCCTGGAACGCATCGGCGTCAACGACTACGACGTGGTCGTCCTCGACCGCGACCTCCCCCTCGTCCACGGCGACGACGTCTGCCGCAAGCTCGTCGAGCTCGGGCTGCCCACGCGCGTGCTGATGCTCACCGCGTCCGGCGACGTGAGCGACCGTGTCGAGGGCCTGGAGATCGGCGCCGACGACTATCTGCCCAAGCCCTTCGCGTTCAGCGAGCTCATCGCACGCGTGCGTGCCCTCGGTCGGCGGACGAGCGTGCCGCTGCCGCCCGTCCTGGAACGCGCCGGCATCAAGCTGGACCCGAACCGCCGCGAGGTCTTCCGCGACGGCAAGGAGGTCCAGCTCGCGCCGAAGGAGTTCGCGGTCCTGGAGGTGCTGATGCGCAGCGAGGGCGCCGTCGTCTCGGCGGAACAGCTCCTGGAGAAGGCCTGGGACGAGAACACCGACCCGTTCACCAACGTCGTCCGCGTGACGGTCATGACGCTGCGCCGCAAGCTCGGCGAACCGCCGGTCATCGTCACCGTGCCCGGTTCCGGTTACCGGATCTGATCCGCCATGGCCACGACCCCCGCGCCCCCGCTGGCGCCCCCGAAACCCACCTGGGACCCCAGGCGGCCCCAGAACCCGCTCCCGTGGCTGCGCCCGACCATCCGGATACGGCTCACGCTGCTGTACGGCGGCATGTTCCTGATCGCCGGGATCCTGCTGCTGTCGATCATCTATCTGCTGGCCGCCCAGGCGGTGAACACGGGAAACGCGCCGCTGTTCAAGATCGTGGGCGGCACGGACATCAGCGTCACCAGCGAGAAGTGTCCCGCGGTGGACGCCGGCTCGACCAATGTGCGGCTCGCGGACTTCAACGCCGCGATCTCCGCCTGTATCGACGCCCAGCGCCAGGTGGCCCTGGACACCCTGCTGAGCCGGTCCCTGCTGGCGCTGCTCGGGCTCGCCGTGATCGCCTTCGCCTTCGGGTACGCGATGGCGGGCCGGGTCCTCGCGCCGCTCGGCCGGATCACCCGCACCGCGCGCGCGGTGGCCGGCTCCGACCTGTCCCGCCGTATCGAGCTGGACGGCCCGGACGACGAGCTGAAGGAGCTGGCGGACACCTTCGACGAGATGCTGGAGCGGCTCCAGCGGGCCTTCACGGCCCAGCAGCGGTTCGTCGGGAACGCCTCGCACGAGCTGCGGACACCCCTCGCGATCAACCGCACCCTCCTCGAAGTGCACCTCTCCGACCCGAACGCGCCGACCGAACTGCAACAGCTGGGCAAGACGCTGCTGGCCACCAACGAGCGCAGCGAGCAGCTCGTCGAGGGTCTGCTGCTGCTCGCCCGCAGCGACAACCAGATCGTCGAGCGCAAGCCGGTGGACCTCGCCGAGGTCGCCTCCCGGGCCATCGACCAGGTGCGCTCCGAGGCGGAGGCCAAGAAGGTGGAGATCCGCGGTGAACGGGCCCCCGCGGTCGTGCAGGGCAACGGCGTCCTGCTGGAGCGGATCGCCCTGAACCTCGTCCAGAACGCCGTCCGGTACAACGTGCAGGGCGCGGACGGCTGGGTGGAGGTCACCACCGAGCTCCAGCACGGACAGGCCCTGCTGGTGGTCACGAACACCGGGCCCGTGGTCCCGGCGTACGAGATCGACAACCTTTTCGAGCCGTTCCGGCGGCTGCGTACGGAGCGCACGGGGAGCGACAAGGGGGTGGGCCTCGGCCTGTCGATCGTCCGCTCCGTGGCCCGCGCGCACGGCGGCCACATCGCCGCCCGGCCACGTGAAGGAGGCGGGCTCGTGATGCGAGTGACCCTTCCGGTCTGAGAAAATGACCCCCGGTTCCGGGACGTGTTCGCTTTGCGCGGAATTTCCCGGGCGCCTGATCGAAACGGTCGTGCACGACCGATGTGTGATCGATCACAGGGGCGATTTTCCAGCCATCTACCGAGCGTGATCATGAGGCCGTCGTAAAGCCGGGAAAATCCGGGTTTTCGGGGGTTGAGATCACGGGAAGTACATGCTGAGGCGCCTTTGAAATGCAGCCTCAGGACCGTGTACGGTCCCGTTCGCCATCCAAGCCGATCACTCTTGAGGAGTCCGGTTGGGTGTCGATTGAGTAACAGACCTTGATGTGAGGCAAAATCTCCGCCTCAGGTCGGGCACAAGTCCGGCCTCTCACGCGTTACGTGCGCTGGAGACACCGCAGACACCCAGAGGGGGAGAGCGCGACATGGCAACGGATTACGACACCCCACGCAAGACCGACGACGACGTCGACTCGGACAGCCTGGAAGAGCTCAAGGCTCGCCGGAACGACAAGTCGACGTCCGCCGTGGACGTAGATGAGTTCGAGGCCGCCGAAGGCCTGGAACTGCCCGGGGCCGACCTCTCGAACGAGGAGCTGGCCGTCCGGGTGCTGCCCAAGCAGCAGGACGAGTTCACCTGCATGAGCTGCTTCCTGGTGCACCACCGCAGCCAGCTGGCCCGCGAGAAGAACGGTCAGCCGATCTGCCGCGACTGCGACTGAGGCAGGGTCGGCCGTGACTGGCTCGACCCCTCCTTGGAAGCGCCGCTCCCGCAAGGGGGCGGACCAGGGGCCGTACGACGGCTCCGACGGCGTGCGTGACGACGAGCGGGGCTCCTCCGAACAGGGAGCGGCCTCGCTCGAACGTGCGTCCGGTTCGGCGTCGGGGAAGGCCACGGACGAGCAGGGACGCCTGCCCGTTCCGGTGGACGATCCGGCGCCGGTCGCCAGGCGGCGCGCGGCCGTCGCCGCCGTCCGGGACGGAGTGAAACAGGGCCTCAAGGTCGGGGCCCGCAAGAGCGGTGACCGGGCCCGAGCGGGGCTCGCGTACATCACCGACCGAGTCATCGAGATCGCCCCACGGATCCCCGTGCGCGATCTCGCGACCCTGCGCGCCCAGTTCCCGGGGCTGGGACCCGAGCAGATCGCCGACAAGCTCGTCGCGGGGGCGGCCAACGCGTCCTCCACGGTGGGGGCGGGTGTCGGGGCCGCGGCGATGCTGCCGACGCCGCCCGCCATGCCTGCGGAGCTGGCCGCCGAGATCACCGGCGTCGCCGCGATCGAGCTGAAGCTCATCGCCGAGCTGCACGAGGTGTACGGGGTGCGGCCGCCGGGGAATCTGCGGCAGCGCAGCACCGCCTATCTGGACTCGTGGTCCGGTGAGCGCGGGATCGACGTGACCAGGCCGTCGACGATCAACTCGGCGCTCGGTGGACAGATGAAGCGGCAGCTGCGGCAGCAGATCATGAAACGGATGGTGCGCAATCTGCCGAACCTGATGCCGTTCCTGGTCGGTGCCGCGGTGGGGGCGGTCATGAACCGCCGGGACACCAAGCACCTGGCCGAGCGGATCCGCAAGGACCTGCGGCGCATGCAGGTGCCGTGGGAGGCGTTGCCGGAACTGCCTCCGCTGGAGAAGCCGGTGGATCCTCTGACGGTGGGGGAGCTGCCGAAGGAACTCGGCGGCGGCTGACGCGTGACGCCGCCGGTCGGCTGCGGGTGGCGCCGATCGAGGGGGCGCCCCGGTCCGGCACCGCCGGGGGCCGCCGTCGTGGCTCATGGGCGTTGCGGCGGGAGGAACGTGGCTGTGCCCGGACCGGATCGTAGGGCCTGGACCGGCCGACGGGCGGCTCGGTGGGAGGGGCCGGTGCGGCGGCTGGGGGGCTTCTCGGCAGTAAGGGTTGAGTAGGGAAAACCGGGCACTCTCGCACGCCTGTGCGGGTGGGTGGTGGGTCTACTCCGCCGCCGTGAGGCTGTTTCGCGCCGGGTGACCCGGCCGCGCGCCGCGCCGCCACATGTCGTCCGCCGCCAAGCGCCCCGCCGCGTTCCGCCGCCGAGCAGCCCGCCGCGTCGCCGTGCGTTGGCTCGCCGGCCGACGAGCCGGTTGTCTGCTGCCATGGGTCGCCGCCCGCGAGGCGTGTGCTGTGTCGCCGCGAATGGCTGGGTGACCGACCGTGGGCCGCGTCGGGCTGTGGGTGGCCGACAGCTCGCGCGCTGCGTCGCCACGCGGCGTCCGTCCGGGAGCCGTGCGGCGCCGTGTGTCGTCGGCCAGCAGGTCGCGTGCGGGGCTGCCGTGCCGGTCGAACCGCTGGACGCTCGCTACGCCGTCGTTTTCCTCGCCGCTGCCAGGGCCGCGACGACGGCTTCGGGGTTTCGGGTGGACAGGTAGACGTAGGGGGTCGGGTCGTTCGGGTCAGTGATCGGGATGCGAAGGGCCGTCGGGATGTAGGCGCGCAGGAGCATGAAGGCGTGGGGGTTGGCCTTGTGCGTGCGCCAGGCCTGCGCCTCCTCCCGGTCCAGGATCTCCGGTTCGCCGAGGGCGCTCACCGGGATTCTCGCCTCGCCCGCGATCAGGGAGTCGCCGACGACACGGATGCGGATCGAGCCGTAGGAACTGGTGACGACCGCGGCGATCGCGGTCCCGCCCACGAGGCCGCCCAGCAGGGGGAGCGTGCCGAACGGCAGCATGATCAGGGCCATCGAGACGCCGACCAGGAGGCAGACGAGCCACCAGGCGCGGGGAGCCGTGAGCCGTTCTTCGTACGGCGGGACGGAGAGCTGCATGGCGTCAAGCTTGGCACGCGGACCCTCCGGCCCCGGACGTAGGGGCGTCCGAGGGGAAACCCTGCCCGTAGGGGCGATGGCCGGACGCTGACGGGCGGGTAAGGTCTGCGGCTGTGAGAGGTACTTCCGCGGCCCTGCGGCCCCCGGCGGACGCCACGGCGCCCGTACGCCATCCCGAGGCACCCGCCCCCGGTGAGCTGCTCGGCGCGCACTACGGGCAGTGTTTCGGCTGTGGTGGCGAGCAGCCCCACGGGCTGCACCTGGAGGCCAGGGCCGGCGAAGGTGTCACTCTCACCGCCGAGTTCACCGTGCGGCCCGCGCACCAAGGCGCTCCGGGACTGGCCCACGGCGGGGTCCTGGCCAGCGCCCTGGACGAGACCCTCGGCTCCCTCACCTGGCTGCTGCGCACCATCGCGGTGACCGGACGCCTGGAGACCGACTTCCTGCAGCCCGTCCCCGTGGGGGCCGTGCTGCATCTGAGGGCCGAGGTCACGGCCGTGGCCGGACGGAAGATCTTCGCGCGGGCCGAGGGACGCGTCGGTGGCCCCGACGGACCGCTGGCCGTCCGTGCCGACGCGCTCTTCGTCGAGGTCAAGGTCGACCACTTCATCGACCACGGCCGCGAGGAGGAGATCCAGGCAGCCATGAAGGACCCGGACCAGGTACGGCGGGCCCGAGCCTTCGAGGTGAACCCGTGAGCGGCGGCCGTCCCCCTCTCGAGGTCCTCGTCCGGCGCGTCGACCCCGACGTGCCGCTGCCGGACTACGCGCGGCCCGGTGACGCGGGCGCCGATCTGCGCACCACGGAGAGCCGGGAGTTGAAGCCCGGCGAACGTGCCGTGCTGCCCACAGGGGTGTCCATCGCGCTCCCCGAGGGGTACGCGGCCTTCGTGCACCCACGCTCCGGTCTCGCCGCCCGCTGCGGCGTCGCCCTGGTGAATGCCCCGGGGACGGTTGATGCCGGGTACCGTGGGGAGATCAAGGTGATCGTGGTGAATCTCGACCCGTATGAAGCCGTACGGTTCGAGCGCTTCGACCGGATTGCCCAACTGGTCGTCCAGCAGGTCGAGAAGGTGCGCTTCCAGGAGGTGGCGGAGCTTCCCGACTCGGCGCGGGCCGAGGGGGGCTTCGGGTCCACCGGCGGTCATGCCGCCGTGGACGGAGCAAGCGGCACAAGCAGCACAAGCGGCACAACGGGTGGGAATCGATACGCTTCGGTCGTATCCGACCGGGAAGGACAGTGACGTGTTCGGACGTCGCAAGAAGAAGGGTTCCGCTGAGGACGCGGCGGACGCGGCGAGCGAGGCCGAGCAGGTCGACGGCGTTGCCGGGGAAGCCGACGCTGAGGCGGACGTCGAGCGGGAGCGCGTGCGGCTGGAGCCCGAGCCCCGGCCGGACGGGCCGTGGGACAGCTCCGAGGTGCGCGAGCCCGGCGAGGGCCGGGTCGACCTCGGTGGCATCTTCGTGCCCGGAGTCGACGGCATGGAGCTGCGGGTGGAGGTCGCCGGTGACGCGATCGTCGCCGCGACCGTCGTGCTGCGCGACAGCGCGGTCCAGCTGCAGGCCTTCGCCGCGCCCAAGCGCGAGGGCATCTGGGGCGAGGTCCGCGAGGAGATCGCCTCCGGCATCACCCAGCAGGGCGGGGTCATCGACGAGGTCGAGGGTCCGCTGGGCTGGGAGCTCCGCGCTCAGGTGCCGGTGCAGCTGCCGGACGGCACGGGTGGCTTCCAGGTGGTCCGCTTCGTCGGTGTGGACGGGCCCCGTTGGTTCCTGCGCGGAGTGATCTCCGGGCGGGGTGCGGTGGAGCCGCAGACCGCCGGGCTGCTGGAGCAGATCTTCCGGGACACGGTCGTCGTCCGCGGTGAGGGCCCCATGGCTCCGCGTGACCCGATCGTCCTGAAGCTGCCGAACGACGCGCAGATGGTCCCCGAGGGGGTCCAGCAGGAGGAGCAGGCCGGCTCCCGCTTCTCCGGCGGCATGGGACAGCTGCAGCGCGGGCCGGAGATCACCGAGGTGCGCTAGCCGTCCGACCGAGGCCGTCAGGGAACTGCGGGTCCGCGCGACCGGTCGTGCAGTTCCCCGCGCCCCTCGGGGCGCCGGCGTCAGAGTTGTGTCAAAGAGGCGGCCCCCGGCCGCCTCTGTCCTTTTTGCCGTGATTATTGGCCGTAAGGTCGACGCTGCGTGGGCAGTGGTCACGGGAAGACAATGGGGACATGGGGCGCGGAAAGCTTCGGATCTACCTCGGTGCGGCACCGGGCGTCGGCAAGACGTACGCCATGCTGTCCGAAGCGCACCGCCGGATCGAGCGCGGCACCGACTGCGTGGTGGCCGTCGTGGAGCACCACGGTCGGCCACGCACCGAGGTGATGCTGCACGGGTTGGAGCAGGTTCCCCGCCGGACGCTGGAGTACCGCGACTCGGTCTTCACCGAGATGGACGTGGCCGCCGTGCTCGCCCGGCGGCCCCGGGTCGCCCTCGTGGACGAGCTGGCCCACACCAATGTGCCCGGTTCCCGCAACGGCAAGCGCTGGCAGGACGTCGAGGATCTGCTCGCCGCCGGTGTCGACGTGGTCTCGACCGTCAACATCCAGCACCTGGAGTCGCTCGGTGACGTCGTCGAGTCCATAACCGGCGTACGGCAGCGCGAGACCGTCCCCGACGAGGTGGTGCGGCGGGCGGACCAGATCGAGCTGGTCGACATGTCGCCGCAGGCGCTCCGGCGACGGATGGCGCACGGCAACGTCTACCAGCCGGACAAGGTGGACGCCGCGCTGTCGAACTACTTCCGCCCCGGGAACCTGACCGCCCTGCGGGAGCTGGCGCTGCTGTGGGTGGCGGACCGGGTCGACGAGTACCTCAACGCCTACCGCAGCGAGCACCAGGTGTCGCGGATATGGGGCTCCCGCGAGCGGATCGTGGTCGGGCTGACCGGCGGCCCCGAAGGGCGGACCCTGCTGCGGAGAGCCGCCCGGCTCGCCGAGAAGGGTGCGGGCGGCGAGGTCATGGCCGTCTACATCGCCCGCAGCGACGGGCTGACCTCCGCCTCGCCCAAGGAACTCGCCGTCCAGCGCACCCTCGTCGAGGACCTCGGCGGCACCTTCCACCACGTCGTCGGCGACGACATCCCCGCCGCGCTGCTGGCCTTCGCGCGCGGGGTGAACGCCACCCAGATCGTGCTGGGCGTCTCGCGCCGCAAGAGCTGGCAGTACGTCTTCGGTCCGGGCGTCGGCGCCACCGTCGCCCGGGACTCCGGGCCCGACCTGGACGTCCACCTGATCACGCACGACGAGGCGGGCAAGGGGCGCGGCCTGCCCGTCGCCCGGGGCGCACGGCTCGGCCGGGCCCGGACGATCTGGGGCTGGCTGGTGGGGACGGCCGGGCCGGTGCTGCTCGCGCCGCTGCTGGCCAACTTCGAGACCGACCTCGGTCTCGCAAACGACATGCTGCTCTTCCTGACGCTCACGGTGGCCGCGGCCCTGCTCGGCGGTCTGCTGCCCGCCCTGGCCGCGGCCGTGCTGGGCTCGCTGCTGCTCAACTGGTTCTTCACCCAGCCCGTGCACACGCTGACGATCGACGACCCGACGAACATCGTCGCCATCGTGGTCTTCATAGGGGTCGCGGTGGCGGTGGCCTCCGTGGTGGACCTCGCGGCCCGGCGCACGCACCAGGCGGCCAGGCTGCGCGCCGAGTCGGAGATCCTGTCCTTCCTCGCGGGCAGTGTGCTGCGCGGGGAGACCAGCCTGGAGGCACTCCTCGAACGGGTGTGCGAAACCTTCGGCATGGAGTCGGTGGCCCTGCTGGAGCGCGAGAGCGAGGTCGACCCGTGGACCTGCGCGGGCAGCGTGGGTCCCCGGCAGATGGACCGGCCCGAGGCCGCGGACGTGGACATGCCGGTCGGCGACCACACGGCGCTCGCCCTCTCCGGCCGCGTCCTGCCCGCCGAGGACCGCCGGGTGCTGGCCGCGTTCGCCGCCCAGGCCGTGGTCGTCCTGGACCGCCGACGTCTCCAGCAGGAGGCCGACCAGGCCAAGGCGCTGGCCGAGGGCAACCGCATCCGCACCGCGCTGCTCGCCGCCGTCAGCCACGACCTGCGCACCCCGCTGGCCGGCATCAAGGCCGCCGTGTCCTCCCTGCGCTCCGACGACGTGGCCTGGTCGGAGGAGGACGAGGCCGAACTGCTCGCAGGGATCGAGGACGGCGCCGACCGGCTCGACCACCTCGTGGGCAACCTCCTCGACATGTCCCGCCTGCAGACCGGCACGGTCACCACCCTGATCCGCGAGATCGACCTCGACGAGGTGGTGCCCATGGCGCTCGGCGGCGTCCCCGAGGGCAGCGTCGGGCTGGAGATACCCGAGAGTCTGCCCATGGTCGCCGTCGACCCCGGCCTGCTGGAGCGCTCCGTGGCCAACATCGTCGAGAACGCCGTCAAGTACAGCCCGCCCGCAACGCCCGTCCAGGTCTCCGCGAGCGCTCTCGCCGGCCGCGTCGAGGTCCGGGTCGCCGACCGCGGCCCCGGCGTCCCCGACGAGGCCAAGGACCGCATCTTCGCCCCCTTCCAGCGCCATGGCGACGCCCCGCGCGGGGCCGGCGTCGGCCTGGGTCTCGCGGTCGCCCGGGGCTTCGCCGAGGCCATGGGCGGCACGCTCGACGCGGAGGACACCCCCGGCGGCGGCCTCACCATGGTGCTGACCGTGAGGGCCGCACAGAACGGCTCCGGGCCCGTCACGGACTCCTCGTCGGGCACCGACCCGGCCGCGGACACGTCTACATCGGCGGACGCCGTCCCGTCGGCGGACCGGACCGCCGACGCACCGGTCGGCACGGCCACATCGGCAGAGAGGCGAACCACATGAGGCGGCAGCTGAGGGGGCAAGTGAGGCGGCCCATGATGCGGCACCTGAGGCGGGCCGTATGACCAGAGTGCTCGTGGTCGACGACGAGCCGCAGATCGTGCGTGCGCTCGTGATCAACCTGAAGGCCCGCAAGTACGAGGCCGACACCGCCCACGACGGGGCGAGCGCGCTCGCCCTCGCCGCGGCCCGGCACCCCGACGTCGTCGTGCTCGACCTCGGACTGCCCGACATGGACGGCGTCGAGGTGATCAAGGGACTCCGCGGCTGGACCCGGGTGCCGATCATCGTGCTCTCCGCCCGGCACACCTCCGACGAGAAGGTCGAGGCCCTCGACGCTGGCGCCGACGACTACGTCACCAAGCCCTTCGGCATGGACGAGCTGCTCGCCCGGCTGCGGGCCGCCGTCCGCCGCGCGGAGCCCGTGGGCGGCGAGGACGGCGACGTGATCGTGGAGACGGACGACTTCACCGTCGACCTGGCCGCGAAGAAGGTGAACCGGGACGGCAGGGACGTCCGGCTCACCCCCACCGAGTGGCACCTGCTGGAGGTGCTGGTCCGCAACACCGGGCGCCTGGTCAGCCAGAAGCAGCTGCTCCAGGAGGTGTGGGGGCCCTCGTACGGCACCGAGACCAACTATCTGCGGGTCTACATGGCGCAACTGCGGCGCAAGCTGGAGGGCGACCCCTCCCGGCCCAGGCACTTCATCACCGAGGCGGGGATGGGCTACCGCTTCGAGAAGTGAGACCGGGAGAGCCGGCGAAGGTCCGCCCCGCACGGGGTGCTGGACTGTCGGCGGGCCCCGGTAGGCTTTTTGTCATGAGTGCTGTTCCTCGTTCCGAGAAGCCGGCGGGCCGGTTCCGGCGCATGCTCGACCGGCTCTCCTCGTCCCAGACGGACCTGGAGTCGGAGGAGCTGCGCGAGGACGCGGACACCGCCGGCTGCACGCGCATATGTGACTGTCACGACCGACAGATAGTGACCGTTACTGGTACCTTGCGCACGGTCACGCTGCGCCCCCGGGCCGGTGTCCCGGCACTGGAGGCCGAGCTCTTCGACGGTTCGGCCGCCCTGGACGTCGTGTGGCTCGGCAGACGCTCCATCGTCGGGATAGAGCCGGGGCGCAAGCTGATCGCATCCGGCCGGATCTCGATGAGCCGGGGCCGTAGAGTGCTGTTCAATCCGAAGTACGAACTCAGACCGCTCGGACGGGAGTAGCCGGTGACGTCGCTCGACAAGCCGACGGAAGACGCCCAGCGCGGCGTCCAGGACGCCGAGGGCGGACAGGACGGCTCGCACGACTCCAGGGCGGTGACGGAGGCCGCGCTGTTCGAGGCGTTCGGTGGCGTGCGCGGCATGGTCGAGACCGTGCTCCCGGGCCTGCTCTTCGTCTCCATCTACACGATCAACAAGGACCTGCACTCGGCGGCCCTCGCGGCCCTCGGCGTCTCCGTCCTGCTGGTCGTGGTGCGGCTGGTCATGAAGGACACCGTCAAGCACGCCTTCAGCGGTGTCTTCGGGGTCGCCTTCGGTGTGGTCTTCGCGATGATGACCGGCAACGCCAAGGACTTCTATCTCCCGGGCATGCTCTACACGCTGGGCCTCGGCTGCGCGTACATCATCACGACGCTGGCCGGTGTGCCGCTGATCGGCCTGATGCTCGGCCCGGTCTTCAAGGAGAACCTGTCCTGGCGGACCCGCAACCCCGGGCGCAAGAAGGCGTACGCGAAGGCGAGTTACGCCTGGGGCGCGATCCTGCTCGGCAAGTGCGCCATCCTCTTCCCGCTGTACTGGTGGGCCGACACCACACAGCTGGGCTGGGTCCTCATCGCTCTGAAGATCCCGCCGTTCCTGCTCGCGGTCTGGCTGACCTGGATCTTCCTGGCCAAGGCGCCGGCCCCGATCGACGTGTTCGCCGAGATGGAGGCGGAAGAGCGGGCGGCGGAGGAGCGGAAGGCTGCCGCTCGGGCGGGGGACTAGGCCCTGTCGTCAACTTCCCGTCGTCGCCCGAAGGGCGGGCTGGCGGCGTCGTGGGGGTACCTCCCGGTCGAGCGCAGCAGAGACCGGGGGAGTGTGTTCTCGGCGTGCCGGGCACTGACTCGCGTACTGGAGTACTCGGGTCGGTGCCCGGTGCGTCGAGAGCGCGAGCATGGCGTCGCGGGGCAGGCGGGAACTTGACGACAGGGCCTAGGCACCCGGTGCTGGTGCGGGCCTCGCAAGGGCTGCGCCCCCGGGCCCGGCTTGTCGGCCTGAACGGCCTCGGCCTCGAACGCCGGACGGGCTGAAGGTGCCTGGATCAGGTTGAAAGGGCGCAGGGGTTGAAGGCGACGAAGACTTGGGGAGCCCGGTCGCCCGGTATGTGAAGGGGCGCCCGGAAACCTCCGGACGCCCCGTCGTCGTCGCATACCCCGCGTCAGCTCGTCGCGTCCTCGCGCCGTACCGACAGCAGGTCCTCCAGCTGCTCCTCACGCGCTTGCGCGGCCACGAAGAGGAGCTCGTCGCCTGCCTCCAGGGAGTCGTCCGAGGTCGGGGTGAGGACCCGGGTGCCGCGGATGATGGTGACCAGGGAGGTGTCCTCCGGCCACTCGACCTCACCGACCTGGGTGCCGGCCAGGGCCGACTCGGGCGGCAGCGTCAGCTCGACCAGGTTGGCGTCGCCGTGGCTGAAGCGGAGCAGCCGGACCAGGTCGCCGACGCTCACGGCCTCCTCGACCAGCGCCGACATCAGCCGGGGGGTCGACACGGCCACGTCCACGCCCCAGGACTCGTTGAACAGCCACTCGTTCTTGGGGTTGTTGACGCGGGCGACGACCCGCGGAACGCCGTACTCCGTCTTCGCCAGCAGGGAGACGACCAGGTTGACCTTGTCGTCTCCGGTCGCGGCGATGACGACGTTGCAGCGCTGGAGCGCCGCCTCGTCCAGGGACGTGATCTCGCAGGCGTCGGCCAGCAGCCACTCCGCCAGGGGCACGCGCTCGACCGAGATGGCGGTCGGCGCCTTGTCGACGAGAAGGACCTCGTGGCCGTTCTCCAGCAGTTCGCCCGCGATCGAGCGGCCGACCGCTCCGGCTCCGGCAATGGCGACCCTCATCAGTGACCGCCCTCCTCGTCGGGGCCCTCGGCGAAGGACGCCTCGACCTTCTCCACGTCGTCCGTCCGCATCATCACATGCACGAGGTCGCCCTCCTGCAGCACCGTCTGCGAGGTCGGCAGGATCGCCTCGCCCAGGCGGGTCAGGAAGGCGACGCGGACCCCGGTCTCCTCCTGCATCTTGCTGATCTTGTGGCCCACCCACGCCGACGAGGCGTGCACCTCGGCGAGCTGGACTCCGCCGGTGGGATCGCGCCACAGCGGTTCGGCCCCGGACGGCAGCAGCCGACGGAGCATCTGGTCTGCGGTCCAGCGGACCGTGGCGACCGTCGGAATGCCCAGGCGCTGGTAGACCTCGGCCCGGCGCGGGTCGTAGATCCGTGCCGCCACGTTCTCGATGCCGAACATCTCGCGGGCGACACGGGCGGCGATGATGTTGGAGTTGTCGCCGCTGGAGACGGCGGCGAACGCGCCCGCCTCCTCGATGCCCGCCTCGCGCAGGGTGTCGCGGTCGAAGCCGACCCCGGTGACGCGCCGGCCGCCGAAACCCGAGCCCAGACGACGGAAGGCCGTGGGGTCCTGGTCGATCACGGCGACCGTGTGCCCCTGTTGCTCCAGGGTCTGGGCGAGGGTGGAACCCACTCGCCCGCAGCCCATGATGACGATGTGCACGACCGTCCTTCCGGTGTCAATAGCTACTGTTCAGCCGAAACGTCGAAAACAGGGTCTCAGACCGTCGCCCAAGCTACACACGCGCGGCCCGCCGGGGGCACCCCCGTGCACCCACGGGTCACATCGTGGGACGTCGCCGGCTGATCCGCCGGACGCTGGCCCTCGTCAGCAAGCCGAGTCCGACGAGGGAGGCGAGAGCGCCGATCAGCTCAGCGGTCGCGGCCTGCATGGGGCCTCCAGGGAGTAGAGGGGGCGAGAACGTCACGGGTTCCATCGGATGCCCGGTACACACACGGCACACGGCACACGGCACACGGGTACGTACCCGGGATCCACGGGATTGCTCAGGGCGACGGGGTCCCTCATCTCGACGGGATTCGTCATATGGACGTAAGGACGCAGCCCATCACACCGAAGGACGCAGCCCATCACACCGGAGGATGCGTGACGTGCCGCACTTCGCAGTCGTCGGCGGTCCGATTTCACCCCGGGGCCCGCCGGGATTTCACCCGGATGTGCCCAGAACCAGCCGGGGCGCTTACGATCCTCTGCGTGTCCAAACTGACCGACGTGCCCAAACGGATTCTGATCGGGCGCGCTCTGCGCAGCGACCGGCTGGGCGAGACGCTCCTGCCGAAGCGCATCGCACTCCCCGTCTTCGCATCCGACCCGCTCTCGTCCGTGGCGTACGCACCCGGCGAGGTGCTGCTGGTCCTCTCCATCGCGGGCGTGTCGGCCTACCACTTCAGCCCCTGGATCGCCGTCGCGGTCGTCGTGCTGATGTTCACCGTGGTGGCGTCCTACCGGCAGAACGTGCACGCCTACCCGAGCGGTGGCGGCGACTACGAGGTGGCGAACACCAACCTCGGCCCCAAGGCCGGTCTCACCGTCGCCAGCGCGCTCCTCGTCGACTACGTCCTCACCGTCGCCGTGTCCATCTCCTCCGGCGTCGAGAACCTCGGCTCGGCCGTCCCCTTCTTCGTCGAGCACAAGGTCCTCTGCGCGATCGGCATCATCGTGCTGCTCACGCTGATGAACCTGCGCGGGGTGAAGGAGTCCGGGAAGCTCTTCGCGATCCCGACGTACGTCTTCGTCGTCGGCGTCTTCACGATGATCGCCTGGGGTGCGTTCCGCGGACTGGTCCTCGACGACACGATGCGGGCGCCCACCGCCGACCTGGAGATCAAGGCCGAGCACCAGGGGCTCGCCGGCTTCGCGCTGGTCTTCCTGCTGCTGCGTGCCT
This sequence comes from Streptomyces sp. 11x1, assembly GCF_032598905.1. NCBI lineage: Bacteria > Bacillati > Actinomycetota > Actinomycetes > Kitasatosporales > Streptomycetaceae > Streptomyces > Streptomyces sp. 11x1. The sequence continues at coordinate 2,663,110 of NZ_CP122458.1, read as the reverse complement.
TCTCCTCCGGCTGTGCCGCGCTCACCGGTGTCGAGGCGATCTCCAACGGCGTCCCCGCCTTCCGCAAGCCCAAGTCGAGGAACGCGGCCACCACTCTGGCCCTGATGGGCTTCTTCGCCGTCACCATGTTCTGCGGCATCATCGGCCTCGCCATGGCCACCAATGTGCGGATGGCCGAGAACCCGGCGGCCGACCTGCTGCGCGACGGCACCCCGGTCGGCGACTCCTACGTCCAGAACCCGGTGATCTCCCAGGTCGCGGCGGCCGTCTTCGGCGACGGCACCTTCTTCTTCGTCGTCCTGGCCGCCGCCACCGCGCTGGTCCTCTTCCTGGCCGCGAACACCGCGTACAACGGCTTCCCGCTGCTGGGCTCGATCCTCGCCCAGGACCGCTACCTCCCGCGCCAGTTGCACACCCGCGGCGACCGCCTCGCCTTCTCCAACGGCATCGTGCTCCTCGCGGGCGCCGCCGTCCTCCTGGTGTGGATCTACGGCGCCGACTCCACGCGTCTGATCCAGCTCTACATCGTGGGCGTCTTCGTCTCCTTCACGCTCAGCCAGACGGGCATGGTCCGGCACTGGAACCGCCATCTGCGCACCGAGAAGGACCCGGCCAAGCGGCGCCACATGGTCCGCTCCCGCGCGATCAACACCTTCGGCGCCTTCTTCACCGGGCTGGTCCTGATCGTCGTGCTCGGCACCAAGTTCACGCACGGCGCCTGGGTGGCCCTGCTCGGCATGGTGATCTTCTACGCGACGATGACGGCCATCCGTAAGCACTACGACCGGGTCGCCGCGGAGATCGCGGCGCCGGACGGCCCGAGCGACGACGTCGTCCGGCCGTCGCGGGTGCACTCCGTGGTGCTGATCTCCCGGATCCACCGCCCCACCCTGCGCGCCCTCGCCTACGCCAAGCTGATGCGCTCGCACACGCTGGAGGCGCTCAGCGTCAACGTCGACCCGGCGGAGACCAAGGCGCTCCAGGAGGAGTGGACGCGGCGTGGCATCGACGTGCCGCTGAAGGTCCTCGACTCGCCGTACCGCGAGGTCACTCGGCCTGTGATCGAGTACGTCAAGGGGCTGCGCAAGGAGTCCCCGCGCGACGCGGTGTCGGTGATCATCCCCGAGTACGTGGTCGGCCACTGGTACGAGCACCTCCTGCACAACCAGAGCGCGCTCCGGCTCAAGGGCCGGTTGCTCTTCACGCCGGGTGTCATGGTGACCTCCGTGCCCTATCAGCTGGAGTCCTCCGAGGTCGCCAAGCGCCGGGCGCGCAAGCGGCAGGACTGGAGTGCGCCGGGGTCGGTACGGCGCGGTCCGGCGAACGAGCGCCCCAAGGAGTCACCGGCCAAGACTTCGGCCAAGGCTTCGGACAAGGCCCCGGACTAGCCCCGGACAAGTCCTCGGCCGACAAGAGCTGACCCGGCGGGACCGGGGCGCGCCCGCGAGTCCCCGCTCGTGGTAAACGGTCGGACAGCACCCACGTAGACTGGTGGGCTGTTGTCCGGCCGTTTTCGCTTTCCTCTCTTCTGGAGTCACCCCACCATGCAGGCAGAACCGAAGAAATCGCTGGTGGGAGAGGAGTACGAGGTCGAGGTGGGCCCCGTCGCCCACGGCGGCCACTGCATCGCCCGTACCGCCGAGGGGCAGGTCCTCTTCGTCCGGCACGCGCTGCCCGGTGAGCGGGTCGTGGCGCGGGTGACCGACGGGGAGGAGGGCGCGCGCTTCCTGCGGGCGGACGCGGTCTCGATCCTGTCGGCCTCCAAGGACCGCGTCGAGGCGCCCTGTCCCTACGCCGGCCCCGGCCGCTGCGGCGGCTGCGACTGGCAGCACGCCAAGCCGGGCGCCCAGCGCCGCTTCAAGGGCGAGGTCATCGCCGAGCAGCTGCGGCGCCTCGCGGGTCTCACCCCCGAGGAGGCGGGCTGGGACGGCACGGTGATGCCGGCCGAGGGCGACAAGGTCCCGGCGGGCGAGGTCCCCGCGTGGCGTACGCGGGTGCAGTACGCGGTGGACGAGTCGGGGCACGCCGGTCTGCGCCGTCACCGCTCGCACGAGGTCGAGCCGATCGACCACTGCATGATCGCGGCACCGGGCGTGTCCGAGCTGGGCATCGAGAAGCGCGACTGGACGGGCATGGCGTCGATCGACGCGATCGCGGCGACGGGTTCGCAGGACCGTCAGGTCATCCTCGAACCGCGGCCGGGGGCGCGTCTGCCGATCGTGGAGCTGGACAGGCCGGTGTCCGTGATGCGGGTCGAGGAGAAGGACGGGGGCGTGCACCGCGTCCACGGGCGCCCCTTCGTCCGTGAGCGCGCCGACGACCGTACGTACCGGGTGGGCAGCGGCGGCTTCTGGCAGGTCCATCCCAAGGCCGCGGACACCCTCGTCAAGGCCGTCATGCAGGGCCTGCTGCCCCGCAAGGGCGACATGGCGCTGGACCTCTACTGCGGTGTCGGGCTGTTCGCGGGCGCCCTCGCCGACCGCGTCGGTGACAAGGGTGCGGTCCTCGGCATCGAGTCCGGCAAACGGGCGGTCGAGGACGCGCGGCACAACCTCGCCGAGTTCGAGCGGGTGCGGATCGAACAGGGCAAGGTCGAGGCGGTGTTGCCGCGTACGGGGATCACGGAGGTGGACCTCATCGTCCTGGATCCGCCGCGTGCGGGGGCGGGCCGCAAGACCGTCCAGCACCTCGCGTCCCTGGCGGCCCGCCGCATCGCGTACGTGGCCTGCGATCCGGCCGCGCTGGCACGCGACCTGGGGTACTTCCGGGAGAGCGGGTACCGGGTGCGGACGCTCAGGGCGTTCGATCTGTTTCCGATGACCTCGCACGTGGAGTGCGTGGCGATTCTTGAGCCTGCCCAAAAGGGGTTCTGACCTGCGGTTTTATCGGGTTCTTCAGGTGTGCTCGGCGGTGCTCGACCTGTTTCCCGAAGTTCACCGCGTGGAGCCTGTTGTAGGTAGTCGCCGCGTGGCTCACCTGCGGTTTCACAACGGGAGCGTGAGTCCAGAACGCTCTGCTCAACTCCGTCAGGGACGGGTTCAAGAAATGTCTTGACGCTCGTTCGACGCTGTTCCTGACGGAGTGTGAGGTGGTCGTGCTAGGACCGGATGGCGCGGGCCAATCGACTTTTCGGGCTCAGCCCGTCGAGTAGCGCGTTAGGTCTGCTCTATGGACTTGAGCTATACGGCGACAGGTCTCGGATAGACGTGTGCTGATTGCGCTGGCCTCGTTACCCTGTGTCGCAGGGAGTGCCGAGGTTCGTGGGGCGGAGATGAGCGGGATGCGGTGCGTCGAACGGAGGGCCCGACTTCATCGGGTGCGCCAGCCGGTCAGCCCGAAAGCCCACAAGCGCGCCTGCCGAGCCAATGGGCCCTGCTGGGGCACTTGGCCGTGGCAACCTGTTCCGTTCCGGAGAGGAGGGATGTGCTGTGCGTCATGACGCTCGTTTGACACTCTGGGCTCCTGCAGACGGGATAGCGAGCCGAGAAATGGCCTCTGACGCGTAAATAGGTCCAGGTCAGGGTGGGTGTGGGCAGGGCTGGGTGCCCGGTGGTCGTCGCGGCCGCCGGGTGCTTGGTCGTGGGTAGTCAGGCTGCGCCTTCGATCGGGTTGAGGGTGACGGTGTAGCCGAGTTGGTTGAGCTGGTTGATCGCTCGGCGGGTGGCGCGTTCTGGGTCGCGTTGGGTGAAGTAGGTGCCGCCGAGTTCCTGGTAGGGGACGTCGTCGGTGAGCATGTGCCAGATCACGGTGATGATCGAGTGCTCGATGGCGACCAGTGCCCTGAGCGGGCCGCGGCGGGCGGTCAGCCGCTTGTAGCGGGCCTGCAGGTAGGTGTCCTTGGTTCTCACCGCGCCGAACGCCGCGAGGCCGAGGGCGCCTTTGGGATACGGGTTGCCGGGCCTGACCCTTGGTGCGGCCGGCGGACTCGTGGTGGCCGGGGCAGACCCCGGCCCAGGAGGCGAGGTGACGGGCCGAGGCGAACCGGCTCATGTCCCCGCCGGTCTCAGCGATGATCACTTCGGCGACCGCCCGGTTGATCCCGGGGATGGTGTCGAGCAGGTCCAGGGCGCCTCGAAAGGGGGCCATCGCCTCTTCGATCCGCTCGTCCAGTTGCCCGATCATGGCGGTGAGCTGGTCGTACTGATCCAGATGCAGGCGGGCCAGGAACGCGTGATGTTCGCGGAAGCGCCCGGTCAGGGCCTCGGTCAGTTCGGGGATCTTGTTGCGGAGCCTGCGCTTGGCCACCTCCGCAAGCAGTTGCGGATCATGTTCCCCGGCGATGAGGGCTTCGAGCATGGCCCGGCCGGAGACCCCCATGATGTCGGAGGCGACCGCGGAGAGTTTGATGCCGGTGTCCTCCAGCAGCTTCTCCAGCCGCTGGAGCACCCGGCCGCGTTCACGGGTGGCGGTGGTCCGGGCCCGGGTCAGGTTCCGTAGTTCACGGACCGGCTCGGGCGGCACGAAGGAGGGCCTCACCAGGCCGTGGGCGCCGAGCTGGGCCAGCCAGGCTGCGTCCGAGACGTCCGTCTTGCGGCCGGGGAGGTTCTTGACCTGCCGCGCGTTGACCAGGATCACGTTCAAGTCCTCGGCCAGCAGGTGGTAGAAGGGCTTCCAGTAGTCCGAGGTCGCCTCGATGACCACCAGCGTCACCCGCGCGGCAAGCAGGTGATCCCGCAGGGCCAGGACCGCATTCGTCGTCGACCCCCATGTCGTGGTCTCGGTCGTGAAGGATCCCCGCCGCTTGGTACTCGGCGTGCGGACACAGGCCTTGGCGTCCTTCTTGCTGATGTCGAGGCCGGCGCAGCGTTCGTGCAGCACATCCACGGCCTTGCTCCCTCCCTCGCCGGACAGCCGGGTGCGCCGTTCCGGGAGGACCAGGGCGAATCAGGAATTCTGACGCACGTGCTTCGCAGCAGCACTCCACGGTTCCCGTGGGCGGTCCCCAGCACCATGCTGACCTGCGAGCTCGCCGGCATCACAGAGGCTTCGGTTTCGGCCGGAACGAACCAGCTCAGCGTCCCGTACCCCCATCAGCCCACGTCAGGGCAGACAGAAGCACCCCCGGCGCGCGCCACGGCATTTACCACGCCCCCGGCGCGCACCGAAGGTGCGCTGGATCGCTGACCTGCATGTTCTCTGGAGTGGCCCAGGCCGCACGTCATTCCGATGACGTCGCACGTGGAGTGCGTGGCGATTCTTGAGCCAGCTCAGAAGGGGATCTGAGCTGCGGTTCTCTTGGGTTCCTCAGGTGCGGCCAGTCGTGCGCGACCTGTTACCCTAAGTGCACGGTGCGGAGACTCACCGCAACCTCCTCGGCCGCCGCCGACCTGGTGTTCCACCCGTCATGCGAGGCGGCTGATCCGGCTCGGACGGCCCGGCCTCACGTCTGTGGCATCTGGTCTTGACGCTCGATGGACGCTCGTCCTGACGGCAGGTCGGTGAGGCTGCCGCCGGACGCGCCGGACGCACTGTGGGAGTCCGCGGGGCGGGGTGCACGTACGCCGATCACCCGACCAGGACCGGACTGCGCCCACGGCCGGAGCCATCTGGGGAAACCCGTCTCCGACACACGAGACGAGCACGCCGACCACGCGGGCGTCGTTCCGGTCTGGCCCGCACGGCCCACAGGTCGAGGCTGATGAAGCGGCCGTGGGCGTCGGCCCGCGGCGCCGCCGAGCCTGTCGGGCCCCGGCGCCCCCGTCGGCCTGCAAGTCAGGTCGTCGGATCTGGCCGCAGCCGGTAGGCGTCCCCGTGCGCGACGACACGGCCGGCTGTGGGCGGGGCGAAGTGGGTGCCGAGGAGGAGGGTGTCCGTGCCGGCGAGGGAAGCGAGCAGTTCACCGCGGGTGGTCTCGGACTGCTGTGGGTCGATGTCCACGCAGGCGCCGATGGCGGGGTGGGCGAGTTGTACCGGGTGGTGGATGCAGTCACCGGTGATCAGCGCCGTTTCGCCCTGACTGTTCAGTTCGACCGCGACATGGCCGGGGGTGTGGCCGGGGGTGGGGACCAGGCTGAGGCTCGGGGTGATGTGCACGCCCTCGGCCGGGACGTCGACCAGGTCGAGCAGACCGGCCTGCTCGACCGGGATCACCGAGTCGCGGAACATCTGGCGGCGTGCCTCCTCCATGTCGTACGCGGCCCAGAACTCCCTTTCGGCGCGTGCGGTGAGGTAGCGCGCCTCGGGGAACGTGGGAACCCACTCGTCGTCCACCTTCCGGGTGTTCCAGCCGACGTGGTCGGCGTGCAGGTGGGTGAGGACGACCAGGTCGATGGAGTCGGGCGGGAAGCCTGCGGCGGTCAGACGCTCGGGGAAGTCGGTGCGCAGGTCGTGCCAGGCCGGGTTGGCCCGTTCCTTGCCGTTGCCGATGCCGGTGTCGACGAGTACGCGCAGCCCGTCCACGGCGAACGCGAAACTGTGGCTGTCGATGCGGAGGATGCCGTCATCGCCGGCGAAATGGGGGCGCAGCCAGTCCTGACCGGCCACCACCTCAGGAGTGGCGCCGGGCAGCAGCCAGGGTCCCGTGGCGGGCGGCAGCGGTGTCTCGTCGATGCGGTGGACGGTGATGTCGCCCACGGCCCAGGAGGGGATGGGGGTGTCCGAAAGAGTCTGCATGATGTGTCTTTTCCAATGCTCTCAGCGGAGAGGACGGTTGCGCGGGCTGCTGCAGGGACCTGTTCGGGTTCGTGACACGGCGAGCGCTGTGAGGGCCGCTGCGGCGAGGAGTGCGGCGACGACGGCGTAGGCGTGCGAGGTGGTCCTGAGCCCGTAGCACTGGGTGGCGGCCCCCGCGGCGATGGCGGGCAGGCTCATGGAGAGGTAGCTCAGAACGTAGTAGGCGGCCAGCGTCGCGGCGCGGTACTGCTCGTCGAGCGAGGCGAGAAGCATGCGAAGTACCCCTTGGGAGACGGCCCCGAAGGCCGCTCCGGCCAGGGCCGCGCCGCCGTGGACGGCCGGCAGCCCAACGCCGTGCAGACCACTCAGGGTCATGATCGTGGCGGGCAGGACGACGATGCATCCGCCGATCGCGCTGGTGAGGGGATCGGTGCGGCGCAGAACCCACATGGTGAGTGCGGCTGCGGCGCTGAAGGTGAAGAAGACCATGCCGAGGGCTGCCTGCGGGGCGGCGGGGGTCACCAGGCGCACGAGGGTCGGCCCGAGGGAGGAGTAGAAGCCGCCGAGTGCCCAGATCGCGACGATCGCGGTGCCGGTGGTCAGCAGGGTGCGGCGCACCGCGGGCGGTACACCGAGCCGCGGGCGCAGCGATCGGAGCGCGCCTGCCCGGCGGTCGACTGTCTCCGTGGTGAAGGCGACGGCGATCGCCTGGGCGGTGAACAGCGCTGCCATCAGTGCGTAGACGGTGGCCGTGGGGGCGGGGGCGAAGCGGACGAGGAGGGTGGAGGTGAGGACGCCCGCGGCCATGCCGGCGACCGGGGCGATGGTGTTGGTCAGGGCGGACCGACCGGGACGCCGCGGGTTCTCCAGGTCGAGGAGGGCCGCGCCCGCGGTGCTGGTGGCCACGCCGGTGGCCACTCCTTGCAGGAGGCGGGCCGCTGTCAGGGTGTCCGCGCCGTCCGCCGAGGCGAGGAGAACCATGGCGACGGCCTGCGTTCCCAGGGCACCTGCCAGGACGGGGCGTCGTCCCAGATGGTCGGAGAGCGTGCCGGTGGTGAGAAGGGCCGACAGCAGCGCCAGGGAGTAGGCGCTGAAGACCACCGTGACGGCGAGCGCCGAAAGGCCCCACTGGTCCTGATAGAGGGGGTACAGCGGTGTCGGGGCACTGGATGCCGCCAGAAGGGCCACGAGTACGGACGCGTCCAGACCGAAGGAGACGGCACGGTTCTTCCCGTGCGCGCGGCTGTCCCCCACAGGGCAGTGCGCGACTGGGCCGGACATGACGTCAGGCATGGAACCCCTCCCTTAAGGCAATGCGTTTGCTTTAAGGGAGGGTAGGTTCTACAGTCGACCTAACGCAAATCATTAGCTTTTGGTGTGGTGCGCCTCGTCGCTCCAGGCCCGACCAGGGGAGATCCATGTCCTCCGCCGGACTCACACCGCCCGAGGCAGCCCGCTGGGCCGCCCGTGCCGGGCTTCCGTTGCCCGACGACCGCCACTCGGTTGTCGCGGTCACCGCCGACCACATCCACTCCGTCGTCGCGGTCCTGCGCGAGCTGGACTTCGGTGACACCCCGCCCGCCGGTGCCTTCCATGCGGAGGGGGAGAAGCACGATGCAGCCCTATGAGTTGTCCCTCGCCGCCGCCGCGCAGGAGATCCGGGAGCGACGGCTGTCCCCGGTCGAGCTGGTCGACTCGGTCCTCCATCGCATCGAGCAGGTGGAGCCGCACGTTGCGGCCTACGTCGCGGTTTCCGCTGATCAGGCCCGCCGAACCGCTCGTGAGGCCGAGCGCGAAGCCGCACAGGGCGCCTACCGGGGCCCTCTGCACGGGATCCCGGTAGGAATCAAGGACTTGATCGATGTCGTCGGCGTGTCCACCACGGCAAGCTCCAGGACCCGGGCCGGTCATCGCGCGGCATCCGACAGCGCGGTCGCCGCGAGTCTGCGGGCGGCCGGCGCGATCCTGATCGGCAAGACGCACACCCACGAGTTCGCCTACGGGCTGACCACCCCGCAGACCAACAACGCCTGGGACCGAGGGAGGGTCGCCGGTGGCTCCAGCGGCGGCTCCGCCGTCGCCGTGGCCTCCGGTGCGGCGACATTCGCCCTCGGCACCGACACCGGCGGATCGATCCGGGTGCCCGCCACCCTGAACGGGGTGGTCGGCCTCAAGCCGACGTACGGACTCGTGCCCCGTCACGGCGTCACGTCGCTGTCCTGGTCGCTCGACCACGTCGGCCCGATCACCCGTACCGTCGACGACACGGCCGTGGTCCTGACCGCCATCGCCGGGCACGACGCTCGCGACCCCGCCTCGGTGGCCGTCCCCGGCGCCGACTATCGGCCGAGCCCCGACCCGGACCTGACGGGAGTGCGCGTCGGTGTGCCTCGCACCTACTACTTCGAACACGTCGACGTGGAAGTCGTGGCCGCCGTCCGCCGCGCCATCGCGCAGCTGGAGGCGCTCGGCGCCCGGCTCATCGAGATCGACATCCCGATGACCCGCTACATCCAGGCCACCCAGTGGGGCCTGATGGTGCCGGAGGCCACCGCGTACCACGAAAGCACCCTGCGTACCGTCCCCGAGTTGTACCAAGCGGATGTCCGGATCCTCCTGGAGGCCGGCGAGCTGATGGGCGCGGGCGACTACCTCCGCGCGCAGCGCGCCCGGACGCTGATGCGCGACGCATGGGCCCGCGTCCTGAAGGAGGTCGACGTGATCGCCGCCCCCGCGGTCCCCATGGCCGCGGTTCCGTCGGGCCAGGAGAGCGTCACCTGGCCCGACGGCACGGTCGAGAGCGTCTCCGACGCCTATGTGCGCCTCTCCTCCCCGGCCAACATCACAGGAGTACCCGCACTCTCCGTCCCGGTCGGCAGAGACACGGCAGGCATGCCCATCGGCATGCAGTTGCTCGGGCGGCCCTTCGCCGAGCGGACGCTGCTGCTGGTGGGCCACGCATACGAGCGGACGCAGCCCGCCCGATCGCTCGCACCCGTCACGTGAGGGCGGCGTGCCGGCCCGGGCCGGAAAGTTCCGGCACGGCCCGCACACCGCTCGACTCCGGCGGGATCAGGGCCGGATGCCCGCCACCATGAGATCGGCGAGGACCCCGGCACAGCCGTCGGGCAGGCTTCGCCCTTTGCCGCGGAGGCGGTGCCGACGTCACCCACGGGTGCCGGAGCGCGTGAGGCTCGGCAGCGGCAGGGCCACGGTGCCACCGAAGGGCATGCGCTGCCCGGGGAATCGGGAACCGCTAAACGCAAGGACTGTGCTTTAGGCTGGTGGGATGAGCACCAGGCAAAGGGCTCGCCCCGGCGGGCGCAGCGCACGCGTCCAGGTGTCGGTGCACACCGCCGTACGGGAACTCCTGGAGGAAAGGGGCCGCGACGCACTGACCGTCCCCCTGGTCGCACAGCGCGCCGGAGTCACCCCGTCGACCATCTACCGGCGCTGGGGCAACCTGCAGGAACTGCTCTCGGACGTCGCGGTGGAGCGGCTGCGACCCGACACCGCCCCGGAGGACCACGGCGACCTGCGGTCCGATCTGACGGCGTGGGCCGAACAGTTCCTCGACGAAATGACGTCCCCCTCGGGCCGCGCCTACATTCGCGACGCCCTGCTCGGCGACCCGGACGGCAACAACGCCGGCCAGTGCTCGGCCTACGCGGCCGAACAGATCAACGTCATACTCGCCCGAGCCGCCGACCGCGAGGAGCACGGTTTCGACATCGAGACGGCCATGGACCGCATCGTCGCCCCCATGATGTATCGCATCCTCTTCCGTCCGGCCGGGCTCGACGCCGCGTACGCCCACCGGCTGGTGACCGAGCTCTTCGGTGGACGCGGGAAGGGCGAGCAGTGACCGGGCGGCCGTCTCCGTCGCCTGCGACAGCACCCGCGCGGCCCACGTCTTGACGGACGCTCCGGCGATTTCGATCGGCGCCCCGTGAGACGGACACGAGGGCGCGGGGTCTGGCAGGAGGCGAACGCACCGGCGGCGCCCACGGACCATAGGACCGTGGGCGCCGGCGCGGTCAGCTGGAGGCGGCCGGCTCGCTACGCGCTGGATGTGTCGGCGGGCCGCCGGGGCGCGGGCAGCGGTTGCTCCGGGGCGTGCGACCACGTGGGCGCCGCCCGTGGCGCCGCACCGCCCGTTCCCGGGCAGGGTGCGGTGCCTGCCATGCAGTCGTCTTGTTCGAGGGCTGCGGGTTGCCCTTCATTGTCCTCAGGCGCGGTCGAGTGACTCCCCGGTATCGGCACAGGCGCGTGCGTCGTGCCCATCGAGCGCAGCGTGCACGGTGAGGAAGACGGGGAGGAGCGTGTCGAGGCCGAGGAGGCGCCACACCTGCCGGTAGTGGTCGCTGAGGGAGGCGAGGCGCAGGGCGCCCGCATGGCTGTCGAGCGCGCTGGACAGCGCGACGATCACGCTGACACCCGAGGAGTCGAGGTACTGCACGTCGGAGGCGTCGAGTACGAGGGTGGTGCAGCCCTTTTCGATCAGCTCTTGGCACCGGGCGCTGATGTCGGAGGCGTTCTCGTGGTCGACCTCGCTCGGCAGCCGGACAACCGTCGTGTCCGCGTGCTGCACCCGCACCCTCAGCATGGAGAACCGACTCCCATCCCTATCGTTCCGGCCCGTGCCCCGGCGCCTGTCCGTTCGCCGCACTCGCGTCTACCCCGGGGCGACCTCGGCACGCGTGCCTTCGAGCGCCGCGTCGTCGAGCAGACCCATGGGCGCCGCCGGCGGGCTTACCCGGGGAGCTCGGTGTGCAGGCGGATCGTGTTCCCGTCGTGCGGCGTGGACCGGATCTCGACGAGATCGCAGAGCTGGTGGACGAGCCACAGCCCGCGACCACCCACCTGCCTCGCGGTCGGCATCGTACGTCCGGCCAGTGGGTCCTCCAGGTAGCCGGCGTCGCGGAACTCGCAGACGAGCCGTCGTTCCTCGCTCCACGTGCGCAGCACGCCGTGTCCGCCGCCGTGACGGATGCTGTTGGTGGCCACCTCCGTCGCGGCCAGATGCAGCTCGCGCAGGCGCCGACCGGTCAGGCCGTGCTGCTCGGCGCAGGCGGGGATCTTCTCCCGGAGGGCGGGCAGGTCGCCGCTGGTGTAGAGGAACTCGTCGTACGGGTCACAGGGGCCGGTGAGGGCCGCGAACTCGTACGGTGCCCGCGGGTCGTAGTCCTCGGACAGCACCGTCCGGCCGTCCCTGCGGATCTGCGGGTGGCAGCGTGCCATCCGGGTCAGGGCGGCGTCGTCACGTGCGACGTCGTAGGGGCACAGCAGCCACCAGGCCGGGCCCTGGGCGAAGGCCTTGTTGAGCAGCCACTCGTGGTAGTGCAGTTCCATGGCCTCGGCGGCACTGCCGACCTGGTTCCAGGGGGGATTCGCCGATCCCGCGGACGGGCCGCCCCTCCGAGACGCGCTCCTTGATCCATTCTTGCCAGGCGGCGATGAGCCGTCCCGGATGATGCGCCACCCGACTGGTGTCGACATAGCGCACGGTGTCCCCCTCACGGACCTGGGCACGCAGCAAAGACGCCTTTTCCTGAGGCACGGCCACGACGACGGCCCCGTCGCCTTCGAGCGCTTCCTGGATGAAATCCACGGCGCCCGCGACGAACTCGTCGCTGCCGGAGTACGGATACAGCTCGTGCCGGTATCCCGTACAAGCGGCCGCCACTGCAGCAGACCGCGCAGCCGGCGCAGGTGCCCGACCGCGTCGGTGGCCGGATCGTCCACCAGGGTCGCGATCTCGCGCAGTCCGAAGCCCAGGCGCCGGTAGCCGAGCACCTCCCGCAGCCCTTCCGGACACGGCCCCATCGCCGAGATCGCCTGGGTGGTGGGCACCCCGTGGCAGGGAAGAGGCATCGCCACCGAAGCAGCCCGAGAACTCGTCGACTGGCTCAGCCAGCAGCAGATGCAGACAGTTATCGCCCATATCCACCCCGAACGTCAGGCATCCGCTGCCGTCGCCACCGCCGCCGCCGGACTCACGCCCACCGGCAAATGGCACGAAGGCGAGATTCGATGGCGCCGGAGCATCAGGCGATAGCTTCACCGATCCACAGGTCTTGACTATTACTCCCAACCCCCTCCCGTAAACGCACCGGTGTTGCACGAAGCGGGACGCCATCCCGGACAGACCGCAGTGTCCCGCGGTGACGTTCCGCACCGAACCACGGACACCTGGTGGCTTGTGGCGTGGGCGTTTCGTGTGAGACGTGGATCACGGTGATGAGGAAAACCCGTTGCTCTGGGCGGGCGTCTGGAGGGTGTGGGTTCCGTGGGAGCAGTGCTGCACCAGGTGCGGTGAACCTCCTGTTGTGAAAGCCGAGAGAAGGCAGAGGAAGTTGAACATGGTTGACATGCGGAGGCGGGACGTGAGGCGGGCAGACAGCGCACAGGCCGTCAGCCGGGCTTCGGCTGGGGGGCTGCTCTCGCGTCGTTTGAGGGCTGGGGTGCTGGCGCTGGGTCTGTCCGCCGGTTTGGCTTTCATGAGTGCCGCTCCCGCATCTGCTGCGCGCTCCATCGGCACGGACTTCCTGCGCAACTGGGCAACCGGGCTGTGTCTGGACAGCAGTGACGGCGGGGAGAGCGGCCGGGGCTTCGTCTACACGAACCCCTGTACGCAGGGGAATGACTACCAGACCTGGAGCGTGGAGTTCCAGGGCCACGACACCTACGACCAGGTCAAGATCCGGAACAAGGCGACCGGGCTGTGCCTGTCCAGGACCTTCGGTCTGTCCACGCTGTCCTGCGGCGACCCGAACACCGAATGGGATGGTGTCGGATCGGACTGGAGCAGGGTCGAGCTCAGGGCGCCCGGAGCCGGCCAGTGCCTGGACAGCGACAGCAACGGGAGCGCGTATGTTCTGGGCTGCAATGGCGGCGGTAACCAGAAGTGGAAGCTGGGCTACTGACCCAGAGGGCTGCTGACGTTGTGGTAGGGCTGTCCGGCCGGGGCGGGCAGCCCTTCTCGCCGGCGCCGTCGCCGGCGCCGACAGCCCTCGCCCGGAGCCGGGGCCGCCGCCAGCTGACAAGCCCCAGGAGCCCGTGCCCGGCGGCGAAGTGCGCCCGGACCTGCGTGGCGACGGGCGGGGCACGCCGAGCGATGTCCGGTATCGCGCCCCACCTTGTCGCGCTGGTCCGGGCCAGTGCGCGCGTCAGTCAACTCGTTGAGCGTCCCGAGCGGTCGCTCTCGGCCTGCCACTGAATGGGGATGTCCTGGGTGGTCGTGACCCGCGAGGTGCGCAGCGTTCTCCTTCGGCCCCGAGGAGTTCGTCCAGCATCTGGCGGACCTCGTTGCGGCTGACCTTGTCGTAGTCGGCGGCCGGCACCCGTCGCAGCAGGCACTGGTGGACCGTCCATGCCCTTCTCCTGGCACGGGCAGTGCTCGATGACGTCGCGTGCCCTGAGCAGCACCTCCCGAAAGCCGTCCGCGGAGGCCAGCCGGTGCAGGTAGCCGGTGCCGCCGGGCAGCCGGTCGTAGACGACCAGGAAGCGCCGGGGCCAGTCGGTCTCCGGGTCGCCCGCGTCGTCGGGCATGGTGGCCTCGGCGATGTCGATGTGGTCGGGATCGCCGCCGTAGCGGGCGGCGATCCCCGCGAACAGGGCGGCGGTGAACGACGCGAGGCGTTCCTTGAAGCGGGCCACGGAGGCGGGCAGCAGGATGCGGACGGCCTCGGTGGTCAGTTCGTGGGCCAGCAGCAGGGGCACGTCCCGGCCCGCGCCCCGCGCTCCGGCCGTGCTCGCCGAGGCGCCGCGGATCCGGCGGCGCGGGCACCACAGCAGATGGTGTGCCGAGGTCGGGGCGCTCGTCGCGCCGGACTCGGTGAGCGCGTGCTGGGGCACGTCCACGACCGGGCTGCCGTCGCGCCGCCGCACGAGGTGCAGACGTAGAAGGGGTTGAGGCGGACGTCCTCCCCGGCGAGCGGCACCGTGCTGCTGCCGTCCTCGCGGTCGAGACCGAGGTTCAGGGTCCGGATCGTGGCGTGGCGGGTGAAGTCCACGCCGAAAACCGCCTTCTCGTGCCGCCAGGATCCGGGAACGAGGCGGTCGGGGTCGATGTCGACGGTGGTGAGGGTCGCGTAGCGCCTGCGGTCGCGTTCGTCGCGGTCGTCGCGCACCCTGGCGTCCTCGCGTCTGTCGCGGGACAGCACCCCGCCGGGGACGCAGCACGTACTGGACGCAGCCCGCGTCGGCGATCTCCCGGCCGCGGCAGCGCGGGCACGGCGTCGTGTCGCGCTCGGCGTTCTCGGTCCGCACGTAGCCGCAGGCGGGACAGAGCCGCCACACCGACCAGGAGCGCCGGTCGGGACCGCCGATGTCGAGGGCGCGGACCACGTGCCGGTAGCCGTTGACGTAGAAGCTGTTGCCGGGGGCGAGTTCGGTAAGGGCGAGGGTGCTGGACCGTTCGTAGCCCCGGGTCTCGCTGCGGTAGACCTTGGTCCCGGACGGCCGGGACCCCTCGTCCCGCGGGCCGTCCTCCTCGTCGGAGGTTTCCGACCAGTACAGCGTGGCTTCCAGCCGGGTGGTGTCCGTCAGGCTGTAGTTCGGCAGCAGTCCGAGGTCCACCAGGGTGGCGTGCGCGGCGGACTGGCTCAGTTCCCGCAGCAGGTCCCCGGCGGCACGGCGCTCGGCCAGCAGTTCGCGCCGCTCCCGGTCCTGCGCGTCGTCGGACGAGGCGAGCTGCCCGGCCGCCTCGTCGATCGCCGCGATCCTGCGGCGCACCTCCTCGCGCCGGCCGGTCCAGTCCTCCTCCGCCTCCTGAAGCACCCGGACGATCCCGCCGGTCGCGTACGCGCGCAGCTCGTCCGCCGCGTGCTCCGAGACGCCTTCCAGGTCGGTGTCCTGGCCGTCGCCGGCGGGGAACAGGGCGAGGAAGTCCTCCACGAGGCTCGCCACGTGGGTCTGTGCGGCGTCGGCGAGATCCTGGCACCATCCGCCGGTGCCGAACAGGGCGGACGACAGCCGGGGCACGGGCGGGAGGGTCCCGCCGTCGGAGGTCCGCAGTTCCCCGCGGGCCGCCAGGTCCAGGAGCCGGGCGGTGTACTGGCGGCGCAGGATCTCCACGGCCGACAGATAGCAGCCCGGCGGCAGGATGGTCCCGGCGATCATCTCCCGTGGCTCGTCCAGGTAGTACAGGTCGCGTGCCCGGCGCCCGCCGAACGCGACCACCAGCGCGTTGCCGGTGCGTCGTCCGGCCCGCCCCGCCCGCTGCACGTAGTTGGCCGGCCCGACGGGCAGGGACCCGAGCAGGACGGCCGACAGGTCACCGATGTCGATGCCGAGTTCCAGGGTTGGGGTGCACGACAGGACGTTGGGGTCGGTGTAGTGCGTGCCCGCCTTGAAGGCACGCTCGACGCGCTCCCGTTCGGGGCGGCTCAGCATGCCGGTGTGCTCGGCCGTCACCACGCGGAACGTGCCGCCCGTGAGGTACAGGCGCCGGTAGTAGTCCCGGCGGTAGTCCCGCTCCCGTACGGGCCGGTCGTGGCGTGCGGCTTGGAGCCCGGTGACGGACAGGTCGGGCTGCGGCGCGGTCAGCCGTCCCTTGCACCGGTAGCGGGGGCAGGGATGACCGTACCAGCGGGTGCGCCGCTCGGGGACGACGACCTGCTGCCAGCCGCAGTCCTCGCAGGCGACGAAGGCCTTGTTGACGACGGCGTCGTCGAGCAGCCGTACCTGGATGTGACCGGGCTGGAGCCCGTACGCCCAGGTCTGCCGGTCACGGGTGGTGCGCGCCGACAGGACACCGGCGTCGGCGAGGTGGGGCAGCAGCCTGCGCGCGCAGGCGGAAGCGGAGGCGCACGAAGCAGTGCGTCAGGAGTGTGACGTCCTCCTGGCCTCCGGCATCTCGGAGGGGTGAGGAGCTGACCGGGCTCGGGGAGCGGGCGTGGCGGGAGGTGCGAGGGCGGCGTATCGGCCTGATCCCGCAGGACCCAGGCGTCAGCCTCGACCCGGTCGAGCAGATCGGCGCGCAGGTCGCCGAGGTGCTCCGGGTACACCGCCTGGCCAGCGACGGGGACGCCCCCGCCCGAGCCGTCGCTCTCCTCGGAAGGGGCACGGCCGCCGAGCAGGTCTGACGGGCTCCATCGCAAGCGCGTCGGCATTCTCGGGCAGGGCCGTTCGGCCCTTGTCGCCGGTTGCACGTACTGACTTCACTGATCCTGCGGTTCCGCCCGTGCGCCGACGCTTTGGATCCCGCCTGTGGGCATGGTCTTGCGGCCCCGCTCATGGGCGAGGCGGGCGGGGCCGTGCAGTGCGAGGACGAACGGCAGAGCGAGAGCACCGCACGACAGGAGGTGAGCGGAGAGATGATCTTGGCGGTCGGGCACGCCGACCTCGCTTCGCAGACGCTGAAGCTGGTGGAGGCCGAGTTGCGGGCGGTGCTGGAGCGCCTGCCCGAGCGGGTGCCGGGGCTGGTGCGCGTGGGAGCGGGGGTGCCGGTGGCGTTCAGCCGGGCGGTGCGGGCGGCGGGTCGGGAACTCGTCGTGGTGATTCCCACGCAGGGGATGGTGCCGGCGTTGCTGCCGCAGCGTGACCGGGCGGCGACCGGTGAGGTGCTGGTCCTCGCCCAGCAGGTGCGTCTGATGGCGTACGACCCGGCGGACCGGGACGCGTGTATCGGCGAGGACGAGCGGATGATCGCGGGATGTCGTCAGCTGCTTGCCGTGTGGGACGGCTCGCCGTCCAACGGCCGTGATGCCACCGCGCATCTGGTGGCATACGCCCGGGCCCACGGCGTTCCGGTCGAGGTCGTGTGGCCAAAGGGGGCAGCCCGCGGGGCCGTCCCCGGCGTACCGGAGCCGGACAACGGCCGTGTTCCGCGCGGCGGCAGCGACGTGTCGACCACTGTGGGCCCCCGGCCCACCCCGAACAGGGCCAAGGCGGAACAAACCCGATGACCGGCACCACCACGACCGTGCACCATCTCACCACTGCGACTCAAGGGGGCGGAGAAGAGCGGGAGATCACGTCGGCGAGCACGAGCGGGGCCGGGCGGGCTTTCGCCTGGCTGCTGATCGTGTCCGGCGCCCTTGGCGTCCTCGCCTCCTTCGTCATCACCATCGACAAGTTCCAGCTCCTCGCGGACCCCGACTTCTCGCCCTCGTGCAACCTCAGCCCGATCCTGTCGTGTGCGAGCGTCATGAAGAGCGACCAGGCTTCCGTGTTCGGCTTCCCCAACCCGCTGCTCGGCCTGCTCTCGTACCCGGTGGTCGTCGCGATCGGCGCGGCACTGCTGGCCGGGGCCCGCTTCCGCCGCTGGTTCTGGCTCGGGCTGAACGTCGGCACGTTGTTCGGCGCAGGGTTCTGTATGTGGCTGATGACGCAGGCGCTGTACGAGATCGGCGCGCTGTGCCTGTGGTGCTGCCTGGCATGGGCGGCCACCGTCGCGATGTTCTGGTACGTCACCGCGCACAACCTGCGGCACGGGATCATCCGTGCGCCCCGCGTCCTGGTGGCCGGGGTGCTGGAGTTCCACTGGGCGGTACCGGTCACCTGGTACCTGAGCATCGTGATGCTGATCGCCACCCGTTTCTGGGACTACTGGCAGACCCTGCTCTGAGCCAGCGGGCCCCCGCACGGCCGCGCTCGGCGGGTGGGCGGGCGCGGAGGTTCGTAGGCCCGCGACCGGGAGCGCACCCCCGGGCCGGGTGATGACGCCGTCGCGGGAACCTGCGAGGGAGGCATGACCGCCGGCTCGGTTCACCGCCGCGTTCCGGCCCGTACCGCTGCACCGCCAGGCCGGTGACGGCAGGCGCCGCCCGGCCGCCGCTCAGCCCTTCGCGGCCGCGCGCCGCGCCAGGATGACGGTCCTGCGCTCGTCGAACCGGGTTGCCTGCGTGTCCGGTGAGCCGAGGAACTCGCCCAGTTCCTGCTGGGCCTTGGGTCCCTCGGGCCCGAGGCCGGTCAGGTGCAGGACCTTGAGGTGGCGCAGCACCGGCTGGAGGACGTCGTCGTGGTGGACGCGCACGCTGTAGCCGCCGCCGAGAGCGATCTCGACGGCGGCGCGCCCGAAGCCCGGCAGGCCGTGGCCGGGCATCCTGAAGCCGCTCACCACGTCGGCGACGGCGCGCAACGCCTGGTCGAGGGCGATTCCAGGGCGGACTTGAGCAGACTGCGGTAGAGGACCATGTGCAGGTTCTCGTCGGTGGCGATGCGCGCCAGAAGACGGTCGCAGACCGGATCGCCCGGGCCGCGCCCGGTGTTGCGGTGCGAGATGGGGTGGCCAACTCCTGGAAGGCGACGTACGCCACGGTGTGGAGTGGCGAGTGCCGGTTGTCGGAGACGAATCCGCCGCGGACATGTGGGGCATACGAGCCTGCTCCAGTGCTGCCGGGTCCACCGCACGCGACGCCACCAGGTAGTCCCGCATGGCCATGGAGTGCCGGGTTTCCTCCGCGGTCCAGCGGTGCACCCAGGTGCCCCGCACGCCGTCGCGCCCGAAGAGGGTGGCGATGCATCCGGTCCGGCACGTCGAGCCGAAGCCGTGACGGCGCTGCGGTCGGGGGTGGTGATCCGGGCACTCCGCGCGCTCGTGGACCGGTCGGTGCTCAGCAGCGTACGACCGGCGTGCGGGGCGATGCGCGCCGCGCCGCTCGGCGACGCGAAGTGGGGACGTTGGACCCCCGTGCAGGGTCCTGGGAGGGGCCCTTCGGCCCTATCCGGACCCGGTACCCCACCGCCGATCATGAGGCGGCGACAAGGAAGAGTCAGGTGAACATCCCGCACCACGGCACTTCTCGGCTCGTCGACGACATGAGCAGATGGGGAGGGCGCCGTCCGGTGGACGAGGCACAGATACAGAAGTTGGGGACCGAGCGGCCGCGAGCCGCGGTTGCCGTGGCCGACGAGGCATCCGGACGGGCGGAGCACACGGCGGGCGGATCGTCGTGGACGGACTGGCTGACGACCACCGACCACAAGAAGATCGGGACGATGTACCTGGTCACCGCGTTCGTGTTTTTCATCGTCGGCGGGGTGATGGCCCTGATGATGCGCGCCGAGCTGGCCCGTCCGGGCACGCAGATCATGTCGAACGAGCAGTTCAACCAGGCGTTCACCATGCACGGCTCGATCATGCTGTTGATGTTCGCGATGCCGCTGTTCACCGGCTTCGCCAACTGGATCATGCCGCTGCAGATCGGCGCTCCGGACGTGGCGTTCCCGCGGTTGAACATGCTCGCCTACTGGCTCTTCCTGTTCGGCTCGTCGATCGCCGCGTTCGGCTTCCTCACGCCGGGCGGCGCCGCCGACTTCGGCTGGTTCCTGTACGCGCCGCTGTCCGACGCCGTCCACTCGCCGGGCCTCGGCGCCGACATGTGGATCATGGGCGTGGCGCTGTCGGGCTTCGGCAGCATCCTCGGCGCGGTCAACTTCATCACCACGATCATCTGTATGCGTGCGCCCGGCATGACCATGTTCCGGATGCCGATCTTCACCTGGAACGTGCTGCTGACCGCGCTGCTGATCCTGATGGTGTTCCCGGTGCTGGCGGCGGCCCTGTTCGCCCTGGAGTGCGACCGCAAGTTCGGCAGCCATGTCTTCGACGCGGCCAACGGCGGCGCACTGCTGTGGCAGCACCTGTTCTGGTTCTTCGGTCATCCAGAGGTGTACATCCTGGCGCTGCCGTTCTTCGGGATCGTCTCCGAGGTGATCCCGGTCTTCTCCCGGAAGCCGATGTTCGGCTACATGGGCCTGATCGGCGCGACGATCGCGATCGCGGGCCTGTCGGTGACGGTGTGGGCGCACCACATGTACGTCACCGGCGGCGTCCTCCTGCCGTTCTTCTCCTTCATGACGTTCCTGATCGCGGTGCCGACGGGCGTGAAGTTCTTCAACTGGATCGGCACCATGTGGAAGGGCTCGCTCAGCTTCGAGGCGCCGATGCTGTGGACCACGGGCTTCCTGATCACCTTCGTCTTCGGCGGCCTCACGGGCGTGATCCTGGCCTCGCCGCCGATGGACTTCCACCTCTCCGACTCGTACTTCGTCGTCGCGCACTTCCACTACACGGTCTTCGGCACGGTCGTGTACGCGATGTTCGCCGGCTTCCACTTCTGGTGGCCCAAGTTCACCGGCAAGATGCTCGACGAGCGCCTCGGCAAGATCACCTTCTGGACGCTCACGGCGGGCTTCCACCTGACCTTCCTCGTCCAGCATTGGCTGGGTGCCGAGGGCATGCCCCGCCGGTACGCCGACTACCTGGCCGCCGACGGCTTCACCGCGCTCAACACCCTGTCCACGATCGGGTCGTTCCTGCTGGGCCTGTCGATCCTGCCGTTCTTCTACAACGTCTGGAAGACCGCCAAGTACGGTAAGAAGGTCGAGGTCGACGACCCGTGGGGCTACGGCCGTTCGCTGGAGTGGGCGACCTCCTGCCCGCCCCCGAGGCACAACTTCACCATGCTGCCGCGGATCCGCTCCGAGTCTCCGGCCTTCGACCTCCACCACCCCGAGATCGCCGCGGCCGAGGCGGTGAACTGAGGTGTCGCACACCGTCCCGGCGATGGGCGCCGCGCTGGTGACCGCCGCCGGCTGCGTCTGGTACCTCCCTGCCCTCGCCGACCTGCGCGCCGGGGCAGACCGGCCGGTCTCCCGCCGCACCGCGGCGGTGGCCTGCCTGACCGGCTGGAGCACGGCCGCGGTCGTCGCCGCGGTGCTCTTCGCCGGCGTGGTGTGGCAGGCGGCCTGCGTGGTGGCGGTGGCGGGTGCGACCGTCGCGGCCGCGCTGCGGATCCGTGCCGCCGCGCAGCACCGCCAGGAGGTGCGGGAGATCGCCCGTCACTGGGCGGCGCTGGCCCCCGGCCCGCCCGGACACGGCCGCTCCCGGCAGGCCTTCGCCGCCCTCCTCGCCTGCGGACTCGCCGCCGCCGTGGCCACGGCGGCCTTCCTGGTGGCCGCCGGCCCGGAAGACGGCGCGGACTGGCTGATGATCGTTACAGCGCCCGCGGCGGTCGTCGGCCTGACCCTCGCCATCGCGGCGACGCGCACACGTATGGTCGTCCGTCGCACCATGGCGGGCCGTACGTGGCCCCCGCGATAGGGGAGCGTGTCGGTGGTGACGCCCATCTGACGCTCCGGTGCGCCAGAGCCCTTCTGCCGACCTGGGAAAGGCTGTCAGGCGAAGCCAGGAACTGTAGGTCCGGCCAGTGCTGTTCGTCGCGACCACCCGTGTCCGTGACACCCTGCGGATCAGCTGGTACGGGAAGCCGAGCCCGTACTTGCCCAATTAGAGGTGTGCGTGAGCCCTGACACCCCCGGATGGGCGGCAGGGCTCACGTTTCGCGTACGACCGTCAGGCCTTCCCGATGAACTTGGCCCACGCCTCACGCGAGACACGGACGACGGGTCCGGCCACGGTCTTGGAGTCACGGATGTGTACGGCTCCCGGGTCGGCCGCGACCTCGACGCACTGACCGCCTTCGGTTCCGCTGTAGCTACTCTTGAACCAAGCGAGGTCGGACGCGACGGTTGAGGACTCAGCGTTGCTCATAGCGATCCCAACAACCCTTCGATCAACTTCAGCGACTCTCGCGGAGTGAGAGCCTGCGATCGGATGATCCCATAACGGGCGGCGGCGAGAACCGTCTGCTCCGAGTCGGTCTCAAGGGTGCTGGTCGCATGTGCCTCGGAGTACACGAACTTCTTGCCGTCTTTATGCGTGAGGACTGTGAACGGTCCATTCACACCCGCGTTGTCCTCGCAATCGACCGGCATGACTTGAATCTCCACGTTCCGCTTGTCGCCGATCAGTAGAAGATGCTCCAACTGCCCCCGTAGGACATCCTTGCCGCCGTAGCGGTGTCGCAACACCGCCTCGTCCATCACGAAGCTCAGCAGTGGTGCGGGCCGACGGTCGAAGATGTCCTGACGGGCTAGTCGGGCGGTCACCCGCTGCTCGATCGTTTCCTGGTCAAGGGGAGGACACCGCATGGCGAGCAGGGCCCTCATGTACTCCTCAGTCTGCAGCAGGCCGTTGACGACATGGGTGTCGTACATGAGCAGCTCCAAAGCCCCCTTCTCCAGCGTCGCCATCCCCTGGAAGAACACCGGATACTGAGCCCGCTCCACCTGCTCCTTCCACACCGTCAGCAACCCACCCGCGTCCAGAACCTCGTCCGCTCGCTCGATGGTCCTGGGCGCCGGAATCCGCCGCCCCTGCTCGTACGACGCGACCGTGGACGCCGAGTATCCGATCCGCCGTCCGAACTCCTCGCGCTCCAGGCCCGCCCGCACCCGCAGCGTCTTCATCGTCTGCCCGAACGCGATGACCACAGCCTGGCCGGACGTGTCCGCCGTCGCTTGCCCCGAGCCGTCCGCCACCACGGTCTCGGCCCTCTCGCCCGTACCCTCGGTCATCGCCACCGCCTCCCTCGCTCAACGCGGCCCCGGCGGCCTCGTCACGCCGCGCACCTCGTACCCGTACCGCCTCGCCGCGTACAACGGCCCGCGTCGGTGCGTCACCACTGGTCACGCTACGCGACCGGAGACACCGTTGTCGGCATGACGAGCCAACTCCCCAGCCCCATCAGCGCCTCGCAACTCATGTCCCCCGGCGATGACTTGAGCCGCACCTTCGAGATGCGTTTCACCTCCACACCACGGGGCGCCCGCCTCGCCCGCCGACTGGCCGCGCACCGGCTGGACACCTGGGGCATCCCGTACGGCACCGGTCGGCACGAAGAGATCGTGCTGGTGGTCGGTGAGCTGGCCGCCAACGCCGTACGGCACGGCCACGTCCCCGGCCGGGACTTCCATCTGCTCCTCCACGCGAGCGCACCCGCCCGCACGGTCAGGATCGAGGTCGCCGACACCCGTACCGAACGCACGCCGCCCGAGCCGGAAGCGCTACCGGCCCCCGGCCCGGAGGGCACCGGCGGCCGAGGGCTGCTCCTGGTCGCTGCGCTCGCCACCCGCTGGGGCTGGCACCTCCGGCCCGAAGGCCCGGGGAAGACCGTCTGGGCGGAGTGCGTGTTCACGACTCGGACGTGAGCCCGTGACCGTGGTGGAAGAATGTGGCGAGATGACCCCCAGCGACTACAGCCCCTTCGCCCACCTCACAGCCCCCAACGCCCTCCTCTACCGCCAGGTCATGCGGGCCTTCCTCGTCGCCAAGGAGCGGTTCGCGGTGCATCTGCGGCCGGAGGACGTGTACGCGGTGCTGGACGCGGGGAGCCGGCCCGCCGAGCTCGAAGCAGTGACGCAGGCGCTGGACAAGCTCGTGGAGTGGGGCAACCTGCGGGCCGACCCGGACCACGCGCGGGTGACGGCGGTCGAGGACTTCTACCGCAGGCGGTTCATCTACCAGCTCACCCGGGCCGGCGAGGCGGCCGAGGCGGCGCTGGGGACGTACGACGAGGTGCTGGGGCGGCGCGGGGAACTCCAGGCGGTCGCGCTGCACGACATCGTCACGCAGCTACGGGCACTGCTGGTGATCGCCGCGGAGGACGAGCCGGACCCGGCCAAGACGTACATCGCCCTGTCCGTGCTGACGGCGCGGTTCACCGATCTCGCCGACAACGCCCGTGCCTTCATGGGCTCACTGCAGCGCACCATCGACCTGCACGACATCGAGGTCGAGGCGTTCCTCGCCTACAAGGACCGGCTGATCCAGTACCTGGAGCGCTTCATCCAGGACCTCATCACCCTCGGCGGGCGGATCGCCCTGCTGATCGGGGAACTGGAGGAGCAGGAGGGCGTCGGCCCGCTGCTGCGGAGCGCCGCCGCCCGCGAGGCCGCCGACGCCGCTCCCGAGGAAGCCGAGCAGGCCGAGGCGGTCGCATACCAGCGGTGGGCCGCACGGTGGTCCGGGCTCGCCGAGTGGTTCGTGTCGGGGGAGGGACGGGAGTCGCAGGCCAGGCTGCTGCGCGGACGGGCGCTGGGCTCGATCCCGCAGCTTCTGGCCGTCGTACGGCAGCTCAACGAGCGGCGGGCCGGACGCTCGGACCGATCGGCCGACTTCCGTACCCTGGCCCGCTGGTTCGCCCAGGCCCCGGACGACGAGGCACGGCACCGGCTGTGGCGCGTGGCGTTCGGACTGCACTCCTCCCGGCACCTCACCGTCGACGCCGAGACCCTCGTCGAGCGGACGGCCTCCCCGGAGCCGGCCTCCACCCCGTGGACCGAGGCGCGACCGCTGCGGGTCAGCCCCCAGCTGCGCCGCACGGGTAGTTACGAGCGGCGTGGCAAGCCGCGCAAGGTGGCCGACCGGAGCGAGGCCAGGCGCCGGCTCGCCGAAGTCGCCGCCCGGCAGTCGGCGGAGACCAGACGGGCCAGGGACCGGCTCGTGACGGGCGGACCGGTGCGGCTGTCCCGGCTCGGCGAACTCGACCCGCTCGCCTTCCAGTTGTTCCTGCGGCTGCTCGGCGACGCGCTCGCCACCTGGCGGCCGGGCACGACGACCACCGCGGCCACCAGCGGGGACGGATCGATGGAGATCAGGTTGACTGCCCTCGACGACGGATCGACGGCCGAAGTGCACACGCCCGACGGTGTGTTCAGCGGCCCCGACCACCTGATCGACATCGTCGACCTCACGGTCGGGCACGGTCATGCTGCCGCGCCGGCATCGACGTCCGTTCCCTTCCCGGTCCCCCGACGGGACACCGTTCCCCAGCTCGCGGAGGACCGATGAGTGGCCCCCTCGCCGATGTCCTCGACGGCCAGCGGCAGGCCGACCTTCAGAAGGCCGCACGAGCTCTGCTGAAGGAGCCGCTGCTCACCGCCGACGGGCCGTACGCCGACGAGTTCCGGCTGGTGCGTCGGCACACCGCCGAGCTGCGGGAATGGTTCGAACGCAACGTCGGCTGGACACTGCGCACGGACGCCGACGCCGCACGGCTGCGCAAGACGCCGGGCACCCTCACCGACTCCACGCACCCGGCGCGCGAGGCCGCCCGCAGTGCCCTGCCCTTCACCCGCCGCCGCTACGTCCTGCTCTGCCTGGCCCTGGCCGCGCTGGAACGGGGCGAGTCACAGGTGGCGCTCGGACGCCTCGCCGAGCAGGTCGTCCTGGCCGCCGCCGATCCCGAACTCGTCGCCGCCGGGATCACGTTCACGCTGGAGCGGCGTGACGAGCGCCTCGACCTCGCGGCCGTCGTCCGCGTGCTGCTGCGGCTCGGGGTACTGCGGCGGGTGGCCGGCGACGAGGACGCCTACGTCAGCGGATCGGGCGACGTGCTGTACGACGTGCGGCGGCGCGTGCTGGCCGGAGTGCCGGCGTCCCTGCGGGGTCCGTCCATGGTCGAGGCGGAGGGCTTCGAGGAGCGCCTGGTGGAGATGACCGCCTGGACCGCCCTGGACAGCGACGAGCTCAGGTTCCGGGCGGTCCGCTGGAAGCTCACCCGCATCCTCCTCGACGACCCGGTGCTGTACTACGACGACCTGACCGACGACGAACTGGCCTACCTCACCCGGCAGCGCGGCTTCATCACCGCCCGCATCAACGAGCTGACGGGACTCGTCCCGGAGGTCCGGGCCGAGGGCATCGCCATGGTCGACCCACTGGACGATCTCACGGACGTGCGCATGCCGGAACAGGGCACCCACGGGCACATCACGCTGTTGCTGGCGGGGTACCTGGCACGGGCGGGCCGGGCGGTGGAACCGGCGGAGCTGGCGGCCCGGGTACGGGAACTGGCCGTGGAACACGGAGGGTTCTGGGCCAAGTCGGCGAGGGAACCGGGAGCCGAGCCCGAACTCGTCGAGCAGGCCCTCACCAAGCTGGTCGCGCTGGGACTGGCCGAGCGCACCGAAAAGGGCGTCGTACCGCGGCCGGCCCTCGCCCGGTACGCGGTCGGCGAGCCCGTCGTCAGGGAGCCCGGAGGGGCTCGACGGCCCCCCGCCACGACCGCGCAGCAAGTGCAGCCCGTGCAGGACGAAAGGTGAACACCCAGTGACCGCGCTCCCCGCTCCCGCTCCCGGCAGGTGGCGCCCCCTGCGCATCGGACTCGTCGATCTCTTCCACTACGACATCGAGGAGTTCTGGTTCCGCGACGGTCGGTTGCTGCTGCGCGGCAACAACGGCACCGGCAAGTCGAAGGTCCTCGCCCTCACCCTGCCGTTCCTCCTGGACGGAGACCTGTCCGCCCGCCGCGTCGAACCCGACGGCGACCCGGGCAAGCGCATGGAGTGGAACCTGCTCCTGGGCGGCGCCCACCCGCATCCCGAACGGCTCGGCTACACCTGGATCGAGTTCGGCCGGCTCGACGGCGCCACGGGCGAGGCGCACTTCCGCACGCTGCTGTGCGGAATGAAAGCGGTCGCCGGACGCGGCATCGCCCGCCACTGGTACGCGGTCACCGCCCAGCGGATCGGCGCAGGCCTCGACCTGCTGGACGCGACCGGGACGGCACTGTCCCGGGACCGGCTCGCCGAGGCCCTCGGCGGCCACGGCATGGTGTACGACACGGCGAAGGCCTACCGCAGGGCCGTCGACGAAGCCCTCTTCGGTCTCGGGGAGCGGCGCTACGGCGCCCTGGTCGACCTCCTGATCCAGCTGCGCCAGCCCCAGCTGTCCAAGCGCCCCAGCGAGGCCGCACTCTCCCGGGCACTGACCGAGGCGCTGCCGCCGATGGACCAGGCGGTCGTCGCCGACGCGGCGGAGGCGTTCCGGTCACTGGACGAGGAGAAGGAGGAACTGCGGGCGGCCCGCGAGGCCGAACAGGCGTCCTCGGCGTTCCTCGACCACTACCGTCGCTACGCCCGCCTCGCCTCCCGGCGTCGCGCCCGCCTGCCCCGCCGCGAACACGCCCGGTACGAGCACCTGCAGAGAGAACTCGGCAAGGCACAGACGGACCGCGACCGGGCCGAGGCGGACCGCGAGGAGGCCAGGCAGAGGGGCGCCACCCTGGATGAGCGCGCCGCGCGGCTGGCCGCCCAGGAAACCGCACTGCGGTCCCGGCCCGAGATGCGCGACGCCCGCGCGCTCGACCGGGCGGCGGACGACGCCTCCCGCACGGCCGGAGAGCTGAAGCGGGCCGAGGCGGACCGGCGTACGGCGGCCGAAGCGCACACCCGGGCCTTGGGGCGGCTCGCCACCGCGGCCAACCGGCTCAAGTCCGCCCGGGAGACGCTGGACGGCATCAGGGACGAGGTGGTCGAGAGCGCCACGGCCGCCCGGCTCGACGTCCCCAGGACGGAGGGAGCCCCCGAGACGGTCCTGCGCCGGGAGGCGGACGAAGCGACCGCGAGCAGGCGGCGCGCCGTCGAGCACGTGGCGGAGCTCGTCACGGGGGCCGAGCAGGCCGAAGAACGGCACCGTGTCGCCAGGGTGCGCGCCGACGAGGCCGACGAGGAGGTCGTGCACGAGGAGGAGCGGCTGGCCGAGGCGCGGGAGCACGTCGCCCTGGCCGGGCGGGCCCTGGTCACAGCCGTGCGTGAGCGGCTTTCCGGGTGCGTCGAGCTGCGCGTGCCGGGGCTGCCCGGGGTCTTGGACGCGGTCCAGGACTGGGCGAGTTCACTGGACGGGCCGCTGCCCGCCCGTACGGCGGCGAGCGAGGCGCATCGCGCCGCCGCCGCCGGCCTGGCCGACCACGCGGCCGGACTGGCCCACCGCGAGGCGGCGACGAACGAGCGGCAGCGGCTCGCGGTGGAGGAACTCACCACCCTCGAAACGGGTGGGGAGCGCGGCCCGGCGACCCCTTACACGCGCACCCCCGGCGTGCGGGACCGGGGCCCCGGTGCTCCTCTGTGGCGACTGGTCGACTTCCGTCCCCACCTCGCCGAGGCCGACCGCGCGGGACTGGAAGCTGCGCTGGAGGCTTCCGGACTCCTCGACGCCTGGGTGCGGCCGGACGGCTCCACGGTCGCGGCGGACGGTCATGATGTGCTGCTCGACCCGGTCGGGCTGCTCGGCGGAACCGGCCTCGACCGCGCGCTGTGCCCGGCGGTCGACCCCGCCGACGCGGGGGCCGCAGCCGTGGGGGAGGAGACGGTCGCGCGCCTGCTCGCCTCGATCGGGTTGGCCGCCGGCGACGGCGACGGGCCCGGCGAGCCCGCCCGGGAGGCCGACGGCCACGACACCTGGGTCTGCGCCGACGGGCGTTTCCGCGTCGGCGCGCTCACCGGAAGCTGGGCCAAGGACAGCGCCCAGTATGTGGGAGAAGGGGCGCGGGAACAGGCGCGTCGCGTCCGGATCGCAGAACTGCGCGCCGAGATCGACGGCTTGACCGCGGAGAGGGAACGACTGGCCGAGGAGTCCCGCGCCGTTGCCGGGCGGCGTGCCGTGTTGGACGCCGAACTCGCCGCACTACCGGACGACGACGACCTGCGGCACGCCCACGCCCGTGTCACCGCCGCGACCGAAGCGGTTCGCCGAGCCCGTGCCCGGAGGGACGAGCGGGCTGCCGAACTCGCCCCGGCGACATCGGGGGCCGAGCGCGCGGCGGCCGAACTGGCCGACACGGCGGCCGCCCTGAACCTCCCCACCGACCACACGGCACTGGGCGCCGTGCGCCAGGCGCTCGCCGACCACACCGCCCTCCTGGCGGCCCTGTGGCCCGCACTGCGCGAACGCGTCGACGCCGAACGCGCGGTGACCGGCGAACAGGAGGAGACCCACCGGGCCGAACTCCTCGTGTCCGAACTCGCGGCGCGCGCCACGGAGGCGGGCCGGGCGGCCGCGGCGGCGGACGAACACCTCACGACGCTCCGGTCCACCGTCGGAGCGGCTGTCGCCGAGCTGCAGAGGCAACTGGAGGAGACGGCCGAGGCGGCCCGGGTCTGCGAGCAGGAACAGGGGCAGGCCCGGGCGGAGTACGGTGACGCCGACCGGCGGGCCAGCCGTGCCGAGGGACGCATCGAGCGGCTCGCCGAGGACGTCGTCGAGGCGACCGCCGCGCGGGAGGAAGCCGTCGCGGCGCTCCAGCGGTTCGCCGCGACGGGACTGCTCGCCGTCGCGCTGCCCGATGTCCAGGTGCCGGACGACGGGGGAGGGGCGTGGGCGGCGACCCCCGCCATCGCCCTCGCGCGGGCCGTGGAGTCACGGCTCTCCTCGATCGACGACACCGACGCGGCCTGGGAGCGCGTGCAGAAGCGGCTGAGCGAGGAGTTCGGCCGGCTCCAGGACGCGCTGTCGCGGCACGGCCACAGCGCCACCGCCCGTCCGAGCGAGGACGGTATGCGGGTCGACATCGTCTACCAGGGCCGGGAGCGGGCCGTGCCCGAGCTGGCCGAGGCGCTGGCCGTGGAGGTGACGGAACTGACGCGCATCCTGTCCGCACGCGAGCGCGAGATCCTCCAGACCCATCTGATCACCGAGGTCGCCGGAACGCTCCAGGAACTGATCGGCGCGGCGGAACGACAGGTGGCGGCCATGAACAGGGAACTGGAGGAGCGCCCGACCTCCACGGGCATGAAGCTGCGGCTGGTGTGGAGGGCGTCCCGCCGGGCCCCGCAGGGACTGGCCCGGGCCCGCGAGCGGCTGCGTCAGTCCGCGGACGCGTGGTCGCCCGAGGACCGGGCCGCGGTCGGCGCGTTCCTCCAGGAGCAGATCGCCCACCGGCAGGCCGACGACAGCTCCGGCAGCTGGCTGGAGGACCTCACGGCCGCCCTCGACTACCGTTCCTGGCACGAGTTCGGCGTCGAACGCCACCAGCACGGCAAGTGGGTACCGGCCACCGGACCGGCCTCGGGCGGGGAGCGTGTGCTGGCCGCGTCCGTCCCCCTGTTCGCAGCGGCGTCGTCGCATTACGCGAGCGCGGGCGGCGCGCACGCCCCGCGCCTGGTCACCCTGGACGAGGCGTTCGCCGGCGTGGACGACGACTCGCGCGCCAAGTGCCTCGGTCTGCTGCGCGCCTTCGACCTCGACGTCGTCATGACCAGCGAACGCGAATGGGCCTGCTACCCCCAGGTGCCGGGCATCGCCATCGCCCAGCTCGCCCGTGTCGACGACATCGACGCCGTACTGGTGACGCGGTGGGAATGGGACGGCAGCGAGCGGCGGCGTGGGACGGAGCCCGGTGCCCGACCGGACGCGCTCGTGGCTGCCGGTGGCGGCGACTCCGACGAGAGGCCCGACGGGCCGGTGAGTCCATCGCGTGAGCCGGAGCGGGCCGCCGCGGTCGACAGCGCCGACGGACAAGGGGCCCTGTGGACGTGAACCATTCGGCGATCCCGCCCGACCGCGACGGAGGCCGGGCGGCGCCCGGACGCGCGACACCGCCGGACGCCGGCGCGGACGAAACGCCGATGGGGCCGCCGCCGGCAGAAACCGGGGCCGATATCGACACCGAGCGTCTCGGACGCCTGCTCGGCGATCCCGGCCTCGCCTGGTTCGTGGACCGCGTACGGCAGCGCATGGCCCGCGGCCGGCCGCTCACCGGCTCCGTCACCTTGTCCGATCCCGATGAGTTCCAACAGCGCGCCGCCGAAAGCCTGCTGGGACGGGCGCCACGAGCCCGCGGCTCCCTCACCATCCGTCTTGCCACGGTGGACGAGATCCTGCGTCGCTCCGGTGTCAGCCCCGGCGGACTGGCGGCGGCCGTCGTCGCCCTCACCGGCCCTGTCGTACTCCGCGCCGAGGCACGGAACAGGGAGGAACGGGCCTGGGAGGAGGCGTACGCCCCGCTCGGCGATCTCGACGCGGAGCTGGCCCGCTGGGCCGAGCGGATCCGCCGTGACGGTCTCGTACGACGTCTCGCCCGAACACCGGAAGCAGCGGCCCCCTTGGTGGAGGCCGCCGTGCGCGCACTGCGTGCGCTGCCCGTGTCGCCCCCGACATCGAGGGCGACGTTCGCCGCACGGAATCTCTCGGGCGCCCATGCCCTGGACGAGGGGACGCCGCTCGCCACTCTCGTGCTGTCCGGCATCCGTTGCCTCACCGGCTTCCCCGACGGCTCCGGTGCGCAGTGGCGGCGGGAGGCGTGGGCCTCGGCGGGTCTGCTCAAGGACGACCTGTCATCGACCGTCCTCACCCTCAACCTGCGCGGTACTCCGGCCCTCGCCTGGATGGCAGACGCAGGGGAACCCGCTGTGCTGACGCTCCGCTCCCTCACCCGTCTCGCACCGGTGGCCTCCGCACCTGTAGAGGGAACCGTTCACATCTGCGAGAACCCGGCAGTGCTGTCCGCCGCCGCCGACACTCTCGGCCCGGCGTGTCCGCCGATGGTGTGCCTCCAGGGGCAGCCGTCGGCCGCCGCGCTCACCTTGCTGCGCGAGCTGTCCATGCGGGGAGCCCTCCTCCTCTACCACGGAGATTTCGACTGGGGCGGCGTGCGTATCGCCGGGGCTCTGGCGCGAAGCGTCCCTTGGCGGCCGTGGCGCTACACCGCGGCCGACTACCGGGCAGCAGTAACCACAGTGACCGAGGCCCCGGACCTGACGGGCCCGTCCGCCGCGACTCCCTGGGACCCCGCCCTGGCGGTCGCCCTCGCCGAGCGCGGCGTCCGGGTCGAGGAGGAAGCGGTGCTGGACGACTTGCTCACGGATCTTGGATCGGGGCTCCGTTGAGCCGCATCCCGGGAGCGCGGTGGGTCCGGAGCCGTTCGGCGCGTCTCCATGGCGTGTGCTGAAGGGCATACCCACTTCCGGGCGGACAGCAGCGAGTACGCGGTCCCCAGCCGGGGCGTGGGAGCCAGCGACTTGACGTGGAACGTGGCGTCCTGGCGGTGGTAGAACCTGGGTGCGCGGCGAGCGGGCCGATGTCAGCAGCGGCGGCGACCCGCAGTGGCAACGGGCCGTGGGGAACGGGGCCAGTGTGGTCCAGGCGGCGGCGAAGCCGGTCACCTTTTTCCCGGCGAAGGCCGGCGGGGCCTGCCCCGAGGTGTCGCGGCCTCGCCCGTTCGGTGAGGAGGGGGCGCATCGTCTGCCCGGCAGTAGGGTGAAACGGTGACCCTTTTACCGGAGGACTCGCCGCAGCCGATCGGTGAGGGTGACCGTGAAACGGCCGTGCGGCGCCTGCAGACGGCGTACGCCGAAGCGCTCATCTCCCACGAGGAGTTGGACGAACGCCTGCATCGCGTGCTCACCGCCGAGGTGCGCGGTGAACTCGTGACAGCCCTGGCCTCGCTCCCGGAGGAGGAGCCGGGTGCCGCGTCGACGATCGGCGCCGCGGGCGGACGGATCAAGCGGCGCGGTGCGTGGCGGGTGCCTCGGGTCCTCAAGGTCGGGTCCGCCTACGGAAGGGTGCGGCTGGATCTGTCGCGGGCGATCATCGAGCATCCGGTCGTCGACATCGAGCTTCAACTCGGAACCGGCGGAGCCAGGATCACGGTGCCTCGTGACGCGGTCGTCGACGTCGAGGGTGTGACTACGGGGTGGAAGGACCTGCGCTACCGGGCCCCGAGGCGTTCCCGCTCCGGCGGGCCGGTGATCCGGATCTCCGGGGCCATGGGGTTCGGGCGGCTGAAGGTCCGTCACGCCTGGCGTCGAGTTCAGTGGTAGGCGTGCACGACGGCGTGGCCCTTGCCCCGGCCGATCATCCACTTGTTGACCGGCGTGGTGATGAGGAAGGCGACCCCGAAGCCGCCGAGGAGGGCTGACCAGAACAGGGCGTCGTCCAGGTGGGCGTCCAGCGCGCCCGGGGTGAGGGCGATGATGGCGTTGTCGACCAGCTCCATCACGGCGATCGAGACGGTGTCGGCGGCCAGGGCCACCTTGATCGCGCTCTTGAGGTCCAGGCCGGCCCGCCGCACCGCGAACAGGGTGAAGGAGTAGCCGAAGAGGAACGCGAGCGTGATGGCCAGGACCATGGTCTGTACGTTGCCCCACCTCAGGGCCGTGCCGATGGCCATGCCCAGGATCTCGCCGATGGCGCACCCGGTGAGGCAGTGCAGGGTGGCCTTCGCCGCCGTCGCCCAGGAGGCCCCTCCGTGCCCTCCATGGCCTGCATGAACTTCGTGGCCTCCATGACCTTCGTGGCTTCCTTGCGGGTCGGTGTGCCCGGTGTGGTCGTGGGTGGTGCCGTCGTGGCCGGTCCTGTGGTCCGTGTGGTCCATGACCTCTTCCTCCTTCTCCGCCCTTGGTGGCCCGTGGTCGGGCTCGCTGCCAGGTTATACCCCTGGGGGGTATATGGCCAGGGGTGCGCCTGGGCGCCTCGGGTACCCCTGGAGGCGGTTCGGTTCACCCGTCTGAGACGGATGGGCGGTCGCTGCGTACTAAGCGGGTACGTAGAAGTCGACGATCGGTGAGCCGGATCTCCGGCCCCGTGAAGGGGTGGCGACGTGGCTGGACACCTTCTTGGCTGGGCGCTGGTGGCGCTGGGCGCCGGGGCGGCCGTCGGGAACCTCGTACGGCTGGCACTGGTCAGAGGCTGGGTCCGGTACGAGGCAGGGGCCGAGGTGGTCATGGGTGTGGGGATGGCCGTCATGGCGGCGCCCCCGACCGCGAGTCTCTACGGCACGTACGGCGTGTGGTGGGCGGCCCTGTTCGGGCTGCTCTGTCTCGGCGGCGTGGCCCTGTCCGTCCGGCATGCCGTACTCGGCGGTGTGCGGCAGCTGCGGCACGGCGCCCATCTCGTGATCGGCAGTGCCGCCATGGTGGTGATGACCCTGGCCATGCCCGGCGCCGCCTCGGGACCGACGCTCGCCCTGGCCGGCTCCTCCGGGCACGGCCATGGGGGCGCTGCCGGGATGGAAGGCATGAGCGGGATGGAGGGCATGGGAGCCCATGGCGTCACCGAGGCCGCCGCCGCGTCGGGCTCCGCGATGGTGTGGCGCGTCGCCTTCTGGGTCCTGGCCGCCTACTTCCTGGCGTCCGTGGCGCTGGCCGTCCGCGCGCGGCTGCGGGAGCCGGGCGGATCGTCCGCCGGGTCGGCCGCCCGGGCCCGCCACCGCAGGGCGTCGCGCACCCCTGACGTGCTGTCCGTCCCGAACGCCCGCCTGGCCGGTCACATCGGTATGGGCGGCTCGATGGCGACGATGCTCCTGGTGATGACCGTCTGACCCGAACGAGCTTCACACCTTGCGGAGTTGGGTCCCAAGAGGCCGTGCGACGACGGGGGCGGCCACATCCGCGTCACGCGGCGCCCAGCGGGCAGGTGACGAGCAGTGGCAACAGCGGGACGGTCGCGGTCGCTGCGGCGACGGAACCCCAGAACGCGCGATGCGTGGGACGGCGCGGCCCGAGCACCCGCCGGATCCGGATCAGGACCGCCGGGCCGCCCGCCGCGAAGGCGGCCTTCGGGGTCCGGGCGGCTGCCATCTCGTACATCGCGCTCGCCAGGGCCCCGTCGGAGTGGGCGCGCAGGGCGTGGTCGTCGGCGACCATCTCCAGCAGGAGTGCCGTCTGCGCGCGGGCGTGACGGGCCAGGGAGAGCCGGGGGAAGAGCGAGTGGAACGCCTCCGCGGCGGCGATCACCAGATGGTGGCGGCCCGCGATGTGGGCCCGTTCGTGCGCCAGGACCGCCGCCAGTTGTTCGGGGCTCAGCTCCCTTACGGCCGCGTCGCTGATCACGATCCGGGGCCGGTGGCCCGGCAGGCAGTAGGCGGCGGGCACGTCGTACGGCAGGACGGTGGCCCCCAGCCGCTCGGAGCGGCGGCCGACCAGATCCACCGCCTCCCGGTGCCGGTTCCGCGCGCGCCGGGCTCGTACGACATGGAAGGCGAAGGCGCTTGCGAGTGCCGTCCCGAGCGCCGTGGGAACGGCGACCGCGAGGCGGCCCGCGGCGTCGTATGCGGGTCCGCTCGCGCCCAGGTCGAGTCCGCAGGAGTGCAGCAGGCCCAGGAGTCCCTGGTGTGTGTGCTCGGTGGGCATCAGCAGGTGGTACGCGGTCAGCGCGATCCCGAGGACGAAGGACAGCGTCAGCGTGTGCCAGACCAGCAGGGCCAGGGCGGGCGCCCGGTGCGGCCATGCGGCGCGCAGGACCAGGGGAGGGGCGACGAAGCCCACCGCCGCCGTGTAGGCGAGCAGGAGTGGAGCCGCGTTCACGGTTTCGCCTGCCGTCCGACCGCGCGCAGCGCTTTGCGCAGGGCGGCCTGCTCCTCCTCCGTCATGTTCTCCACGAAGTGGACCAGCGCGGCCGGCCGGTCCTTGCTCGCGTCGAGACCGTCCTCCATCAGCGCGGCGGCGTACGCCTCGCGGCTGCGCACGGGGGTGTACAGCCAGGCGCGGCCCTGCTTGCCCCGCAGCAACCAGCCCTTGTTGTAGAGGATGTTGGTGACCGTCATGACCGTGGTGTAGGCGAGCGGACGAGTCTTGTTGAGATCGTCGACGACCTCGCGCACCGTCGCCGGACGGTTCCACGTCCAGAGGCGGTCCATGATCTCCGCTTCCAGTTCCCCCAGCCGTCTCATGGCCCCTGCTCCTTCTGGCTGTTGACGTGTACGCACGTAGGCGCGTACGCAGGGGCATAGTAGATGGCCTGTAGACGGCCTGCCCGCG
Source organism: Streptomyces sp. 11x1 (assembly GCF_032598905.1). NCBI lineage: Bacteria > Bacillati > Actinomycetota > Actinomycetes > Kitasatosporales > Streptomycetaceae > Streptomyces > Streptomyces sp. 11x1. The sequence goes on along the minus strand of NZ_CP122458.1, from coordinate 2,627,170 downwards.
TGAGGACCGGCGCGGGCCCGTCGTCGGCCCGCGCCGGGGGCGCTCAGAGTCGGTCGAGGATGTCGTTGAGCTGCTCGACCTCGGCGGTCTGGCCCTTCACGATGTCACCCGCCATCTTCACGGCGGCACCGTTCTTGCCGTCCTTCTGCTCGTCCTCGGCCATGGTGATGGCACCGTTGTGGTGCTGGATCATCATCTCGGCGAACATCTTGTCGAACTTGGTGCCCTTCATGCCCTTGAGCTGCTGCATGTCCGCGTCGGACATCATCCCGTCGCCGCCGCCGCCGTGGTCCATGCCGGGCATGGACTCGACGGTCGTCGGCTTGCCCCAGGACCGCAGCCACCCCTTCATCGCCTTGATCTCGGGGGCCTGGGCCTTCTCGATCTGCTCGGCGAGCTCCTTGAGTTCCGCGTCGGAGGCCCGGCCGTCGGCGAGTTCGGCCATGTCCAGGGCCTGCTCGTGGTGCGGGATCATCATCTGCGCAAAGGTGACGTCCGCGTCGTTGAAGTCGCCGGATCCGGTGTCGGACGACCCGGCGTCGGACGATCCGGCGTCGCCGGACGCGGACGGCGAACTCTTGCCGCTGCCGTGGTCCATGCCGTCCATGTCGTCGCCGCATGCGGTGAGGAGCAGGGCGCCGACGGCGACGATGCCGACGGTGGCGCAGGCGCGGCGAAGGCGCGTCCGGCGAGCGGTACGCGTGAAGGCAGTCATGGTCGATTCACCTCGTGGTGTGCGTTCTTGGCTGTTCGTGGGCAGGCGGAGCCGCGGGGCCGCGCAATGCGCGGCCCCGCGTGGGCGGTTCGGCCTACAGCCGCAGAACTGACAGACGGGTGAGATCGGGCCCGCGCGGCGGCGGGCAGGGTCGCGCGATCGCGGCGACCTGGGCGAGAAGTGCCGCCCACTCCTCATGACGGCGGGTGAACGCCGACTTGAGGAGGACGGTGAGAGCCCATGCGCCGAGCAGGATCGTCACGCAGAGGGACTGCATGTCCATGGTCGTGGCCGGTTCGTGCGAGGACGACAGCCCCGGACCCGGCGCCGTCGACGACGGCCCCGGACCCCGCGCTGTCGTATGTGTCGCAGTGGCGTGCGAGGCGGCGTCCACGGAGTGTGCGGGCTCGCCGGGATGCCCCGTGCTGTGCATCGCGAAGACGCTGAAGGCGAGGACGGCGACGAGCAGCAGATGGCCGAGGGGGCCACCCGCGCGTACGCGCCGACTCAGCTTCATGCGGGGCTCCGTCACCGGCCGTTCTGGATCTGCTGTCACGACCGTACCCAAGGAACGGTCGTCGCGCCGGGTGATGGGGCGTTTTCTACTGTTCTACTAAGAGGTTTCGTGGCGTAGATCACGCGGCGGCGACACCTGACCACGGCGCCGCCGCGTGGGCGGGGATCAGGGCGTGCCGGAGGTGCTGTCCAGAGCCGAGGGACGGGTGGCCTCGGCCGGGGGCGCCGACGGGGCGGTGGTGTCGGTAGCGGTCTTGCTGGGTGGGGCCGAGGGGGCCGGGGTCGCGGGGCTGTCGCTGCCCGATCGGGGGTCGGGGTTGCGCGACGGTGTCGGTGCCGATGTGGGTGTGGGTGTCGGCGTCGGTGACGGGGAGGTGCTGGTCGCGGGGGGTGGGGCCAGGGGGACCGAAGGGCTCGCGGGGGCCTCGTCGCCGCCGAGCCGCAGCGGGAGGGCGATCAGGGTGACGACCGCGCAGGCCGCGGCGGCACCGGCCGCGGCCCGGGCCAGCCGGCGGCGGGCGGCGGTGCGGCGGATCGCCTCGTAACGGCCCGGCGGTGGGCCGAGGCGGTCGGCCGGGGGACGCAGGAGGACGGTGAGCGGGTCGTCGGGCTCGAAGTCCGGGCCCTCGTCAGGGCGTGTGATCAAGGCTTCTCCTCAGGTGGGCGCGGAGCAGTTCGCGGGCCGCGTGGAGGTCGGCCTTGACGGTTCCTTCCTTGCGTCCGGTCAGCTCGGACACCTCCCGGATCGGCATGTCAGCGTAGTAGTGCAGCAGGATCGGTACGCGCAGCCGTTCCGGCAGCGACCGCACGAGCAGCCGCACCGAGGGGTCGGACTGTTCGGCGTCGTCGTACCGCGGGCGCACCGCGGCCTCGGCGGTGGCCCGGTGTATCGCCTTGCGTTCGCGTTCGAGCTTGCGCCAGTGGTCCCGTACGAGGTTGGCCGCGGTGACGTAGAGGAAGCCGTGAGGCTCCGCCACGGACGTCCAGCGGGCCCAGAGCCGGGTGAACGCCTCCGAGGCGATCTCGTGGGCCGTCTCGTCGTCGTCGACCAGCCGACGGCACCAGCCGGCGAGGCGTGGGTAGAGGGCGGCGAACAACTCGGACGCGGCCTTCTCGCGGGACCGTTTCAACGCTCTCCATGGTCGTGATGGTGCGACAAGAGGAAGGGAGGAAGGGAGGGGAGGGGGCGGGCGGGACGCTGGTCACCGGGCCGTGGGGCTCAGCGTCGCGAAGACGATCACGTTGTCCCGGTACTCCTCGCCCGTGCGCGGGCCGCCGCAGGTGATGAGGCGCAGCGCGGGGCGGTTCACGTTGCCGTAGACGTCGTTCACGGGGAAGTCGGCCTTGGCGACCGTGCGTACGGAGTCGACGGCGAACTCCGCTGTCGTGCCGTTCTCCAGGCGCGCCTCGATCCGCTCGCCCCGCCGCAGCCGGGCGAGCCGGCGGAAGACGCCGTCGCCGTAGGGGCCGACCGTGACATGGCCCAGGATCACCGACGGGCCGGTCTGGCCCGGCGTCGGCGAGTGCCGGTACCAGCCCGCCCTGTCGTGCTCCGTGACCGGCGGCACCTCCACCGTGCCGTCCGGGGCCAGCCCCAGGCGGATGACCGGGGTGTCGACCTCGATGGCCGGGATCAGCAGCCGCACCGGGACCGAACGGGCCAGGGGGCGTGCCGCGCCGCGTGTCGGCGACGGGGGCGGGGACGGCGAGGACCGATGTGGGGTCGCGCCGCCCTCGGAAGGCTTGGTCGTGGCGTGGTCGGCGCGGCCACCCCCGCAGCTCACCGACAGCGCGGCGGCCGCCGCCATGGCGAAGGCGCGCCTGGAGAGCGGTGTCACGCCTCGTTCGCCCGCTTGCGGCGTACGAGGACTACGGCCGCGCCGCCGCCGAGGAGCAGCGCGGTGGCACCGGTGCCCGCCAGCACGGCCGTGCCGCTGGCCCCCTGCGACTCCGGCGCCGTACCGGTGTCGGGGGCTCCGCTCGGGACGACGGAGACCTGGCTCGGTGCCGGGCTCGCGACACTGTCGTCCGTGGCCTTGGTGGGCGCGGTGTCCGACGGATGGTCCGTGGCGGGGGCGGTCGGGACGGGGGTCGGTGCCTTGGATGCCTCCTGCGGTACGGCGGACGGGCTCGTGTCGTCGGCGAAGGCGGGGAGCGCGGTCGCCAGCACGGCGGTGACGGCAAGTGCCGTGGCACTGAGGACGGTTCGGCGCATGGGTCGCTCTCTCTCGTCTGGATCGGGTCTGTCGAACGGCTTCGCGGGCTACCGCGCGGCCCGTTGCCCGGGGTGCGGCGGCGTCACGTACCGAGCGGAGAGACGAGACAGCGGCGGGGTGCGTTGTAAAGAGATGGCAAAGTCGTCTCTGGGGGTGGTGGGAGGGCTGGGGGTGCTGGGAGCGGTGGGAGAGCTGGGGGGCGCCGGGGCGTTGGCGGTTGGGTGGCGCTGCGTGCTTTGCGGACTCCGGGTGGCTGCGGGCCTCTGGGCTCACGGGGGCGTACGCGTCACGCGAGGAACACCAGCTCCACGGCGACCACCACATCCACGACCGCGCACCAGTCGGCGAAGGTGGGGGCCACGACGCCCCGGAGCCGACGCATCCTCAGATGGGCGAGGTCCCATACGCCGTGGCAGAACCAGTCGGCCGCGATCAGATACCGGCCCAGGTCCGCGTCCAGCACCAGCCCGGTCGCGGCCAGCGCCCCGAACGCGACCGCTCCGGCGGCCTGGCGTCCGCATCCGCACGACCGTACGAAGGGAGCGGCCCGATGATCCGGCTGCTCATCGCCGTCGACGAGGACCTCCTCCGTGGCGCCCTGGTCGCCCTGTTGGCGCTGGAGGACGATCTGGCGGTCGTCGCCGAGGCGTCCACGTCCACCGGAGCGGTGCGGATGGCCCGCGAACTCCGCCAGGACATCGCGGTGCCCGACCTGGAGATGCCGCCGACGGACGGGCTGCGCGCAGCCGAGGAGATCGGGGCCGAACTGCCCACCCGTGTCGTGCTGATGACCCGGCACGCCCGTCCGGCGGTGCTGCACCGGGCGCTCCTGGCCGGGGTGCGCGGCTTCGTGCCCAAGACCACCCCGGCCGCCCGGCTGGCGGAGATCATCCGTGACGTCGCCGCCGGGCGCCGCTACGTCGACCCGACATCGCCGCGTCCGCCCTCACCGAGGACGACTGCCCCCTCAGCGAGCGCGAACTGCAGGTGCTGCGCGCGGCCCGCACCGGCGCCTCGGTCGCCGAGATCGCCGACGAGGTCCACCTGGCCCAGGGCACGGTCCGCAACTACCTCTCGGCCGCGATGTCCAAGCTGGGTGCCCCCACCCGGCATGCGGCGGCGCACCGCGCGTGGCAGCAGGGCTGGATCTGAGCGGAGCGCAGGCGCGTGTCACCCGGGCGGCGCGACCGGTCGGGCCCCGCTCGGCGAACAGGCCCGGCCGGCACCCGCTCAGTACACGTCCCGCACGTACCGCTTCTCCGTGGCCAGCTGCTTCACGTACGCGGCCGCCTCGTCCTCGGTCATCCCGCCGTGGGTGATCGCGATGTTCCGCAGGGCCCGGTCGACGTCCTTCGCCATCCGGGAGGCGTCGCCGCACACGTAGAAGCGCGCGCCGTCCTGGAGCCAGTGCCACAGCTCGGGGCCGTGCTCGCGCATCCGGTCCTGGACGTAGACCTTGGCGCGCTGGTCGCGCGAGAAGGCGGTGTCCAACCTGCTGAGCACGCCCGACTCCTGAAGCTCCGTCAGTTCCCCCTGGTAGTAGAAGTCCGTCGCCCGGTGCTGCTCCCCGAAGAACAGCCAGTTGGGCGCCCGGTGGCCGAGGGCCCGCCGTTCCTGGAGGAAGCCGATGAAGGGCGCGACACCGGTGCCGGGGCCGACCATGATCATCGGGGTCACCGGATCGGCGGGTGGCCGGAAGTGCGGCGAGCGCTGGACGTGGACCGGCACCTCCAGGCCCGTCTCGCCGTCCGCGAGGAAGGGGGAGCAGACCCCGCCGCGCGGGCGCCCGTGCAGGTTCTCGTACCGCACGACCGACACCGTCAGCGAGATGTGGTGCGGGTCGACGAGCGGGCTCGACGAGATCGAGTACAGACGGGGCTGCAGCTTCTTGAAGACACCGGCCCACTCCTGGGCGGAGGCGCGTACCGCGAACTCGGCGACCACGTCGACGGCCTGTCGTCCCCAGGACCACTGGGCCAGCCCGTCCTTGTTGTCCGGACGCATGAGCTTCTTCAGCTCCCGGTTGTCCCGGGTCCGTTCGGAGACGAAGCGGAGCAGGTCCGAGGTGATCCGGGTGATGTCGAGATGCCGGTGCAGCGCCTCGGCGAACGGCACCTCGCCGACCCCGTCGACGGTCACGGGAGCCGAGCCGTCCAGACCGGTCACTGCCAGCCATTCGGCGACCAGGCCGAGGGAGTTGACCGGCCGCACCCCGAGCGCGTCGCCCGCCTCGTACGACAGTCCCGTCCCGCTGGTGTCGAAGGTGAACCGGCGCACCTCCTTGCCCGCTCCGGGCAGGCTCAGCAGCCGGTTGCCGACCAGCCGGGCGGTGGCCGGCGCGGGCCTCGCGGAGCGGTGGGCGGGCGTGGACGTGGGTGTGGTGACCCGGGGAGGGGCAATGGTGACGGAGCCCTGGGGCGCCGTTCCCGCGGCCGTGGGTCCGCCCTCCGCGGGGCCCTCGCCCCCGTCCGTCCCCTTGCCGAGCGCGGTGATGACCTGGCCCAGCCAGGCGTCCGCCGACGGCTCGTAGTCCGGCTCGCAGTCCGTGCGCGGGGCCAGCCGCACCCCGCCCAACTCGTCGAGCCGGGCGTCCAGTCGACGACCGTGCCCGCAGAAGTCGTCGTACGAGGAGTCCCCGAAGGCCAGCACGGCGTAGCGCACGCCGTCCAGGCGGGGGGCCTCCTGCCGGGACAGCGCGTCCCAGAACCCGGAACCGTTGTCGGGTGCGTCGCCGTCCCCGAAGGTGCTGGTGATCAGCAACAGGTCGGCGCCGAGCGGCAGTCGGTCCGGCGCGGCCTCGTCCATCCCGACGAGCGTCGCCCGGTGCCCCGCCGCCCCCAGATGCTCGGCGGCCGCCGTCGCGAACTCCTCGGCCGTCCCGGTCTGCGAGGCCCACAGCACGACGACCTCGCGTCCGGCCGGTTCGACGGCGGCGGGCTCCGCGCTCGGCGCCGTCGACCGCGAGTACATCCCGGCGAGCACCCCGTTAACCCACACCGCGTGCTCGGGCGCGAACGGCGCGTCCGCCGGGAGCACGGGCACCCCCTGCACCCCGGACCCGAGCCCGGCGAGGAACCCGGTGAGGTACTGCCGCTCCTGGGCGGAGAGGACGGGAGGCGGCGAGGGTTCGAGACCGAACGGGTTGGCACCGAGGGCGACCTGAGTCGGCACGGCGACCGACGCCGATACGGGGAGCGGGGACGCCGGTACGGGGGCTGTCGTCGGGGCTGTCGTCTGGGCCGTCGTCGGCGTGCCGGTGGGTTCGCTCCCGGCCGGCGCCGCGAACCTCGTCGGCGCGGCCACCTTCGCCAGGGACACCGCGCACACCTTCAACTCCGGCTGGAACGACAGCGGGTCCACCGCGTCGCTCGTCACCGCGTTGATGCTCAGGTACTCCCCGAAGAGGTCGTTCCAGTGGAACGGCGCGAACACGCACCCGGGCATCACACGGTCGGAGACCACGGCCGGCAGGACGGCCCGTCCCCGCCGCGAGGCGACCTCCACCGAGTCCCCGTCCGCGACGCCCAGTTCACGCGCGTCCCGCGGATGCACCTCCACGAACGGCCCCGGGTTCAGCCTGTTGAGCTTGGCGACCCTGCCGGTCTTCGTCAGCGTGTGCCACTGGTGCTGCAGCCGCCCGGTGTTGAGCACGAACGGATAGTCGTCGTCCGGCATCTCGGCGGGCGGCAGGTGCGGACGTGCGTGGAACACGGCCCGGCCACTGGCCGTGGGGAAGAGCAACCCCCGACCGGTCCCGCCCTCGCCGCCCGCCGCGCCGTCACCGTTTGCGGCCCCGTCACCGTTCGCGTCGCCGGTTCCCACCACGTAGCGGATCGGGTTGCGCGTCGGCCCGTCCTCCGAAGCCGCGGGCCACTGCACGGACCCCGACCGCAGCCGGTCGTACGTCACGCCGCGCAGGTCCCAGCCGGTCTTCGGGTTCCACGCCCGCTTGATCTCCTCGAAGACCTGCTCGGCGCTGTCGTACGAGAACCCCTTCTCGAAGCCCATCTCCCGGGCGACGGCCGCGATGATCCGCCAGTCGGCCATCGCCTCGCCCGGCGGGTCGGCGGCGGGGGCGGCGAGGGTGAGGTTGCGCTCGCTGTTGATGAGGACGCCCTCGGACTCGGTCCACAGAGCGCCCGGCAGGACGACATCGGCGTAGGCGTTGGTCTCGGTGTCAGCGAAGACGTCCTGGGTGATGACGAACTCCGCGGCCTCCAGCCCCTCGATCACGGTCTTGCGGTTGGCCACGGAGGCGACCGGGTTGGTGCAGATGATCCAGCAGGCCTTGATCTCCCCGTCGGCCATCTTCTGGAACATCTCGACGGTGCCCTTGCCGACCCCGTCCTTGCGCAGGCTGTCCGGCGCCAGCTCCCACAGCTCCTCGACGAACGCCCGCTCCTCGTCCACGAGGACGGACCGCTGACCCGGCAGCCCCGGCCCCATGTAGCCCATCTCGCGCCCGCCCATCGCGTTGGGCTGGCCGGTGAGCGAGAACGGGCCGCTGCCCGGCCGGCAGATCGCACCGGTCGCCAGGTGCAGATTGACCAGCGCGTTGGTGTTCCAGGTGCCGTGCGTGGACTGGTTGAGCCCCATGGTCCAGCAGCTCGTCCACTCGGCGGCCTCGCCGATCAGCCGGGCGGCCTCGCGGATGTCGTCCGCCGGGATGCCGGTGATGTCGGCGACGGCGTCCGGCGCGTAGTCGGCGAGGAAGTCGGGCATCGCCTCCCAGCCCTCGGTGTGGGCGGCGATGAAGTCGGCGTCGGTGTGCCCGTTCGCGTGCAGCTGGTGCAGCAGGCCGTTGAGGAGGGCGAGGTCCGTGCCCGGACGTATCTGCAGGAACAGATCGGCCTTCTCGACGGTCGCCGTGCGGCGCGGATCGACGACGATCAGTTTCGCGCCCGCCTTGACCCGGTCCATCATCCGCAGGAACAGGATCGGGTGGCAGTCCGCCATGTTCGAGCCGATGACGAGGAAGACGTCCGCCCGGTCCAGGTCCTCGTAGGAGCCGGGCGGGCCGTCGGCGCCCAGCGACAGCTTGTAGCCGGTGCCGGCGCTCGCCATGCACAGCCGGGAGTTGGACTCGATCTGGTTGGTCCGGATGAAGCCCTTGGCCAGCTTGTTCGCCAGGTACTGGGCCTCCAGGCTCATCTGGCCGGAGACGTAGAAGGCGAACGCGTCGGGGCCGTGCTCGTCGATGATCGCGCGCAGCCGCCGGGCCGTCTCGGCGATCGCGTCGGAGACGGGCGCGGGGGCCGGTTCGTCGCCCCGGTCGTCCCGCACGAGGGCGGTGGTGAGGCGGCCCGGTGCGGCGAGCATGTCGGCGGTGGTCGCGCCCTTGGTGCAGAGGCGGCCGAAGTTCGCCGGGTGGGACTTGTCGCCGGACGCCTTCAGCACCGTGCGCCGGCCGTCGGGGCCCATCCCGACGTCCAGGAGCATGCCGCAGCCGACACCGCAGTACGAGCACACGGTCCGCACCTGTGTCGTGGTGCTCTGCGGGCCCTGCGCGGCCACGGGCGGCCCCTCTCTGTCGGCGTCCGGGGTGTCCGGTCGTTCGTCCGTTCGTCCGTTTGGTCGTCCGGTCGGTCCACCGGGCGCTGTCGGTGCGGCGGCCTGCGTTGTCCGGCGTGACAGCCGTTCGTCGTCCGGCGTGAAAGCTCTCGCCGTCCGGGGCGATGGCCGTTCGCTGTCCGGCACGATGGCCGGTTGCCTTCTGGTACGGCTGCCGGTCGGCTGCCGCTCAGTCGCCGGATCGCCGCCCGGCAGGCTCGATCGTACGAATTGCCCGTTACGCCTGTGTCACATGATCCGATCATGAGGCGTTACGCCCGCCACACATGGCCGCGTGAGGGGCTGTGAGGGTGGGTTCCGGCTGCCGGCCGGGACGGAGGAGTCGCGGTCCGTGTCGCTGTTGGGCCGAACGGGTGACCATGCGTAAGAATTGGCCGATGCAGTCATTCAGTGCGAGCCAGGGGGAAGGCCGGTGAACAGGGTGAACAGCCACGATGTCACCGACGAACAGTGGGAGGGGCTCGCCCAGGTCGTGCCGCTGCGGGGCCGGGACGCCTGGCCGTCCGCGGTCGGCCATCGGACCATACCGGAAGCCGAGACGGAGGCCCGGCGCCGCTTCGTGGTGCTGCGCGTCAACGTCTTCGCGGACGCCCGTGAGGTGGCGGAGACGCTGATGGCGGGCGTTCCGGTGCTGTTGGACCTGTCGGGCGCCGAAAGTGACACCGCCAAGCGTGTGCTGGATTTCAGCACGGGCGTCGTCTTCGGCCTGGCATCCGGGATGCACCGGGTCGACCGGAACGTGTTCCTTCTCACGCCACCGGGGACCGAGGTGCGGGGGCTGATGGAGGGGGCCGGGATCCCGGGGGTCTGACGCGCGCGGCGTTCGCGCGGCGGGGCGAGCCTGAACGTGGCGCGTCGGGGCTCGGGGTGGGCGGCGTGTGGTTCGCGGCGCCTGGTTCATCGCGTGTGGTTCACGGCGCGTGGTTCCTGGCGCCTGGTTCGTGGTGCGTGGCAAACAGGGCGCTTGCGGGGGTTCGGGGCGCTGTCCGTGCGGGCGGGGCGCCCTCGTTCCCGGCGGGCGCTCCCTCGATCGTAGGAAGATCCACTCGGCGGAACGGTTTGTCTGCGGCGCGGGCTCCTAGTGTCCGCATATGACCGTGTCATCCCTTTCGCCGGTGGTGCCCGGCGTGGACGCCGGGGCGCGTCCGGAACGGCCGTGCGTCACCGAACTGCGGCTCTCCGCCTTCGCCGGACACCGCAACGCCTTCCTTCCGCTGGGGCCGCTGACCCTCCTCGCGGGGCGCAGCGGCAGCGGCAAGACCACCGCGCTCAGGGCGTACGAGGCGCTGGCCGGGCTCGGTGGTGGCGCCGGCCTCGACGAGGTCTTCCCCGACCCGCTGGGCTGCGTCCCCGAACGGGCCCGTCCCGACGCCCAGCGGCGCCGCGGCTTCCGGATCGGCTGCACGGCCGACGGTCCCGAGGGGCCCGTGCACCTCGACATCGCCGTCCAGGCAGAGCCCGAACTCCGCGTCGTGGGCGAGCGGTTGACGTGCGGTGGGCTCACCCTGCTGGAGACGGCGCTCGTCGACCCGAGCCGCCCCGTGGTCCAGGCCGCCTGGCACACGGCCGGCTCCTCACCGGTCACCCGCGGCCCCCTGCCCGACGACCGCCTCGGTACGGCACTACTTCCGCTCCGCGTCGCCGGCAAGACGGACGGCCAGCGCCGGGTCCTCGCCGCCGCCGAGCAGATGGTGGTCGCCCTCCGCTCGGTCTACGCCTGTGATCCCCGCCCCGGCCGGATGCGCGCCGCCGTGCCGCTCGGCTCCGGTCGGCTGCTGCGGGGCTGCGACAACCTCGCCGATGTGCTGTGGCGTACCCGGACGGAGTGCGGCCGACGGCACGCGCTGCTCGTAGGCGCGGTGCGCGAGGGCTGTGCGGGGCCGGTCCTCGATCTGCTCGCCGAGCCGCTGCGGGACGGCGCGGTACGGGCGGTGCTGGACCGGGGGGACGGTGTGCGGACGGCCCTGGGCCTGCTCGGCGACGGCGAGTTGAGGTATCTCGCGCTGTCGCTGGTGCTGTTCACCGGGCCCGGTGTGCTGGAGGTGGACCAGGCCGCGGAGGTGCCGGCGGCTCTGCAGACGCTCACGGTCCTCGCCGACGGCTTCGACCGGGCCCTGGACCCCCGGCAGGCGGGGGAGTTGGTGCGGCTGGCGGCCCGGATGTGCGAACGCGGGCACATCCGGCTCGTCGGCGCGGTGAGCGACGCCTCCTGGGCCGCGGGAGTGGCGGGGGTGACGGTGGTAGACCTGAACCGTGAAAGATCCTGAATCCCGGACGGGGCAAGGCCCCGAGTCCGAAACGGGGCAAGGTCCTGGGGCCGGGCGGAAGCGGCCCGAGCGGAAGCCGGACCTGGCGGCGCTGCAGCGGCGGCTCGCCGAGTTCGCCGCCGCCCGCGACTGGCAGCAGTACCACACGCCCAAGAACCTGGTCTCCGCGCTGAGCGTCGAGGCGTCCGAACTCGTCGAGATCTTCCAGTGGTTGACGCCGGAGGAGTCGGCTCGTGTGATGTCGGACCCGGAGACCGCCCACCGCGTCAGGGACGAGGTGGCCGACGTGCTCGCCTATCTGCTCCAGCTCTGCGAGGTGCTGGGGATCGACCTGTTGTCAGCGCTGGATGCGAAGATCGACCGCAACGAACGGAGATTTCCGGCACCGGGGCGACCCTGAGGACGCTCGACGCTGAGCGCCCTCATCCGGTTGTCACTCTCCGGAGTTGAAAAGTTGTCCACAGTCGACTTGTTATCCACAGATTTCAGGCTTCCTCTGGCTTTCTGTCTCAGCGACCCTCACTGTGGGTAATGAACAGGCAGGAGTTCGGGCGGACGTGTGAGAGCGCGTCGGGGAAAGTCGGGGGCAGCGCATGGATGCGGTGCGGCTCATCTTCGCGAGTGGGCGTGCTCTGGCGGGCAGCGTCGAGGGACCTCAGATCATGGCGGAGGCGTGGCAGTCCTATGCCCTCGCCCAGGCGATCGGGAGCCGTCTCGCGGTCTCGGGACCTCCCGAACTGCGGGGTGAGGCCCTGGGGTTGACCGAGCTGGCCGGCAGTGGCTGCGGCATACTCGGCGCCCCGCCGCTCGGTGTGGGCGATTTACGCGCCGCCCAGCTCACCGAGTTGGGCGACGCCCACGAGTCGCTGCTGCGGCTCGGGGGCCTGCTGGGCGAGGTCGGCATCGCGCTCGTGGGTCTGGCGAGCGGGGCGGACGACGAGGCGACGTACTGGCAGTGCATGGAGGCGATCGACGCGGCGGACGAGGCACGGGACCGGGTGCTGGAAATGCTCCGGCGCCTGGCCGTCAGAGACCAGGTCCTGTCGGAGAGAGACGCGGCGGCGGGGTGAGCCGCTGGGGACGGGCAGTCGCCTGCTTCTAGGGGCGCGGGGAACTGCGCGATGAACCCTCACTCACCCGCAGTCGAAGAACGCGCCTCGGCGGGCGGGCGAGGGGCGAGGCCCCCGAACACGGCGAGCGCCCGGCCGGAAACGCACGGCCGGGCGTCGGGATCGTGGCTCGGAGAGCCTCAGGCGGATCCGCTCTCCTCCGTGGAGGCGGCCCGCGGTGCGGAGAACTCCGCGTCGAGCTGGGACAGGTCCGCGTTCAGGGCAGCCATCAGCTCCTCCATCTGCTGGAGCAGACCCTTCGGCTGCGCAGGCACGGCAGCCTGCTCCGGCACGGCTTCCTGGGACATGTGACGGCCTCCTCGGCCCTCGCCCCCCGAGGGGGCACGTGGTGCGGGCGTCCCGGCAGCGGCCGCCGGCGACGGGTGCCGGGCGGTCCGGCTCCTCCCGAGCAACGATCACCGTTCCGGCCGGTCACTGACGCCGTCGGTCCCGGGCGCCGGATTGACGGATTTTCACCCGACCGTGGCCCCAAGGCACCAGTGCTACCGGTGCCGTTGACCGGGGGGTGAGCGTGCAGGATGGAGGCATGGATCTTCGCATCTTCACCGAGCCCCAGCAGGGGGCGACCTACGACACCCTCCTCACCGTCGCCAAGGCGACCGAGGACCTCGGATTCGACGCGTTCTTCCGTTCCGACCACTATCTCCGCATGGGCTCGTCGGACGGCCTGCCCGGCCCCACCGACGCCTGGATCACCCTGGCCGGCCTCGCCCGCGAGACCAAACGCATCCGCCTCGGCACCCTGATGACCGCAGGAACCTTCCGCCTGCCGGGTGTGCTCGCCATCCAGGTCGCGCAGATCGACCAGATGTCCGGCGGCCGGGTCGAGCTCGGCCTGGGCGCGGGCTGGTTCGAGGAGGAGCACAAGGCGTACGGCATCCCGTTCCCCAAGGAGAAGTTCGGGCGTCTGGAGGAGCAGCTGGCCATCGTCACCGGTCTGTGGGCCACCGAGGTCGGCAAGACGTTCTCGTACGAGGGCACCCACTACCAGCTGACCGACTCGCCCGCGCTGCCCAAGCCCGCGCAGGCCAAGCTGCCGGTCCTCATCGGCGGCCACGGCGCGGTCCGTACCCCGCGGCTCGCCGCGCGGTACGCCGACGAGTTCAACATGCCGTTCGCCTCGATCGAGGACAGCGAGCGCCAGTTCGGCCGGGTCCGCAAGGCCGCGGAGGAGGCGGGCCGCAAGGGTGACGACCTCGTGTACTCGAACGCCCTGGTCGTGTGCGTGGGCAAGGACGACGCCGAGGTCGCCCGGCGCGCCGCCGCGATCGGCCGCGAGGTCGACGAGCTCAAGGCCAACGGGCTGGCCGGCTCCCCGGCCGAGGTCGTCGACAAGCTGGGCCGCTACCAGGCCATCGGCTGCCAGCGCGTCTACCTCCAGATCCTCGACCTCGACGACCTGGACCACCTGGAGCTGATCTCCGGCCAGGTGCAGTCCCAGCTGTCGTAGCGAAACACGTCCCGCGCCCGGCCCGGGGCGCGGGACGGCGCCGCCCGCCGCCACCACGGCCCTGAGCCGACACGCCACGACCCTCCGGGCCGCGGGCCTCAGGTCCTCAAGTCCTCCGGGACCTGCGCCGCCGGCCCTCCGTGCCCCGGCCTCCGGCCTCCCCCCCGAGCCATCGCGCCTCCTGGGATGCGGCGGTCTCAGCCCGGTTCTCCGGGCCTCCGGCCACAAGCCCTCGGTCCGCCGGCCCGGGCTCTCGGCTCCGGTCTCCGGCCACAAGCCTCCGTCCTGCCGTCCCGAGACCCTTCCGATGTCCGAAGCGTCTCCTTGTTGTGCAAAACGTTTTGGATATCTAGCTTGTGTCGCATGAGCGACAGAACGTCCCCTTCCGTCACCCGCCCCCGCCTCCTCGTGCGCGGCTGTGACGTGCTGCGTGTCCCCGTGGAGGGCGAGTGCGACGTCCTGCCCGCGCGGGACATCGTGGTGGCGGACGGCGTCATCGTGGAGGTCCGGCCGACGGAGGCGGAGCGCCCGGACGAGCCGGGCACGGAGGTGGTCGACGGGCGAGGGCTGCTGGCCCTGCCCGGTCTGGTGAACGCGCACACGCACAGCCCGATGGTGCTGATGCGGGGCGCGGCCGAGGACGTGACGGTCGAGGGGTGGTTCAACGACCGGGTGTGGCCGATGGAGTCCAACCTGACCGCCGAGGACGTGCGGGCCGGCGCGCTGCTGGCCTGTGCGGAGATGATCCGGTCGGGCGTCACCACCTTCGCGGACCACTACTTCTTCCCCGAGGGCATCGCCGAGGCGGTGGCCGAGGCGGGGCTGCGCGCCGACATCGCGCCCACCTACTTCAGCAGTGGCGGCGCCCAGGCGCTGGAGGCCACCGTCGCCTTCGCCGAGACCTGGCACGGCGGGGCCGACGGCCGCGTGACCGTCTCGCTCGGGCCGCACGCCCCCTACACCGTCGACGACCGGGACCTGCGGACCCTCGCCGACCACGCCCGGCGGCTCGGGGTGCGCGTGCACATCCATGCCGCCGAGCACCTGGAGCAGACGGAGTCCAGCCTGGAGCGGCGAGGGATCACCCCGATCCGGGTGCTGCACGACACCGGTGTCCTGGACGCGGGTGCCCTCATCGCGCACGGCTGCGGGATCGTCGAGCGGGACCTGCCGCTGCTGGCCGAGTACGCGGACCGGACGGCTGTTGCCTGCTGCCCCAAGGTCTACCTCAAGCACGCGCTGTCCCCGCTGACCCCGGTCCGCGACCTGCTGGGCGCCGGGATCACGGTGGCCGTAGGCACCGACGGGGCCGCCGGGCACAACACCCTGGACGTGTGGGAGGCGCTGCGGCTGGTCGCGCTCACGCAGAAGCAGGCGGTGCGGGACGCCACCTGGATGACGGTGTCCGACACCCTGCGGACGGCCGTGCGGGGCGGGGCCCGGGCCCTGGGGCTCCAGGACCGGATCGGCGCGCTGGAGCCGGGCATGCGCGCCGACATCGTCCTCACCGATCTGTCCGGCCCGCACTGCCGTCCGCTGCACGACCCGCGTGCCGCGCTCGTCTACAGTGCCCGTGCCGCCGACGTCCGCACGGTGATCGTCGACGGGCGGGTGCTGATGCGCGACGGACGGCTCCTCACCGTCGACGAACCCGCAATGCTCGCCGACGCGGACGCGCGCGTCGCACGGATCCTCGACACCTCGCACGGCAGGGCGGTGCAGCACTATGACCCGTGATCTGACCCGCGACACCGCCCACGACCGTCCCGCCGTGCGCCGGGCCGCCTCCATCAAGGACGTCGCCGCGGCGGCCGGGGTGAGCCCCACCACCGTCTCGCACGTGCTGAGCGGGAACCGGCCCGTCAACGAACAGACCGCCGCCCGGGTGCGCAGCGTCGTCAACCGGCTCGGGTACGTGCCCGCGTCGCTGGCCCGCAGCCTCCAGGCCGGTGCCACCTCCGTGATCGGCCTGCTGATCCCGGACATCAGCAACACCTTCTTCG
Organism: Streptomyces sp. 11x1; assembly: GCF_032598905.1. Taxonomy (NCBI): domain Bacteria; kingdom Bacillati; phylum Actinomycetota; class Actinomycetes; order Kitasatosporales; family Streptomycetaceae; genus Streptomyces; species Streptomyces sp. 11x1. The sequence continues at coordinate 2,611,302 of NZ_CP122458.1, read as the reverse complement.
CCGAGCTGGCCAAAGGCGCCGAGGACGCCGCCCACGACCTCGGGTACGGGCTGATCCTGTGCAACACCGAGTTCGACGCCGACCGCGAGGACCGCTACCTCGGCATGATCCGCAGCCGGTTCATCGACGGCATGGTGTACGCCTCTGGGTCGCCCCCGTCCCGGAGGCGGCTGGAGGCGCTGATGGGCAAGTTCCCGATCGCGCTCGCCGACGAGGAGGTGGAGGGCCTGAGCGGGGCGCTCATCGCCAGCGCCGACCACGAGGTGGGCGGCCGGCTGGTCGGCGAGCATCTGCGGGCGCTCGGCCACCGCCGGGCCCTGATGCTGACCGGCCCCCGCGACCTGAGGAGCGGGGCGGCCCGCGCGCACGGCTTCCGCCAGGCCTTCCACGGCGATGTCGTCGAGCGGACGGGCGACTTCAAGGAGGAGTCCGGGTACCGGTTGGTCGCCGAACTGCTCGACGACGGCGGACTCGCGGACCGCACCGCCGTGTTCGCGGCCAACGACCTGATGGCGTTCGGCGCGCTCGCCGCGCTGCGCGAGGCAGGGCTGTCCGTGCCGGAAGACCTGTCCGTCGTCGGCTTCGACGACATCCGGGCCGCCTCGCTGATCAACCCGTCGCTGACCACCGTCCACCAGCCCGCCTACGACGTCGGGCGCACCGCCACCGCGCAACTCCTCCAGTACGTCTCCCGGGGCGAGGTCCCGCCCGCGTCCCGGCACACCCTCCCCGTCGAACTGAAGGTACGGGGGAGCACGGCACCCCCCGCCGCCCGCTGAACCACCGTCACCTTCACCGCTTCCGTCACCGTCAGCGTCACCGTCCCGTCGTCACCGTCGCCGCGCCACGCGGCCATGTCCCTGTGCCCCGAGGCGCCCGGACACGGCGAGGAACACACCCCCGAGCACCTCCGAACGCCCTCTCCGAGCACCTCTGAATCCCCCCTGAGAGAAAGTCGGTTCGTCCATGCCCAGAGTCCTCGTCGTCGGCGAGTCCTGGTTCACGTACACGGTCCATCAGAAGGGCTTCGACGCCTTTCACACCGCCGAGTACACCGAGGGCGGCGGCGTCTTCCTCGACGCGCTGCGTTCACGCGGCCACGACGTCACGTACGTGCCCGCGCACGAGATACCCACGCGGGTCCCGGACACCGCCGACGGCTTCGACGCGTTCGACGTCGTGGTCATCAGCGATGTCGGCGCGAACAGCTTCCAGCTGCCGCCGGAGACTTTCAACCGGTCCGAGCCCGCCCCCGACCGCTCGGAGCTGGTGCGGGACTTCGTCGAGCGCGGCGGAGGCGTGCTGATGATCGGCGGCTATCTGACCTTCAGCGGCATCGACGCCCGCGCGCGCTGGGGGCGTACGCCGCTGGCCGCCGCCCTGCCGGTGACGATGCTCGACCGCGACGACCGGGTGGAGCTGCCGGCTGGGGCCGTCCCCGAGGTGGTGGGAGGGCACCCCGTCGTCGCCGGACTCGACCGTGCCTGGCCCGCGCTCCTCGGCCTCAACGAGGTCGCCGTACGACCGGAGGCGGCGCTGCTCGCCGAGTGCGCCGGGCATCCGCTGCTGGCCGTCGGCGACCACGGCACGGGCCGCTCGGCCGCCTTCACCTCCGACGTCGCCCCGCACTGGGCCCCGCCCCCGTTCCTGGAATGGGACGGCTACGCGGAACTGTGGGACCGCCTCGTCCGCTGGCTCGCGGGGGAGGAGCTGTGACGGCCGCCGAGGCCGTACCCGTACCCGTACCCGGGCCCGTGCCCGTGCCCGTGCCTGTCGGCACTCCGGCGTCCGTCGGCACCCCCCACATCTCCGCCGCCTCCGGCGACTTCGCCCCCCTTGTGCTGATGCCCGGCGACCCCCGGCGGGCCCGGCGGATCGCCGAGACGGTGCTCGACGGCGCGCGGCTCGTCACCGAGGTGCGCGGCATCCTCGGGTACACCGGCACGTACGGGGGCGTACCGATGTCGGTGCTCGCCTCCGGCATGGGCATCCCGTCGATGTCGATCTACGCGACGGAGCTGTTCCGGCACTACGGGGTCCGCCGGATCGTCCGGGTCGGCACGGCGGGCGCGCTGACCACCTCGGTCGCCCTCCGGGACGTCGTCATCGCCTCCGCCGCGCACACCGACTCCAGCGTCAGCCGCCTCCTGGTGGACGGTGTGACCCTCTCCCTGGCCGCCTCCTACCGGCCGCTGCGCGCGGCCGTCGACGCGGCGAACGCCGTCGAGGCGGAGGAACCGGGCGGACCGGGCCGCTCGGACCGTCCAGCCGTGCACATCGGCCCCGTGTTCTCCAGCGACCACTTCTACCTCGACCGGCCCGCGGTCCTCGACGCCCTCGAACGCCGGGGCACCCTCGCCGTCGAGATGGAGGCGGCCGGGCTGTACGCCGTGGCCGCGGCGGAGGGCGGCGAGGCGCTCGCTGTCCTGACCGTGTCGGACCACGTGCGCACCGGCGCGGCCCTGTCCGCCGCGGACCGGGAGACCGGGTTCGACCGTGCCGTCCGCATCGCCGCGGCCGCGCTGCGGGCCGACGGCTGAAATTCCCCGGGAAGAAATCAAACAGAAACCGTTCGGCGTAGCCAAAACGTTTTGTACTTCCTACTGTCGCTGTCAGCGAGAACAGCGGACGGAAGTCAGAAGTCAGAAGCCAGATGTCAGAAGACAGAAGACGCAAGACTGCGGACAGAGAAAGAAGGAAAAAATGATCAGGAGGTCGGCAGTGATGAGAATTCGCCGTAGTTACGGACCGGGCGCCGCCGCCGCAGTGGCGGGAATGCTGGTGCTGAGCGCGTGCGGGGGATCGGGGTCCGACGATTCCGGGGCGGCCTCCTCCGGAAAGCCCCGGATCAAATTGGTGGTCAACGGCGGGCTCGGCGACAAGTCGTTCTTCGACTCCGCGTACGAGGGGCTCAAGCGGGCCGAGAGCGAGCTGGGGTACGAATTGAAGGTGGTGGAGCTGGGCTCGGACCGCACCAAGTGGGAGCCGGGATTCGAGGACGCGGCGGCGGCCGACGACTACGACATCCTCGCGGCCGGCACCTTCGACGTCACCGACTACATCGGTGAACTCGCCCCGCAGTACCCGGACAAGAAGTTCTGGGTGTTCGACTCGGCCGTCGACTACTCCGGCAAGAACGGCTGTTCCAACAAGTGTGAGAACGTCTACTCGGTGACCTTCAAACAGAACGAGGGCGGTTATCTGGCCGGATTCCTCGCCGAGAAGCTGGTCGCCGAGAAAGCCCTCAAGGGAGCCGAATCCCTGAACAAGGTCGGCGTCGTGGGAGGCGTGAAGATCCCCGTCATCGAGGACTTCATCGTCGGATTCAAGGCCGGGTTCAAGGCGGCCGGCGGCAAGAACTCCGACGTCCTCACCCAGTACGTCGGCGGCGACAAGCCCTTCGGCGACCCCGCCAAGGGCAAGGAGATCTCCACCGCGATGTACGGGCAGGGCGCCGCCCTCGTCTGGCCGGTCGCGGGGCTCTCCGGGCTCGGCACCTTCGAGTCGGCCGCGAGCGCCGGCCGCTACACCTTCGGCGTCGACTCCGACCAGTACCAGACCCTCACCGACAACGCGCAGAAGAACACCGTCGTCACCTCGATCCTCAAGAACGTCGGCAACGCCCTCTACCAGGCCGCCGAGGACGACAAGAAGGACGCCGTGAAGTACGGCGCCGTGCAGAGCGTCGGTCTCGCCGAGGACGCGGTCGGTTACGTCGACGACGCCCACTTCCAGGAGATCGTGCCGGAGAAGATCCGTACCGAGCTCCAGAAGGCGGCCGACCGCGTGAAGTCCGGTTCCCTCACGGTCCCCAGCGCCTTCTGACCCCCGCACCCACCCCGAACGGCCTTGAGATGAACGAGTCATGGGACCCGGCCGGGCCCGCCGTCGCCACCCGCGCGGTCACCAAGACGTACGCGAACGGCGTCCGCGCGGTCCGGGGCGTCGACCTCGACGTACCGGTCGGTGAGATCCGCGCGGTCGTCGGCGAGAACGGAGCGGGCAAGTCCACGCTGATGAAGCTGCTCTACGGCCTGGAGCAGCCCACCTCCGGCGAGATCTTGATCGGCGGCCGGCCCCGCGTACTGCGCGGCCCGGCGTCCGCGATCGCGCTCGGTGTCGGCATGGTCCACCAGAACCTGATGCTGGTGCCGTCCTTCACCGTCGCCCAGAACGTCGTCCTCGGCGTCGAGCCCGGCCGACGGGGTCTGGTCGACGCCCAGGCGGCCGTCGAGGCCACCGCCCGGCTCGCCGAGGAGGCCGGACTCGCCGTCGACCCGCTGGCCCGTATCGACGAGGTGTCGGTCGGCATGCGCCAGCGCGCCGAGATCCTCAAGGCCCTCCACCGCCGGGCCCGGACACTGATCCTGGACGAGCCGACCGCGGTCCTCACCCCACAGGAGACGGAGGACCTCTTCGCCGCCGTACGACGCCTGCGCGACGGCGGGATGACCGTGCTGTTCATCTCCCACAAGCTGCGCGAGGTGCGGGAGATCAGCGACCGGGTGAGCGTGATGCGGGCCGGCGCCCTCGTCGGAACCGTCGCCACCGCCGACACCTCCGAGCGTGAACTCGCCGCGATGATGGTCGGCCGCGAGATGACCCTCGACGTCGACCGCGCCCCGGCCCGGCGCGCCGCCACCGCGCTGCGGGTGCGGGACCTGGGCTACGCCGCCCCGACCGGGCAGTCCCTGCACGGCATCGACTTCGACGTCGCCGCCGGCGAGATCGTCGGCGTGGCCGGTATCGAGGGCAACGGGCAGACCGAACTCGCCGAGATCCTCGCCGGGTTGCGGCGACCGGGCTCGGGCACGGTACGCGTCGGTGACACCGACACCGCCGGGCTCGACGTCGCCGGACACCGCCGGGCCGGCATCGGATACGTCCCCGAGGACCGCCTCCACGACGGGGCCGCGCTGGACGAGTCCATCGCCGACAACCTCGTCGTCGACCGGCACGACCGCCCGCCCCTCGCCCGCCGAGGCGTCCTGCGCCCCGCCGCCGTACGCGCCCACGCCGAACGGCTCGTCGCGGACTACGCCATCCGCACACCCGACCCGTCCGTGCCGGTGCGCGCGCTGTCCGGCGGCAACCTGCAGAAGGTCGTCGTCGCCCGCGAACTCTCCGCCGGACCACGGCTGTTGATCGCCTCCCAGATCACCCGCGGCGTGGACATCGGCGCCATGCGCTTCATGTACGAGCGTCTCGTCGCCGCCCGCGACGCGGGCGCGGCGGTCCTCCTCATCTCCGCCGACCTCACCGAACTCCTCGCCCTCTCCGACCGGTTGCTCGTCCTCAAGGACGGCCGGCTCGTCGGCCGCTTCGACGACACGACCGACCTCACCGAGAAGCGGGTCGGCCTGTACATGCTCGGCGTCGAACACCACGCACCGCAGCGGCTGAGAGCCGGGCTGGACGACCACGGTTCCGGCGACTCCGGGAAGGCGACCCCCTGATGACCAGCACCCTCATCGAGAGCGAGGACCGCCGGGAGTACCGGGCCACCCGGCGCCGGGGCCTCGCCGTCGACCTCAGCATGACCCTGGCGACCGTCCTGGTGGCCCTCGTCATCGGCTTCCTCGTGATCCTCGCCACCGGCAAGGACCCGGTCGCCGCCTACGAGGCCCTGCTCACCGGCCCGTTGGAGCGCTCCTTCCGCGTCGGCCGCTGGCTGGAGGACGCCACCACACTCACCCTGCTCGGCCTGTCGGTGGCCATCCCCTTCCGGGCCCGCCAGATCAGCCTGGGCGCCGAGAGCCAGCTGTACGCGGGCGCGCTCGCGGCGGCCACCGTCGCGATCTTCCTGCCGCTGCCGCCCGTCGCCGTCGTGCTCGTCCCGCTGGTCGCCGCGGCGGCCGCCGGGGCCGGCATGGGCTTCGTGCCCGGCTCGATGAAGGCACGGCTCGGCGCCAACGAGATCGTGGCGACGCTGATGCTCAACGCCATCGTCGTACGCGTCTACGACTACCTGGTGAACGGCCCGTTGAAGGAGCCCGGCAGCAGCGCGGTCCACTCGGAGCGCATCCAGCCGGACTCCGCGCTGACCCCCCTCACCGAATGGCTCGGCATCCCCTTCGGCCGTGCCAACGTCGGTTTCCTGCTGATGCTGCTCACCGCTGTCGCCCTGTGGCTGCTCGTCACCCGTACCCCGCTCGGCTACCGCATCCGGATGACCGGGTCCAATCCGCACTTCGCCGAGTACGGCGGCATCCGGGTGCCCCGCGCGATCGAGTGGAGCTTCGTGATCGGCGGGGCCGTCGCGGGCCTGGCCGGAGCGCATCTCGTGCAGGGCGTGTACGGGCGCCTCGAACCCGGGCTCGCCGGGAGCCTCGCCTTCGAGGGGATCGTGGTGGCGCTGCTCGCCCGGAACAACCCGCTGGTCGTCGTGGTCGCCGGCCTCTTCTACTCCTACCTGCGCGCCGGGGGAGACATCATGGAACAGCAGACGGACGTGGGCACGGAGATCGTGGTCGTGATCCAGGCGGTCATCGTCCTCCTGGTCACCGCCCAAGCCCTCCCGGACCTCCTCAAACGCCGCCTCGCCCGCGGCCCGGCGCCCGCCGCGCAGGGCCGACCGGTCACCGGCGCTGCCTCGAACGGCCGGACGAGTGCCGGCGGGCACACCGACGGCCGGTCGGGTGTCGGCGGAGCCTCACACGGCCTTCCCGCGACCGGCGGACGCGTCGGCGACCGACGCCGTGGCGGCACGGACCCGCAGGGCCGACCGGGCGCCGCCCACGACGCGGACGGCGACGGACACCCCGGTGGTGCGCGCGGTGAGGGGGAGGCCCGATGAGTTCCGTTCTCGATGTCGTCCTCAGCAGCGCCTTCCTCGCGGCCGTGCTGCGCGTGGCCACCCCCTATCTGCTCGCCGCCATGGGCGGACTCGTCGCCGAACGCGCCGGCATCAGCAACATCGCCCTGGAGGGCCAGATGCTGAGCGCCGCCTGCACGGGCGCGCTGGTCGCCGGCTACAGCGGGTCGGTCGCGGCCGGCGCCCTCGCCGGCGTGACGGTGGCCGTCCTGCTCGGCGTCCTCCTCGCCGCGCTCCGCCTCGAACTGGGCGCCGACGCGATCATCGCGGGCATCGGCCTCAACCTGCTCGCGTCCGGCGGCACCGCCTACGCCGTCTTCACCCTCCTCGGCGACAAGGGCGGCACGTCCGGCCTGAAGAGCGGAACCCTGCCCACGGTCCCCCTGCCCGGCATTGAGGACATCCCCGTGCTGGGGGACGTACTCAGCGGCCAGAACATGCTGACCTGGCTGGCCTTCCTCGCGGCCCCCTTCGTCGCCTGGCTCTTCTACCGCACCCGCTTCGGCTTCCACCTCCGCGCGGTCGGCGAGATGCCGGACGCCGCCGCCTCGGTCGGCATCGCGGTACGGCGCGTCCAGTACGCGGGCCTCGCGCTCAGCGGCGCGCTCGCCGGTCTCGCGGGGGTCTTCCTCAGCATGGGGTACGTGTCCTTCTTCGTCCGGGACATGACCGCCGGCCGCGGCTTCATCGCCCTCGCCGCGGTCTTCCTCGGTGGCCTGCGCCCCTGGGGCGTCTTCCTCGCCGCCCTCGGCTTCGGCGCGGCCGAGGCCCTGGCGGTCCAGCTCGGCACCCTCGACGTTCCACCGCAACTGGTGTCGACCATCCCGTACGCGATGACCCTGGTCGCCCTGGCGCTCTACGCGTGGCGGAGGAAGCGGCGGGGAGCGGGGGAGGTGGCCCCGGCGTCCCTCTGACGCCGGCTGCCGCCCCGTGCTTTTCGGCCCGCAGGGCCGGTCTTTCAAGGGCGCGGGGAACTGCGCGACCAGCCCCCACTCACCCGCACCCCGCGACGCACCAGCTCCACCCCTCACCGTCCGCACCCCTCCCCTCACCGTCCGCACCTCTCCCCTCACCGTCCGCACCTCTCCCCTCCTCTCCCCTCCCCTCCCCGGAAGGAACACCCATGCCCGGACACAGACGGCTCACCGGCAGGCACAGGCGCAGACGCGTCGGCCTCGCCGCCCTCACCGCCTCCGCCCTTCTCGGCGGCCTGACCCTCACCAACAACCTCGCCGCCGACGCCGCCCCCGAGGCGGACAGGACCCCCAAGAAGACCCAGAACGGCATCACCCTCCTCGACACCCTCACCGTCCCCGCCGGGACCACCGAGTTCGGCATGCCCTTCGGCGGACTCTCCGGCATCGACTACGACCCGAGAACCCACACGTACGCCGCCCTCAGCGACGACCGCTCCGAGAACGGCAAGGCCCGCTTCTACACACTGCAACTCCCCCTCGACGGACGGAAGTTCGCCGAGGACAAGCCCACCCTCGACGCCCTGACCGTCCTCGACGACACCACCGGCGAACCCTTCGCCGCCAAGGCCGTCGACCCGGAGGCGATCCGCTGGAACCCCGGCGGCAAGGGCCTGCTGTGGACCAGCGAGGGCGCCTCCGCCTCCGGACAGCCGGCCTTCGTCCGCGAGACCTCCCCGTCCGGCGCGTACCTGCGCGAACTGCCCCTGCCGAAGGCGTACGCCCCGGTCCGTTCGGAGGCGGGCACCCTCGTCGCCGGTGTCCGCAACAACCAGGCCCTGGAAGGGCTGACCCTCTCCCCGGACGGCCGAGAGGCCGTCACGATCACCGAGAACGCGCTCGTCCAGGACGGCCCGGCGGCCGGGCTGACCGCGAAGAGCCCCTCGCGACTGCTGGTCATGGACCGCCGCACCGGCAGGCCCGAGGCCGAACACATCTACGAGGTCGACCCGATCTCCGCCGCGCCCACCGCCCCGCTGCCCGCCCCCGTCGGCACCTACGCGGCCGACCGGGGCGTCTCCGAGATCCTCGCGATCAACAAGACCGACTACCTCACCGTCGAACGCTCCTTCGCCTCCGGCGTGGGCTTCGCGATCCGCCTGTACTGGACGACCACCCGCGGCGCCACGGACGTACGCGGCGAGGAGAAGCTGTCCGGCACGGATCGGCCGATGCCGAAGAAGCTGCTCTACGACTTCACCCTCTCCGGCACGGACGCCGACAACGTCGAGGGCATCACCTGGGGCCCCACCCTCCCCGACGGCTCCCGCACCCTCGTCCTCGTCGCCGACGACAACTTCGGCTTCAACGGCAGCGTCACCAAGTTCCATCTGCTGTCCGTCCGCCCCGGCGCCCTGACCGGCGGCATCCCCGCCGTCCCGAAGCAGCCGGACACCGTCGACGTCCAGCTCCTCTCCTTCAACGACTTCCACGGCAACCTGGAGCCGCCCACGGGCCGTGACGCCACCCTCGGCTCCAAGCTGGACCCGAAGTCCACCCCGGTCGGCGGCGCCGAACACCTCGCGGCCCGCCTCAAGCAGCTCCGCGAGGGCACCGACGCCTCCCTGACCGTCGCCGCCGGAGACATCATCGGCGCCAGCCCCTTCCTCTCCGGCCTCTTCCACGACGAGCCGACCGTCGAATCCATGGAGAAGCTGCGCCTGGACGTCACGAGCGTCGGCAACCACGAGTTCGACGAGGGCACCGAGGAACTGCTGCGCATCCAGCACGGAGGCTGCCACCCCGACGACGGCTGCTACATCGAGGGCGAACCGTACGACGGCTCCGCCTTCCCGTGGCTCGCCGCCAACGTCCTCGACCGCACCACCGGCAAGCCGCTCCTCGCCCCCACCTGGGTCAAGAAGGTCGACGGCGTCAAGGTCGGCTTCATCGGCATGACCCTGGAGGGCACGCCCGCGGTCACCGGCCAGTCCGGCATCACGTCCGTACGCTTCGCCGACGAGGTCGAGACCGCCGACGCCGCCGCCCGCGCACTGCGCCGCCAGGGCGTCGAGGCGATCGTGGTCCTGCTCCACGAGGGCGGCGTCCAGGCCGGTTCGTACGGGCAGTGCGACGGCATCTCCGGCCCCGTCGTCGACATCGCGAAGCACCTCGCCCCGGCCATCGACGCCGTCGTCACCGGCCACACCCACCAGCCGTACGTCTGCACCCTGCCCGACCCCGCCGGCCACCCCCGTACGGTCACCTCGGCCTCCTCCTTCGGCCGGGTCGTCACCGAGACGCGCCTGCCCGTGGACCGCCGCACAGGCGACGTCGTACGGGACCGGGTGGCCGCCATGAACCACCTCGTCACCCGCACCGGCGCCAAGGACGCCGACCAGACCGCCGTCATCGACAAGTGGAAGGCCCTCTCGGCGCCCCTGGCCAACAAGGTCGTCGGCAGCGTCACCACCGACATCACCCGCTCCGAGACCCGCGACGCCGAGTCGGACCTCGCGAACATGGTGGCCGACGCGCAGCTCGCGGCGACCTCGGCACCCGAACGGGGCGGCGCGCGGATCGCGTTGATGAACCCCGGCGGCGTCCGGGCCGACCTCGTGCACGCCTCCTCCACGGGCGGCGAGGCACCCGGCGAGATCACCTACGCCGAGGCCTTCGCCGTACAGCCCTTCGCCGGGTCCCTGGTGTCGGTGGACCTCACCGGAGCACAGATCGAGAAGATCCTGGAGGAGCAGTTCAACGACTCCGGGACCCGTGCGCCCACCCTGATACTGGGCGTCTCCAAGGGCCTGACCTACTCCTTCTCCCGCAGTGCCCCCGTCGGCGACCGCATCGACCCGTCCTCGATCAAGCTCGACGGCGAGACCCTGGACCCGGACGCCACCTACCGGGTGACCGCCAACACCTTCCTCGCGGCGGGCGGCGACGGCTTCACCACCTTCGCCAAGGGCGGGAACAGCGTCGGCGGCGGAGACGACATCACCGCCTTCACCGACTACCTCACCGCCGAGAGCCCCGTCGCCCCACCGGGCACCGACCGGGTCACCGAACTGCCCTGATGCCGGGCCCCCGTCGTGGCCGCGGGGTCGGCCGCGGCCACGACGCGGGGGCGGTCCTCCGGCGAAAATGCCTGAGTGCGCCCTGATCCTTCGCTGTACGTTGGGCGTCCATCACAGACACCCACCACGAGGCAACCTCACCGTGTTCCTGACGATCAGTACCACCGGCACCCCAGAGCGCCCCGCGACCGATCTCGGTTTCCTGCTGCACAAGCATCCCGACAACGCGCAGGCGTTCTCCACCTCCTACGGCACGGCGCACGTCCTCTACCCCGAGGCGCACGTCGAGCGGTGCACGGCCGCGCTGCTGCTGGAGGTGGACGCGGTGGCACTGGTCAGAAGGGGCAAGGGCAAGGGCCGCGGCGGCGCCCCCGACGCGGCGCTCGCCCAGTACGTCAACGACCGCCCGTACGCGGCCTCCTCCCTGCTCGCCGTCGCGCTGAACGACGTCTTCTCCAGCGCCGTGCGCGGCCAGTGCAAGGCCCGCCCCGAACTCCCGGAGCAGGTCCGCCCGCTGCGCGTCGAGATACCGGCGCTGCCCGCCCGCGGCGGTCCGGATCTCGTCGTCAAGCTCTTCGCGCCACTCGGCTGGACCGTCACCGCCGAGGCGGTGCCGCTGGACACCCAGTTCCCCGAATGGGGTGCCTCCCGCTACGTACGGCTCGTCCTGGAGTCGGAGTCGCTCACCCTCGCCGAGGCGCTGCGGCACCTGTACGTGCTGCTGCCGGTGCTCGACGACGCCAAGCACTACTGGGTGTCGTCCGACGAGGTCGACAAGCTGCTGCGCGTGGGCGAGGGCTGGCTCCCGGACCACCCCGAGCACAAGCTGATCACCAGCCGGTACCTCTCCCGCCGCTGGTCGCTGACCCGGCAGGCCATGGAGCGCATGGAACTCGTCCGGCTGGCCGAGGCCGACGACAGCGAGGTCGAGGAGATCGACAACGCGGTCGAGGAGTCCGCGGACGGGGAGGCCGACGGCGAGATCGCGGCCGAGGCCGAGGCCGAGCCGGGGGCCGTCGTCGAGCCGGGGCCCGAGACCGGGGACGGGCCCGAGACCGGGGACGGGGCCGAGACCGGGGACGGGGCCGAGACCGGGGCCGAGTCCGTCGAGAAGTCGACTCCGCTGGCCGTGCAGCGGCGTGACGCGATCATCGCCGCGCTCAAGGACTCCGGGGCCGCCCGCGTCCTCGACCTGGGCTGCGGTCAGGGCCAGTTGGTGCAGGCGCTGCTCAAGGACGTCCGCTTCACCGAGATCGTCGGTACGGACGTCTCGATGCGCGCGCTCACCATCGCCTCCCGCCGCCTCAAGCTCGACCGCATGGGCGAGCGCCAGGCCGCCCGCGTCCAGCTCTTCCAGAGCTCCCTCGCCTACACCGACAAGCGGCTCAAGGGCTACGACGCCGCCGTGCTCTGCGAGGTCGTCGAGCACCTCGACGCGGCCCGGCTGCCGGCCCTGGAGTACGCCGTGTTCGGCTCGGCCCGCCCCCGCACCGTCCTCGTGACCACCCCGAACGTCGAGTACAACGTCCGCTGGGAATCCCTTCCCGCCGGGCACGCCCGGCACAGCGACCACCGCTTCGAGTGGACCCGGGAGGAGTTCCGCGCCTGGGCGACGACCGTGGCCGAACGGCATGGCTACCAGGTCCGGTTCGTGCCCGTCGGGCCCGACGACCCTGAGGTGGGGCCGCCCACCCAGATGGCCGTGTTCGACATGACCACGGCCACGACCGACACCACGAACAAGACCGACACCACGAACAAGAAGGAGGCGAACGCGGCATGAGCGAGACCACCGGAACCACCACCGGCAACACGACCGGGGAGACCCCCGAGGGGCGCACCCTGCCCGTCACCGACCTCTCCCTCGTGGTGCTGATCGGCGCCTCCGGCTCGGGCAAGTCCACGTTCGCCCGACGCCACTTCAAGCCCACCGAGATCATCTCCTCCGACTTCTGCCGGGGACTGGTCTCGGACGACGAGAACGACCAGAGCGCGACGAAGGACGCCTTCGACGTGCTCCACTACATCGCGGGCAAGCGCCTCGCGGCCGGCCGCCGTACCGTCGTCGACGCGACCAGCGTGCAGCAGGAGTCCCGCCGGCAGCTGATCGAACTGGCCCGGAAGCACGACGTGCTGCCGATAGCCGTCGTGCTCGACGTACCGGAGGAGGTGTGCGCCGCGCGCAACGCGGCCCGCACCGACCGCGCCGACATGCCGCGCCGCGTCATCCAGCGCCACACCCGCGAACTGCGCCGCTCCCTCAGGCACCTGGAGCGCGAGGGCTTCCGCAAGGTGCACGTCCTGCGCGGTGTCGAGGAGATCGACCACGCCACGATCGTCACCGAGAAGCGCTTCAACGACCTCACCCACCTCACCGGCCCGTTCGACATCGTCGGCGACATCCACGGCTGCGCGAGCGAACTGGAGGCGCTGCTCGGCAAGCTGGGCTACGTCGGCGGCGTCCACCCGGAAGGCCGTACGGCCGTCTTCGTCGGCGACCTGGTCGACCGGGGACCGGACAGCCCGGCCGTGCTGCGCCGCGTGATGTCGATGGTCGGCTCCGGCAACGCGCTCTGCGTGCCCGGCAACCACGAGAACAAGTACGGCCGTTACCTGAAGGGCCGCAACGTCCAGCACACCCACGGGCTCGCCGAGACCATCGCGCAGATGGAGGACGAGAGCGAGGAGTTCAAGCAGGAGGTGCGGCGGTTCATCGACGGGCTCGTCAGCCACTACGTCCTCGACGGCGGGAAGCTGGTCGTCTGTCACGCCGGTCTGCCGGAGAGGTACCACGGCCGCACCTCCGGCCGGGTCCGCAGCCACGCGCTGTACGGCGACACCACGGGCGAGACCGACGAGTTCGGGCTGCCGGTGCGCTACCCGTGGGCGGAGGACTACCGGGGCCGCGCCGCCGTGGTCTACGGCCACACCCCGGTGCCCACCGCCACCTGGCTGAACAACACCATCTGCCTCGACACGGGTGCCGTCTTCGGTGGCAGGCTCACCGCGCTGCGCTGGCCGGAGCGCGAACTCGTCGACGTACCGGCGGAGAAGGTCTGGTACGAGCCGGCCAGGCCGCTGGCCACCGAGGCGCCCGGCGGGCACGAGGGCAGGCCGCTGGACCTGGCGGACGTGCACGGCCGTCGGGTCGTCGAGACCCGGCACGCCGGCCGGGTGTCGGTCCGCGAGGAGAACGCGGCCGCGGCGCTCGAGGTCATGAGCCGTTTCGCGGTCGACCCGCGGCTGCTGCCGTACCTGCCGCCGACCATGGCGCCGACCGCGACCTCGCATGTCGAGGGCTACCTGGAGCACCCGGCGGAGGCGTTCGCGCAGTACAAGGAGGACGGTGTCGCGCGGGTCGTGTGCGAGGAGAAGCACATGGGTTCCCGGGCGGTCGTCCTGGTCTGCCGCGACGCGGACGCGGCACGCGCCCGCTTCGGTGTGGACGGCCCCACCGGTTCCCTCTACACCCGCACCGGCCGCCCGTTCTTCGACGACCAGTCGCGCACCGAGCTGGTCCTCGCCCGGATCCGCGAGGCCGTCACGGCGGCCGGGCTCTGGGACGAACTCGACACCGACTGGCTGCTGCTGGACGCCGAGTTGATGCCCTGGTCGCTGAAGGCGTCCGGGCTGCTGCGCACCCAGTACGCGGCCGTCGGGGCCGCCTCCGGCGCGGTGTTCCCGGGCGCGCTGGCCGCCCTGGAGGGCGCGGCGGCACGCGGCGTCGACGTGGGCGACCTGCTGGGCAGGCAGCGCGAGCGGGCCGCCGACGCCGCCGCGTTCACGGAGGCCTACCGGCGCTACTGCTGGCCCACCGAGGGCCTGGACGGCGTCCGGCTCGCCCCCTTCCAGATCCTCGCGGTCCAGGGCCGCAGCCTCGCCGCGCTCCCGCACGACGAGCAGCTCGCGCTGCTGGACCGGCTCGTCGAGTACGACGTCAGCGGTCTGCTGCAGACCACCCGGCGCCTCTTCGTCGACACCGGCGACGAGGCCTCGGTGCGCGCCGGCATCGACTGGTGGCTGGAGATGACCGGCCGCGGCGGCGAGGGCATGGTCGTCAAGCCGGTCGGGGCGGTCGTGCGCAGCGGACAGGGACGGTTGGTCCAGCCGGGCATCAAGTGCCGGGGCCGGGAGTACCTGCGGATCATCTACGGCCCGGAGTACACCCGCCCGGAGAACCTCGCACGGCTGCGCGGCCGGTTCCTCAACCACAAGCGGTCCCTCGCCCTGCGCGAGTACGCCCTGGGCCTGGAGGCCCTGGACCGGCTCGCCGAGGGAGAGCCGCTGTGGCGGGGGCACGAGGCGGTGTTCGGGGTACTGGCCCTGGAGTCGGAGCCCGTCGACCCCCGGTTGTGAGACCGACGCCCGTCACGGACGACCCTCGTCCGTGGCGGGCGGACCCGCGCCCGTGACATGACATTGCGGCTGATAATGTCGCGAGCAGGCGTGGCCGTGTTCCGCGTTCGAGAGGTTCCGGCGGTGCTCGGGGAGACAGCGATCGAAGCCGATCGCAGGCGACCGCTGTCACCCGAGTCGGTCCCATCGGTCCCAGTCGAAGGTATGTGGGGTTTCCCATGCGTCGCAGCACCACGTGGTCCGGAACGCGGTCAGCTGCCGGATCCGCCGGGCGGTCCGGTCGAGAGCGGTCGGCCCTCGACGCCGCGTACGACGAGTGCCGCCACCTGGTCCGCACGACCCGGCCCACCGAGTACGCGCTCATGCAGCTGATGCCGCCGACGGTCCGCCCCGCGTGCTGGGCCCTGTACGCCGCTCTCGCCTCCGCCGACGACCTGCTCGACTCCACCGAGGGCACGCCGGAGGAGCGGAGCAGGCGGCTTCAGGAGTGGCGGACCGCGCTGGAGGCCGACCTGGCGAGCGGCACCAGCGACGACCCGGTACGACTCGCGCTGACCGACGCGGTCTGGCACTGGGGGCTCGACCCCGCGGATCTGCTGGGAGCCCTGGACGCCGTCCAGGGGGACGAGGCCCGCGAGGGTGTCGCGACCTGGCAGGAGTGGCGGGAGCGAGCCCACGCCCAGAACGTCAGCTGGCCCGAACAGTTGATGCGCATGCTGGTCCGCTCCGGACTGCCCGTCCCCGTGCGACTGCGCGACCTCCCGGGCTTCACCCGGTTCGTGGACGGTCTCTTCCTCGCCGACATGCTCCGCGACCTCCCCGAGGACCTTGACGCCGGGCAGGTGTGGTTCCCCACCGAGGTCCTCGACCGCCACGGTGTGACCCGGGACGAGCTGATCTCCCGCGCGTGGACCCCGGCCGTACGGCGGCTGGTCGCGCACCTCGTCGACCAGGCCCGGCAGTGGTTGGAGAGCTCCCGCCGGGCGCTGCGGAACACGCTGCCGCTGGGCCCCGCCATCGTGCTCGACACCGCGGTCGAACTCTTCGGCGCGGAGCTGGACGCGATCGAACGCTCCGGCTCGGCCGTCCTGCACCGCCCGGTACGCGTGCCCCGGCACACCGAGTGGCGGATCGTGGGCCCGGCCCGAGCCCGAGCCGCCGTGGTGTGGCGGCTGACGCTGCCGCCGGGCAGGGACGACATGCCGGTGCGGACGGCCGGAGGCGCGTCGGCCGGCGGCGGCGCCGGGGACGCCTCGGCTCCGGGCCCCCTCACCGGCCCCGAACGGCTCGTCACGCGGATCGCCGAACCGCCGCTGCCCCCGCGCCCGCACCGCGACGGCGCCCGCCCGCCGGCCATAGCCGAGGCGCACCTGCCCCGGCACGTGGCCATCGTCATGGACGGCAACGGACGCTGGGCCACCGGGCTCGGGCTGCCCCGCGACGAGGGCCACCGGGCCGGAGCGGTGGCCCTGCGCGACGTCGTCCAGGGCGCGCTGGAGATCGGCCTCGCCCATCTGACGGTCTACGCCTTCTCCACCGAGAACTGGAAGCGGTCGCCCGACGAGGTCTCCAAACTCTTCGCGATCATGCGCGCCGAGCTGCTCGACGGTGAACTGCTCGACCACGACGTACGACTGCGCTGGGTCGGCTCTCCCGACGGCCTCCCGGAGGACGTGGTGGAGGTCCTCCGCGCCCAGGAGCACGCCACCCGCAACCGTACCGGCCTCACGCTCAACGTCTGCGTCAACTACGGCGGCCGGGCCGAACTCGCCCAGGCGGGGGCGGCGTTGGCGCGTGCCGCGCTCGCGGGCGAGGTCGATCCCGCCCGGGTCTCCGAACAGCTCTTCGCCGCGCACCTGCCTCATCACGCCCTGCCCGACGTGGACCTCCTGTGGCGCACCAGCGGTGAGATCCGCACGTCCAACTTCCTGCCCTGGCACGCCCACTACGCGGAGCTCCACTTCACGGACCAGCCGTGGCCCGAGGTGGACCGCCGCGATCTGTGGTCCGCCGTCACGGCGTACACCCACCGCAAACGCCGCAAGGGGGCGGCGTCCGCCGACGGGGCCGAGTAACTGCCGGTCAAGGTCTCGGGGCCGCGGGTTCGTGACCGGGTGCGGGCCCGGTGGGGCTTCTCGCGCAGTTCCCCGCGCCCCTGAAAAGCGGGGGCTGCGCCCCGTGCTTTTCACCCCGCGGCTCCGCCGCTTTTCAGGCGCGCAGGGCCGTGGTCTTTCAGGCGCGCAGGGCCTGGTCTTTGAGGCGCGCAGGGCCTGGTCTTTCAGGGGCGCGGGAACTGCGCGAGAAGCCCCACCCACCCGCACCCGAAGAACCCACCTCGGGGGTCGAAGGGGCGCAGCCCCTGGTGACGGGACGGGTAGGGGCGGCGGGGGCGACCCATCACGTCAGCCCACCAACCGCAACCGAACCCCCGCCACCCCCACCCGCACCGTCTGCCCCCACGTCAGCTCCAGCGCATCCCCCTCCATCCCGTCCCCGAACACGATCAACCGATCCGACTCGACCGTCACCCGCAGCCGCGCCGCCGCCGCCAACTCCCCCGCCACCAGGGACGTCCCGGTCACCGGAGACGGCCACGCCTCACGCACGAACCACAGCAGACGCGCCTCGTCGCGCCCCGGAAGGGCCAGCGCACTGGCCCGTTCCTGCCAGACGGACCGGATCCACCCGCTCGCCCCGGTCCCCGTCCCGACCAGCACCCCGGACGAGGCCTGGGGCTCGACGGCACCCCTGTCGCCGTCGAGCCCCAGGCGGTACCGGGCGGTCTGGTGCCCCGCCGCGCCGAGGTAGATCTCGTTGAGCGCCACCAGCCGCTGCGTGTCGTCCGCGACGGCCTCGACCATCGTCAACTCGTCGACCTGGCCCGCTCGTTGGACAGAAGCGGCCAGCAACTTCGCGGCCTGCTCCGGCCGATGCCGCACCAGCACCCCCGGATTGCGCCGGGGATCGGGGTTGATCCCCACCACCGGCTGCCCCGCGAGGTACTTCGCCGCGTTGGCGACCAGCCCGTCCTGCCCGACCACGACCACCACGTCCTCGGGAGCGAACAGAAAGCGGTCCAGATCGCCCCGCTCGACCCGCGACTGACGCCACGTCAGCGGCACCGAGGAGGCGACCTCGGCGAGCGCCGCGCGTTCCCGCCGGTGCCGCTCGGCCACGTCCTCGATGTCCCGCCCCCGGGACCGCAGGAAGAAGGCGGCCTGCCCGTGCGTACCGTGCCGGGCCACCAACTCCTCGTACTCGGTGGTGCGATGGACCAGCACCACGCGCGGCGCCAGACTCACGCCCGGTCCCCGCCGCCGAGCCTGGACAGCAGCCCGGTCAGCACATCCGGCGACACCGTCACACTCTCGATCCGCGGCAGGTTCTCCGCGAGCCGCGACCCGGTCAGCGCGTGCAGCGTCGCCGCGTCCACCTCGGCGTGCACCCGCAGCCACGCCGCCTGCGCCTCGGCCCGCGCCGCGCCCACCTCCCGCGCGGCCCTCGCCTCGGCCTCGGCGAGCTTGACCTGCCGCGCCGCCTCCGCCTGCGCCAGCTTCACACTCCGTGCGGCCTCGGCCTCGGCGAGCTTCACGGTGCGTTCGGCCTCCGCCTCGGTCAGCCGTACCGTCCGGGCCGCCTCCGCGCCCGCCTTCACCGCGTCGGCGGCGGCCCTCTCCTCCGCCTCGCGCCGCGCGTTGGTGCCCCGCTGCTCGACCAACTGCTCCTCGCGCCGGGCGAGTTCGATCTGGCTGGCCAGCTCGTTCTCGGCGATGGCCCGCTCCCGCTCGACGGCCACGGCCCGGCGCTCGTACGTCGCCCGGTCGGCCTCCTGCTGGATCTGCTCCCGGGCCGGTGTACGCAGCGCGCGCTCCACCTCGGGCTCGGGCCGCAGCGCCACCACGCGGACGGCCACGATCTCGATCCCGGTGGCCGGCAGCCGTGGCTCGGCCGCCAGCCCGCTCGCCACCCGTTCCCGGACCGCCGCGACCCCGTCGACCAGGGCGGAGGCCAGTGTCGTACGGGCCAGGACGTCCAGCGCGTGCTGCTGGGCCGTCTCCGTCAGCAGGGTCGACAGCTGCTCCAGCGGAGCGCCGCGCCAGACCCCCGTGTCGGGGTCGATGGAGAAGTCGAGCCGGGCGGCGGCGATCGCGGGGTCGCTCACCCGGTACGTGACCGTCGCCTGCACCGCCACGTCCTGGAAGTCGGACGTACGGGCGTGGAAGGTCATCGCCAGTTCCCGGTCGTCCACCGGGATCTCGGAGAGCGCGGCGCTGAGCGACCGGTACCAGAAGCTCAGCCCCGGGCCGTCGTGCGCGAGCCGCCCGGAGCGGTGGTGACGGATGTGGGCGGTGGGTGCTCCGCGCAGATGCCGCCAGCCGAGCCGTCTGGTGATGTCGGCCATGGATGGTCCCCCTCTGGTGCCGCCGGACGTGTCCGCGAGCCCGCCCCCGATGTTCGGTGCGAGCGATTCGCGTCACTTAGACGATAACGAGGGGACCCCTTTATCGTCAAGAGGACGAGATGAAGGTGGCGGAAGGATTCCGATTCGGCCGACCGGAGGGTGAACACGCGCCCGAATGGTCAGGATGAGGGCATGGGATTCCATGTCGACTCCGAGGCCGGGCGCCTGCGCCGCGTCATCCTGCACCGGCCGGACCTTGAGCTCAAAAGGCTCACCCCCAGCAATAAGACCGCGCTGCTCTTCGACGACGTCCTGTGGGTGCGCCGGGCGCGCGCCGAGCACGACGGATTCGCCGACGTGCTGCGTGACCGGGGCGTCGCCGTCCACCTCTTCGGTGACCTCCTCACCGACGTCATGCGGATTCCGCAGGCCCGGCAACTCGTCCTGGACCGCGTCTTCGACGAGAAGGAGTACGGCCCGCTCGCCACGGACCACCTCAGGGCCGCCTTCGAATCGCTGCCCGTGGACGGGCTGGTCGAGGCGCTGATCGGCGGTATGACCAAGCGCGAGTTCCTCGACGCGCACATGGAGCCGGCCTCCGTCCGCTTCCATGTCATGGAGTTGGACGACTTCCTCCTCGACCCGCTCCCCAACCACCTCTTCACCCGCGACACCTCCGCCTGGATCTACGACGGGGTGTCCATCAACGCCATGCGCTGGCCGGCCCGTCAGCGCGAGACCGTCCACTTCGAGGCGATCTACCGGCATCACCCGCTGTTCCGCGCCGAGACGTTCCATGTCTGGTCGGAGGGTCAGGCCGACTACCCGTCGACCATCGAGGGCGGCGACGTCCTCGTCATCGGCAACGGGGCCGTCCTCATCGGCATGAGCGAACGGACGACTCCGCAGGCCGTCGAGATGCTCGCGCACAAGCTCTTCGCCGCCGGCTCCGCGCAGACCATCGTGGCCCTCGACATGCCCAAGCGCCGGGCCTTCATGCACCTCGACACCGTCATGACCATGGTCGACGGAGACACCTTCACCCAGTACGGCGGACTCGGCATGCTCCGCTCGTACACCATCGAGCCCGGTGTCGAGGAGAAGGAGCTCAAGGTCACCGACCATCCGCCGGAGCACATGCACCGCGCGATCGCCGCCGCGCTCGGCCTCGACGCGATCCGGGTGCTCACCGCCACGCAGGACGTCCACGCCGCCGAACGCGAGCAGTGGGACGACGGCTGCAACGTTCTCGCCGTCGAGCCCGGCGTCGTGGTCGCCTACGAGCGCAACGCCACCACCAACACGCATCTGCGCAAGCAGGGCATCGAGGTCATCGAGATCCCGGGCAGCGAGCTGGGGCGGGGGAGGGGCGGGCCGCGCTGCATGAGCTGCCCGGTGGAGAGATCCGCGGTGTAGGGATCCACGGCGCTGGGATGCCGGGTGCCGGGGCGGGGACGCGTGGAGGCACGGAGGGCGCCGTATAGAAATGTGGAACATCGTATAGACTTCCAGTCTTCCTGTCGCTGTCCCTGTCCCGTCGACCCAGGAGCGCCCCATGGTGACCGTTCCCCACGCCCTCGCCGGGCGTCACTTCCTCAAGGAGCTGGACTTCACCGCGGAGGAGTTCCGAGGGCTGATCGAGCTGGCCGTGGAGCTGAAGGCGGCCAAGAAGGCCGGGACGGAGGCCCAGCACCTGCAGGGCAGGAACATCGCGCTCATCTTCGAGAAGACCTCGACGCGCACACGCTGCGCGTTCGAGGTCGCCGCGGCCGACCAGGGCGCCCGGACGGTGTACCTGGACCCGTCCGGCTCCCAGATGGGCCACAAGGAGTCGGTCAAGGACACCGCGCGGGTGCTCGGACGGATGTTCGACGCAATCGAGTACCGGGGCGACAGTCAGGCGAACGTCGAGGAGCTGGCGGCGTACGCCGGGGTGCCGGTCTACAACGGGCTCACCGACGACTGGCATCCCACCCAGATGCTGGCCGACGTGATGACCATGACCGAGCACAGCGACAAGCCGCTGGACGAGATGGTCCTCGCCTACCTCGGCGACGCCCGTTTCAACATGGGCAACTCCTACCTGGTCACCGGTGCCCTGCTCGGCATGGACGTGCGGATCGTCGCCCCGCAGGCCTACTGGCCGGCCGAGGAGATCGTCACCCACGCCCGCAAGCTCGCCGAGATCAGCGGTGCGCGGATCACCCTCACCGAGCACATCCACGAGGGGGCCGAGGGCGCCGACTTCGTCGCCACCGACGTCTGGGTCTCCATGGGGGAGCCCAAGGAGGTCTGGGGCGAGCGCATCGGGGCGCTCTCCCCGTACGCCGTGACCATGGACGTGCTGCGGGCCACCGGCAACGCGGACGTCAAGTTCCTGCACTGTCTGCCGGCCTTCCACGACCTCGGCACCAAGGTGGGCCGCGAGATCCACGAGCTGCACGGGCTGGACTCGCTGGAGGTCACGGACGAGGTGTTCGAGTCGGCGCACTCCGTGGTCTTCGACGAGGCGGAGAACCGGCTGCACACGATCAAGGCGGTCCTGGTGGCGACCCTGGCGTGAGGCCGACGCCCCGCGACGCCGGGCCGGCGGTCGGCCGGGGGCCGGGGACTACGCGTGGCGGCGCTGCGGCGGCACCGTCGGCAGCCGGAACCACACCGCCTTGCCGGAGTCCGTGGGGCGGTGACCGCAGGCGGAGCTGAGGGCGCGGATCAGCAGCAGACCGCGGCCGTGCTCCTGCCAGGGGTCGGGGTCGAGGTGTCCCGGGGCGGTGAGGTCGCCCGGGGGAGCGGGGTCGGGGTCGTGGACCTCCACCTTGCAGCCGCTCGGCACCAGCTCGACGATCAGCTCTATGGGGCCCTCCCCGGCGGCGTGCTCGATCGCGTTCGCGACCAGCTCCGCCGTGAGCAGCTCAGCCGTGTCGCAGTCCGCCCCGTGCTCCAGCTCGGTCAGCGCGGTCCGCACCAGGGCGCGGGCCACGGGCACGGCCGCGGCAGTGTGCGGCAGCGCGATGCGCCAGGAGGCGGGGGCGGAGGGTTCGTGCAAGGCGGCTGATCCGTTCATGGAGCAGGTCATGGCTCGTCCTGCTTTCAACGTGATGAATGGTACGGCGCGGACCGGTGAAGTCGCTCGGCGGGCCGCGAGGGGCCGTCGGCCCCGTTGACGGCGGTCTACCCGTGCCAACGCCCCGCCGCGCCCGGCCGAGCCTGTCGTTACCGGCTTGTCGAACGTCCGTGACCGAGTCACGGGGCCCGCAGACCGCCTCCGTGGCGTCCGGATCGGCCTATCGCTTCGCCCTATCGCGCACTCGTGACGACAGTCAGATAACAGTGATAACTTCAAGGGGCAGGGAAGCAGCCGCGCGTCGCGGTAGCCCCCGAGGAGGCCGCCCGTATGAGTCCCTTCACCGGCTCCGCCGCCCGCACCTCCGACTGGCGGCACCTGCGGTGCGAGATCACCGACGGCGTCGCCACCGTCACCCTCGCCCGCCCGGAGAAGCTGAACGCCCTCACCTTCGGCGCCTACGCCGACCTGCGCGACCTGCTCGCCGAACTCTCCCGGGAGAGATCCGTACGGGCCCTGGTGCTGGCCGGCGCCGGCCGCGGCTTCTGCTCCGGTGGGGACGTCGACGAGATCATCGGCGCCACCCTCGCCATGGACACCGCCCAGCTGCTCGACTTCAACCGGATGACCGGCCAGGTCGTACGAGCGATCCGCGAATGCCCCTTCCCCGTGATCGCCGCCGTGCACGGCGTGGCGGCGGGCGCCGGAGCGGTCCTCGCCCTGGCCGCCGACTTCCGGGTGGCCGACCCCACCGCCCGCTTCTCCTTCCTCTTCACCCGCGTGGGCCTCTCCGGCGGCGACATGGGCGCTGCCTACCTGCTGCCCCGTGTCGTCGGCCTCGGCCACGCCACCCGCCTGCTCATGCTCGGCGAACCCGTCCATGCCGCCGAGGCCGAGCGCACCGGCCTGCTCAGCCAACTCACCGACGAGGGCAGTGCCGACGCGGCCGCCCAGGCGCTGGCCAGCCGCCTGGCCGAGGGCCCGGCCCTGGCCCACGCCCAGACGAAGGCCCTGCTGACGGCCGAGCTGGACATGCCCCTGTCGGCCGCCGTGGAACTCGACGCGGCGACCCAGGCCCTCCTGATGACCGGCGAGGACTACAGGGAGTTCCACGCGTCGTTCACGGAAAAGCGCGCGCCGAAGTGGCAGGGCCACTGATGCCGACGCCGGCCGCTGAACCGACCTCCCCTGTCATACCGCCCTCAGGTGCAGCCTCCCCAGGGGCGCGGGGCGGGGTCGATATGCGGCTCCGCCGCGGGGCGCGACCAGCCCCCACGACCCCCCACCCGCCAACGCACCCCACCCACCCCATCCGAATAGCGATCATCGGCGGCGGCCCGGCCGGCCTCTACGCCGCAGCCCTGCTGAAGCGCCTGAACCCATCCCGCGACGTCACCGTCTGGGAACGCAACCTCCCCCACGACACCTTCGGCTTCGGCGTGGTCCTGTCCGACGAGACCCTCGGCGGCATAGAACACGCCGACCCCCAGGTCCACGAGGCACTGCAAGCGCACTTCGTCCGCTGGGACGACATCGACATCGTCCACCGAGGCATCCGCCACACCTCCGGAGGACACGGCTTCGCAGCCCTCGGCCGCCGTACCCTCCTGCAGGTCCTCCACGCCCGCTGCCGCGCCCTCGGCGTGGACCTCCGCTTCGGCACGGAGGCCCCGTACCCCTCCTGGCTCTGTGAGACGTACGACCTGGTCATCGCGGCGGACGGTGTGCACAGCGCGACGCGCGAGGCGTACGCCCAGGTGTTCCGGCCCGCCGTCCGGACACATCGCTGCCGGTACATCTGGCTCGCCGCCGACTTCGCCTTCGAGGCGTTCCGCTTCGAGATCGCCGAGACCGAGCACGGCGTGGCACAACTGCACGGCTACCCCTATGCGCCCGGCGCCTCCACCGTCATCGTGGAGATGCGCGAGGAGGTGTGGCGGGCCGCCGGGCTGGACGGGGCGGACGAGCGGGAGTCGGTCGAACGGTGCGCGAAACTCTTCGCGGACGCGCTCGGCGGACGCCCCCTGCGCTCCAACAACTCCACCTGGACGACCTTCCGCACGGTCGTCAACGAACGCTGGTCCCACGGCAACCTCGTCCTGCTCGGCGACGCCGCGCACACCGCGCACTTCTCCATCGGCTCCGGTACGAAGCTGGCCGTCGAGGACGCGCTGGCCCTGGTCGCCTCCCTGGAGGAACAGCCCGACCTGGAACGGGCGTTGCGGGCGTACGAGGAGGAACGCCGTCCGGTGGTCGCCTCCACCCAGCGCGCGGCGCGGGCCAGCCTGGAGTGGTTCGAGGACATCGGGCTCCATCTCGACCAGCCGTCCCGGCAGTTCGCCTTCAACCTCCTCACCCGCAGCCGCCGCGTCACCCACGACAACCTCCGGCTGCGCGACGCGCACTTCACCGGCGCGGTGGAGCGGGAGTTCGGCTGCCCGCCAGGCACGCCCCCGATGTTCACCCCCTTCCGACTGCGCGGGCTGACCCTGCGCAACCGGGTCGTCGTCTCCCCGATGGACATGTACTCGGCGACCGACGGCGTCCCCGGCGACTTCCACCTCGTCCATCTCGGCGCCCGGGCCCTAGGCGGCGCCGGGCTCGTGATGACCGAGATGGTGTGCGTCAGCCCCGAAGGGCGGATCACGCCGGGCTGCGCCGGGCTCTGGAACACGCGGCAGGCCGACGCCTGGCGCCGCACGGTGACCTTCGTGCACGATCGGGCGCCCGGCACAGCCATCGGCGTGCAGTTGGGGCACTCCGGCCGCAAGGGCTCGACCAAACGGATGTGGGAGGGCATCGACGAGCCCCTGGACACCGGCAACTGGCCCCTCGCGGCGGCCTCCCCGCTCCCGTACAAGCCGGGCGGCCAGACGCCGCGCGAACTCTCCCGCGCACACCTCACCGACATCCGCGAGCAGTTCGCCTCGGCCGCGGTCAGAGCCGCCCGCAGCGGGTTCGACCTGCTCGAACTCCACTGCGCCCACGGCTACTTGCTCTCCGGCTTCCTCTCACCGCTGACCAACCGCCGCACCGACCGCTACGGCGGCTCCCTCGCCCACCGGCTCCGCTTCCCGCTGGAGGTCTTCGACGCCGTACGGGCGGTGTGGCCGGAGGAGCGGCCCATGACCGTCCGTATCTCCGCGACCGACTGGGCGGACGGGGGGACCACCGCCGACGACGCCGTCGCGATCGCCCGTGCCTTCGCCGCGCACGGCGCCGACGCGATCGACGTCTCGACGGGGCAGGTCGTCGTCGACGAGCAGCCCGAGTACGGCCGCTCGTACCAGACCCCGTACGCGGACCGCATCCGGCACGAGGTGGGGGTGCCGGTGATCGCCGTCGGCGCCATCTCCTCCTGGGACGACGTCAACTCACTGATCCTCGCGGGCCGCACCGACCTCTGCGCCCTGGCCCGCCCCCACCTCTACGACCCCCACTGGACCCTCCACGCGGCGGCCGAACAGGGTTACGAGGGACCGGGCGCGCCCTGGCCCGCCCCGTACCGGGCCGGCAGCCGCCGCCCCAACACCGGTCGCACCGACGCCCCCAGACCCCGCCTCACCCTGTCCTGACCACCACGCGACACGGCAGGCCGCAGGGCTACCGGGATCCATTCGCAGTGCTCTGCCCTTCAGGCCGGGGGTGAAGCGAATCTGACGACGGCGACGCGGTGTGTCGCGGCATTGTTCCGGCGGAGTTGGAAGCTGCGGTGGAAGTCCCGTCGGTCACCGTCGTGAGGGACGCGGCCAGGCGGAGACCCGTTCCACGGCTTCCAGTTGGTCGGTGAGGACCGACTTGGAGTCGTGCAGCAGGCGGCCCACCAGGGTGGACTTGCCGTCGTCTACCGACCCGGCCGTCGCGAAGCGCAGCGTGTCGCTGGTGATCGTGCTCGTGCCTAGAAGTACCCCTCGCGCTTACGGTCTTCCATCGCGGCCTCGGACATCTTGTCGTCGGCGCGGGTCGCGCCCCGCTCGGTGAGCCGGGAGGCGGCGATCTCGGTGATCACGGCGTCCAGCGTGGTCGCGTCCGAATCCACGGCACCCGTGCAGGACATGTCGCCCACCGTCCGGTACCGCACCCGGCGCTTCTCGACCCTCTCGTTCTCGCGCGGCCCGCCCCACTCGCCGGCGGTCAGCCACATCCCGGCCCGCTGGAACACCTCACGCTCGTGCGCGAAGTAGATCTCCGGCAGCTCGATGCCCTCGCGGGCGATGTACTGCCAGACGTCCA
This sequence comes from Streptomyces sp. 11x1, assembly GCF_032598905.1. Lineage (NCBI taxonomy): Bacteria > Bacillati > Actinomycetota > Actinomycetes > Kitasatosporales > Streptomycetaceae > Streptomyces > Streptomyces sp. 11x1. The sequence goes on along the minus strand of NZ_CP122458.1, from coordinate 2,584,439 downwards.
GCTCGGTCCAGTTGGAGAGGGGGAAGACGCGGACGTGTTCGCCGGGTGCGTGGCGGCCGTTGTAGAGGTTCCACAGCTCGGGGCGCTGGCGTCGCGGGTCCCACTGGGAGAACTCGTCGCGCAGTGAGAACACCCGCTCCTTGGCCCGTGCCTTCTCCTCGTCGCGGCGGCCGCCGCCGAAGACGGCGTCGAACTTCTCCGCCTGGATCCTCTCGGTGAGCGGCACGGTCTGCAGGGGGTTGCGGGTGCCGTCGGGGCGTTCGCGCAGCACTCCGCGGTCGATGTAGTCCTGGACGGAGGCCACGTGCAGCCGCAGTCCGTGGCGGGCCACCGTGCGGTCGCGGTACTCCAGCACCTCGGGGAAGTTGTGTCCGGTGTCGACGTGCAGCAGGGAGAAGGGGACCGCGGCGGGGGCGAAGGCCTTCAGCGCCAGGTGCAGCATGACGATGGAGTCCTTGCCGCCGGAGAAGAGGATCACCGGCCGCTCGAACTCGCCCGCGACCTCGCGGAAGATGTGGACCGCCTCGGACTCCAGCGCGTCCAGGTGCGACAGCGGGTAGGGGGTGCCGGTGGTACCGGTCATACGAGGCCCCGTTCCGCCAGCAGCGCGTACACGGCCGCGGCCGACTCGTCGGGCGTCTGGTGCTGCGTGGGGAGGTGGAGCGCCGGGGCGGCCGGCGGCTCGTACGGATCGTCGACGCCGGTCAGGCCCTTGAGCCGGCCCGCGGCCTGCCGGGCGTACAGCCCCTTCACATCACGCCGGCTGCACACCTCGACGGGGGTGGCGACATGCACCTCGAAGTACGGGGTTCCGCTGGCGTCGTGGCGCCCGCGGACTGCCTCGCGGCTGTCGGCGTAGGGCGCGATGACCGGCACGAGCGCCTTGACGCCGTTCCGGGCGAGGACCTCGGCGACCAGGCCGATGCGTTGCACATTGGTGTTGCGGTCCTCGCGGGAGAACCCGAGCCCCGCGGAGAGGAAGCGGCGGATCTCGTCACCGTCGAGTACCTCCACCCGATGTCCCTCGGACCGCAGCCGCCCGGCGAGGACGCGAGCGATCGTGGTCTTGCCCGCGCTCGGCAGTCCGGTGAGCCAGACCGTGGCTCCCTGGGCCTGGGAGGCCCTGGACGAGGTGGTCATGCGTGGGTTCCTTTCGGGGCGCCGGCGGCGATGCCGTGCCGTTGCTCGTGGAGGGAGGCGAAGAGGGACTCCCAGCGGTGGTGGACGGAGTCCGGGCCGTAGGAGGCCGCCGTGAGGACCGCGGCCACGCCCATGTCGGCGCGCAGCACCTCGTCGGCCATCAGCCGGGCCATGGCGTCGGCGAGCGCGTCGGGGTCCTCGGGCGGGACGAGCAGCCCGTCCACGCCGTGCGTCAGTACGTCGGCGGGGCCGGTCGGGCAGTCGAAGCTCACCACGGGCAGGGCGTGGCTCATCGCCTCGATCATCACCATGGGCAGTCCCTCGAAGCGTGAACTGAGCACGTAGAAGGAGGCCTTGGCGAGTTCGTCGTCCAAGCGGTCGGTGTGCCCCATGAGGAAGACATGATTGTAGAGATGGTGTTCGTCGATGAGGTGGCGCAGTTCCGACTTCTTCTCGCCGCTGCCGTAAATTCTCAACTGCCAGTCGGGGTAGGCCTCGACGAGCTTCGCCCAGGCCGGGATCAGCAGGTCGAAGCCCTTCTGAGGGAAGAGCCGGCCGGCCGCCACCGCGATCCTCGACCGGGGGTCGGCGGGGACCTGGTCCAGGGAGTGCACCGCGTTGGGGATCCGGACGACCCTGGTCCCGGGCAGGAGTTCGGTGTACTCCTCGCGGTCGCGTTCGGTGAGCACGGCGACCGCAGCGAAGCGCGGGTACGTCTCCTGGATGCGCTGCTGCACGTCCCGCTTGTGGGTGCCGAGGTTCATGTGCTCCTGGGCGACCCGGACCACACCTCCGGTGGCGTGTTCGGCGGCCAGGAAGTTCAGCGCGGGACGGGTGGTGACGAGGACGCCGTCGGTCAACGACCGCAGGTACGCGATGAGCCGGTCCTCGACGTACCGGTTGAAGTGGCGGTAGCCGAACTCGCCCTTGGGGATGTGCCGGGCGGGTGCCTCCAGCTGTACGCCGCGCCGGCGGTCGAGCCAGCGGGCCAGGAGCCCGGACGGCGGGGTGTGGGCGCCCTCGCGCAGGTCGACGACGGTGGTGACCCGCACCCGGGGGTCGAGCGGGAACTGGAGGTCGTCGCGGCGGCGCAGGGCGCTGACGATCTCCACGGTCCAGCCGGCCGCCACCAGGGAGTTGGCCTGGTTCATCACCGTGCGGATGGTGCCGCCCCGGCCGTACGCGTGCAGCAGCAGGTAGCGGATGCGGGGGCGCCGGGGGAGTGGTCGGCGGTCGGTCATGCGGGGCCTCCCGTACGGCACTCCAGAGACAGGTTGTCCTTGATCGTGAAGTAGGGCCGCACCCGGAGGTCTCCCGCGCGCTGCTCCGGATACACGAAGATCTTCTTCTTGCCCCGCACGTCGTCGAGGTGCCTCCCGGCACGCAGTTCGACCTCACCGTCCGTCAGGTGGACGTCCCATTCCTCGACGGGCGCGTAGTCGTCGGCGGTGAGGTCGCCGACGGGCAGTTCGGTCTCGAAGCGGTCGCCCTCGACGGCGGCGGCGTAGCGCAGCGTCCGGCCGGTGTGCGCGCGGCGCGTGAGGAGCAGGTGCCAGGTCCCGTCCGCCGGGGTCCCGTGGATGCGTCCGACGAGTCTGATGTGCCCGTCGCGCGGCCACACCTCGGCTATCTCGGCGTGCGGCCTCACTGGCTGTAGCCCCACGCCTCGCACATCGGCCGGAGCAGGTCGGGGATCTCGTCGTCGGTGGGCAGCGCCCGCCCGGCCTGCACCCGCCCCGTCCTGATCTTGTCCCGCCAATCGCCGAGGCCCTTGACGACCTGGGCGTCGTCCTGCCTGCCGTAGTCGAGCATGGAGGGCTCGAAGTCGATGTCCAGGAACGCGCACAGCCCCCGCAGCTCCTTCTCGGCGTCGGCGGTGAGGTCCTCGTAGCGCACGGTGTACCCGCCGGTGGTGCCCTCGCGCGCCCGCTCGACGGCCCTCATATAGCGCAGCGCGTCGGCGGCGGCCTCGTCGTAGGTGCGCTTGTCGGGGTCCCCCTCGTACCAGGACCGGGCGATGGAGACCGGGTGGCGCAGCAGGAAGACGAAGCGGGCGTCCGGCCAGCAGTCCCGGATGCGCTCGTACACGAAGGCGTTGCTCGGGGTTTTCTCGACGATGAAGTCCTTGCCCGACCTGACCAGTTCGCGGTGCATGACCCGGTCCCACAGCAGGTGCTCCAGGTCACCGCGCTCCAGGTCGAGCGCGCTCATCGCCTTCTGGGAGAGCTTGCTGCCGTAACCGACCTCCAGGCGGCGTATGTGCAGCTCGTGCGGGGAGTGCAGCCGCGGGTGCGCGTTCAGGAGCATGCGAAGCAGGGTGGAGCCCGAGCGCACGGGCGACATGATGAAGACCGGCCGCCTGAGCAACCGGTCCGTCGCGAGGTCCTCGGGAGCCGGACATCGGTACACCGCCGTGGGCTTCTTAGCCGCCCGCTTCGGCGCCGTGGCCCCGGGCGCGGCGGACGCGACCGGGGAGGCCCTGCGTACTTGCAGACCGGTGGTGGCGGTGAGGGCACGGTTCAGGTTGCGCATGAGGCTCATGCGTCAGGATGGTAAGTAAAGATTCTGAGAAGACCGAAGCAAGAACCTGAGGGTTCCCTGAGTGAACGAAACTGTTCCAGATTTTTACGATGCGGCGGTCACGAACACGGCTCCGGCGTCCCTCAGCCGCCCGTGCAGTGCACGGAACACCGCCGCCGAGCGCACCCCCGGCCAGTTGGCGGGCAGCAGTTCGGCGGGCAGCCCGGGGTCGACGTACGGCAGATGGCGCCAGGAGTCCAGGGCCAGCAGATAGTCGCGGTAGGCCTCCTCCGCCCGGGTCTCCTCGTGCCGCTCCCAGTCGTGCAGCACGGGCGCGTGCCGGTCGAGGAACGCCTCGTGCTGCTTGGCGATCCCGGCCAGGTCCCACCACCGTGCCACCGCCTCGGCGGTCGCCGCGAACCCCAGGTGCTCGCCCCGGAACAGGTCCACGTACGGGTCGAGCCGCAGCCGGGTCAGGGTGTGCCGGGTCTCCTCGTACAGCCGGGCCGGCGCGATCCACACGCCCGGTGCCGCCGTCCCGAAACCCAGCCCGGCCAGCCGGGAGCGCAGCACGTGCCGCTTCTGCCGCTCCGACTCCGGCACCGAGAACACGGCCAGCACCCAGCCCTCGTCCCGCTCGGGCGCCGTCGCGTAGATCCGGCGGTCGCCGTCCTCCAGGAGCTGGCGCGCGTCCTGCGACAGCGCGTACCCGGCCGCCCCCGTCGCGGTGCGGGCCGGCAGCAGCAGGCCGCGCCGCTTGAGCCGGGACACCGAGGAGCGGACGGAGGGCGCGTCGACACCGACCGCGGCGAGCAGCCGGATCAGCTCGGAGACGGGCACCGGGCCCGGCACCGAACGGCCGTAGGCGCCGTAGAAGGTGACGATGAGCGAACGTGGTGCGTGCTGTTCGGACACGTTGATCATTTTAGGTCGTCGGCATCACTGCTGGTCACTTAGGGTGCGCAGCCGGAACCGCTGAAGTTTGCCGGTCGCCGTGCGTGGCAGCGCGTCCAGGAACACGAACTCGCGCGGGCATTTGTAGGGCGCCAGCTGCGACTTGAGGAACGCACGTAGCGCCTCGCCGTCCCGGCGCGCACCCGCCGCGACCACCACATGGGCGACGACGACCTGGCCGCGCGCCTCGTCCGGCCGGCCCACCACCGCCGTCTCCACCACGTCCGGATGGCGCATCAGTGCCTCCTCCACCTCGGGACCCGCGATGTTGTACCCGGCCGAGATGATCATGTCGTCGGCGCGCGCGACATAGCGGTAGTACCCGTCGGGCTCGCGGACGTAGGTGTCACCCGTGACGTTCCAGCCGTCGCGCACGTACTCCCGCTGCCGCTCGTCCGCCAGGTAACGGCAGCCGACCGGGCCGCGAACCGCGAGCAGTCCCCGCCGTCCGTCGGGCACCGGCCTCCCCTCCGCGTCCTGCACCCGTGCCCGCCATCCGGGCACCGGCACGCCCGTCCGCCCCGGCCGTACGGCGTCGTCGGCCGCCGAGATGAAGATGTGCAGCAGCTCGGTCGCCCCGATGCCGTTGATGATCCGCAGCCCGGTCCGCTCGTGCCAGGCCCGCCACGTGGCCTCCGGCAGGTTCTCGCCCGCCGACACGCACCGCCTGAGCGACGAGATGTCGTACCGCTCGGCCCCGGCCGAACCGTCCGCCCCGGCCGAGCCGTCCGCCCCGGCCGAGCCTGCTTCCCCTGCCGAACCGGCTTTCCCTGCCGCCCCGTTCAGCTCGCCCAGCATCGCCCGGTAGGCGGTCGGCGCGGTGAACAGCACCGACACCCGGTGCTCGGCGATCGCCGGCAGCAGCTGCCTCGGGCCCGCCTGTTCGAGCAGCAGGGCACTGGCGCCGGCCCGCATCGGGAAGACGACGAGGCCGCCGAGACCGAACGTGAAACCGAGCGGCGGGGACCCCGTGAACACGTCGTCGGCCCTGGGGCGCAGCACATGCCGGGAGAAGGTGTCCGCGATCGCCAGCAGGTCCCGGTGGAAGTGCACGCATCCCTTGGGGCGCCCGGTCGTCCCGGAGGTGAACGCGATCAGTGCCACGTCCTCGGCCGCCGTGCCCACCGCCTCGTACGGGCCGCGCGCCCCGTCCGCCGACGGCAGCCCGAGCAGGTCCTCGGGCCCGCCCCCGCCGAAGGTGGTGACCCTCAGCCCCGGGACGTCCGCCTTCACGAGGTCGTCCACGTGCCGCAGGTCGCACAGCGCGAAGGAGACCCGCGCCAGCTCGCAGATCGTCGCCAGCTCCTGCGGCCGCTGCTGCGCCAGTACGGTCACCGCGACCGCCCCCACCTTGAGCACCGCGAGCCAGCACGCGGCCAGCAGGGGCGTGGTGGGGCCGCGCAGCAGGACCCGGTTGCCGGGGACCACCCCGAGGTCGGACGTGAGGACATGCGCGATCCGGTCGACACGGTCTCGGAGTGCGCCGTACGTCCAGCTCTCCCCGGCGGGCGTGCGGAACACGGGCTGCCCGGCCTCGCCGCCGTCGAGCAGCTCGGCGGCGGCGTTGAGCCGGTCCGGATAGCGCAGTTCGGGGAGGTCGAAGGACAGCTCGGGCCACTGGTCCGGCGGCGGGAGGGAGTCCCGGGCGAAGGTGTCGACATGGGCGGTGACCCTGGAGTTCATGACGTTCGCCCCCTGCTGTGTCCCTGCTGCTGTGGTCCCTGCCGAAGTGGGCTCGCACGGAGTGCCGGACTGGCTGGCGTGGGTGGGCTCGCATCAGCGAGCGTATCGCCTTGGTGACGGCAGTCAACGGTTCGCGATAACCTCGGCAGTGGCCCCCAGGTGAGAAGGGACGGGCAGTGACCGCATTCTCGCTCGAACCATCACAACTCGCCTGGCGCGCCGAGCTGCGCGCACTGGCCGTCGAACGCCTGTGCCCCCTGGCCGACAAGGGCGAGCCCGGCCATGTCAACCGACCCCTCGTCGCCGAACTCGGCCGACTGGGCCTGCTCTCCCGGCTGTTCACCTCGGGGGCGCTCGACCTCTGCCTGATGCGCGAGTCACTGGCGTACGTCTGCACCGAGGCCGAGACGGCGCTCGCCCTCCAGGGGCTGGGCGCCCACCCGGTGCACGCCCACGGCACCGACGCGCAGCGGGCCCGCTGGCTGCCCCGGGTGAGCGACGGCGACGCGATCGCGGCCTTCGCGCTCAGCGAGCCGGGCGCCGGGTCCGACGCGGCTGCCCTCTCCCTGCGCGCGGAACCCGACGGCCCCGGAGGCTGGCGGCTCATCGGCGAGAAGTGCTGGATCTCCAACGCCCCCGAGGCCGACCTCTACACCGTCTTCGCCCGCACCACCCCGGACGCCGGCTCCCGTGGCGTGACCGCCTTCCTGCTCCCGGCCGACCGCCGCGGTCTCACCGGCACCCCCCTCGACATGCTCTCGCCGCATCCCATCGGCGCCCTGAGCCTCGACGCCGTCCCCGTCACCGCCGACGACGTCCTCGGCACACCCGACCAGGGCTTCCGGGTCGCCATGGCCACCCTCGACCTCTTCCGCCCGAGCGTCGGCGCCTTCGCGGTCGGCATGGCCGAGGCCGCCCTGGACGCCACCCTCGTGCACACCGCCCGACGGGACGCCTTCGGCGGCAAGCTGCGGGACCTCCAGAGCGTCTCCCACCAGGTCGCCGAGATGGCGCTGCGCACGGAGGCGGCCCGGCTCATGGTCTACGCGGCGGCGACGGCGTACGACGCGGGGGACCCGGAGGTGCCGCGCCGGTCCGCGATGGCGAAGCTGCTGGCCACCGAGACGGCGCAGTACGTCGTCGACGCGGCCGTCCAACTGCACGGCGCGCGGGCGCTGCGACGCGGCCATCTGCTCGAACACCTCTACCGCGAGGTGCGGGCGCCACGCATCTACGAAGGGGCGAGCGAGGTGCAACGGACGGTCATCGCCAAGGAGTTGTACCGGCGGACCGGGTCCGAGGGGAGGCCGTCATGAGCGCCGAGCGGGTGAACCCGGCCGGATTGTCGCCCCCCACTGGCTTCTCCCACGCCGTCGTCACCACCGGGAGCCGGGTCGTGTTCCTGGCGGGCCAGACCGCGCTCGACGCGGACGGCAAGATCGTGGGGGAGACGCTGGAGGAGCAGTTCGAGCAGGCCCTGGGCAATCTGCTGGCCGCGCTGGAGGCCGCCGGCGGTGCGCCGGCCGATCTCGCCCGCGTCACGGTCTACGCGACGGACGTCGCCGACTATCGACGCCGCGCTCCTCGACTGGGCGGCATCTGGCGGCGGTTGGCGGGCCGGGACTATCCCGCGATGGCGGTCGTCGGCGTCGTACGGCTCTGGGACGAGCGGGCGTGGGTGGAGCTGGACGGCTTCGCGGTCCTGCCGTAGCCCCGAGGCCCAGGCCCCGGTGCGGTGGGTGTCAGGCCGCGACCGCGAGCCGGCTCGGCGCGACGATGCTGCCGTCGGGCAGGATCTCGCCGGTGTCGTCGAAGACGATCGCCCCGTTGCACAGCAGGTTCCAACCCTGCTCGGGGTGGAAGGCGACGACACGCGCGGCGTCGCGGTCGGAACGGTCTGCCGAGGGGCACAGGGGCTGGTGTGAACACATGGCGCGCCTCCACGTCGTCGTGAGTGCCGGCGGTGCGTCACCGCCTCGCACTACAGACCATGCCCGCGCCCGGAACTCATCGCCACATCCTCGCGCGAGACGTGACAGCACCCGGACGTGCCGTGACAGGACGCGGACATAACCACGGGCGCGCGGGGCGCACCCGGTGGTGGGACAGGCGGAACCGGTAGTGAGGACGGGGTGAGCGACGCGTCGACGAAGGGGTGACGATCGCACGATCGGAGGGGTGTGGCCGGTACCTCTGGACTTCCTCTGGATCCCCTCTAAACCCCCCTGGATCACCGCTGGATCCCGTCCAAGGAGGTTCTCCCATGCCCTCGTCCCCGGCCTTCGCGCGCGTCCCCCGGCTGCTCGGCGCGGCCGCCGGCGCCGCGCTGCTGGTGCTCGCCGCTGCCCCGTCCGTCGGCGCCACGACCTAACCGTTCGAGACGGTGACCATCGACCCCACCGGGGTCGTGGCCCCCGACGGCACCCTCGCCCTGTCCGGCACCTACCGCTGTCTCGGCGGCAACGGCCCCGTCTTCGTCTCGTCCTCGCTCCAGCAGGGCGAGAGCCGCCTCCGCAAGGGCGTCGGCGGCACCTCGGCGGTCTGCGACGGCGCCGACCACACCTGGACCAACACGGACGAGGCCGCCCCGGGCCGCTTCCGGCCCGGCCCCGCCCGGGTGGAGGCCACCGTCACGGAGCTCTCCGGCGGCGGCCTGCCGCTGCCCAGGTTCCACGCCGTGCGGCAGCAGGACATCACCCTCGTCGAGGGCTGAGCCGCCGGCCGGACACGGCCCGGCGCCATCACGACACACGAAGGCGGCCCCGGTGGTGGGTGATGCACCGGAGCCGCCTTCTCCCTGCCAGGGCCCGCTACTTGAGCAGGTGCACCCGCTGGGTCGTCAGGTCGTAGCGGGCGCCGACGACGGCAACCTCGCCCGCCTTCAGCTTGGCGGCGAGGTCCGGGTCGGCCTTGAGCTTGGAGCGGACGAGCCGGACGTTCGCGTCGATGGTCGCCGCGACCCGGGCGTCGCCGGTCACGCTGTGGTCGATCGCCGGAGCGATCTCGTCCGCGATGTACTGGATACCGCTCGGCAGTTCCTCACCGCTCTCGTCCACCGCGACGGCCGCCTTCACCGCGCCGCAGGACTGGTGACCGAGCACCACGACCAGCGGGATCTTCAGTTCGAGGACGCCGTACTTGACGCTGCCGAGCACGGACCGGTCCAGCACCTCGCCCGCGCTGCGCACGGTCATCAGGTCGCCGAGGCCCTGGTCGAAGACCAGCTCCGGGGGGACCCGGGAGTCGATGCAGCCGAGGACCAGGGCGAACGGCTGCTGACCGGTCGTCAGCGCCTTGCGCACGGCGTAGTCCTCGTCGGGGTGCTGCTCGTGGAAGGTCCGCCAGCGGCGGTTGCCCTTCGACAGCTCCGTCAGCGCCTCGTCCGCCGTCTTCGGCCGCGGACGGGTGGGGGTGGAGTGCGCGGGGTTGGCGCGGGAGGAGCGGGAGACGGGCTCGGCGTCGGCCGGGAAGGCGCCGACCGCGAGGCCGCCGCCGAGGACGGCCGTGCCGGCCAGCGCGGCGCGCAGGAGGGAGCGCCGACCGCGCGACTTGGTGTGGGATATCGGGGCGTCCACGCCGGTGGCGGTCGCCTCGGTGCTGTCGCCACTGTGGGGTGTTGCGTCAGGGTTCACGGCCAGGAACGTACGCCCGGCCTAAACGCTCAAACGTTCAAGTTGCGTAATCATGGACGTGCGTTGATCAAACATGGCCGTCCCTTGAACCTCCCTTGGTCGCTTCGGGAATGGTTCTTGGACAGCCCGTCTCTTTGCGTTCGCCCGGGGCGTGGGAGCGCTCTCCCTCCGCGTGCCCGCGTGACCTCAGGTCCGGTGCGCGAAGACCACCAGGTTCTCCGTGTAGTCCATGACCTTGCGGTCGTAGTCGCCGGCGCAGGTGATCAGCCGGACCTCGGGGCGGGTCGCGTCGGCGTACACGCGCTTGTCGGGGAAGTCGTCCTTCTCGAACGTCTCCAGGGCGTCGACCACGAAGGACACTCTGCTCCCGTCGGAGCGCGCGACGTGGAAGACGTCCCCCTTCTCCAGTTCGCTGAGCTTGGCGAAGACCGCCGGTGAGGTCGCCGTGTCGACATGGCCGGCGATGATCGAGGTGCCCGTCTCGCCGGGCGCGGCACCCTCGGCGTGCCAGCCGACGAGGTTCACGTCGTCGGCTGGCGGGGCTTCGAGCTGCCCGGAGCGGCCGACGGAGAGGGGCACGAAGGGGGCGCTCACCTGGATCTTGGGGATGAGCAGCCGGACAGGTCTGGCCCGGGCCGACCGTTCTCGCCGGTCCGCCGGCCGCTCGACGGGCGCGGCCTGCTCGCCGGGGGAGGCGGGCGCGGCCTGCGGGGCGTGCCGGGCGCCCGGCGGGCGGGAGGTGCCGGACGAGGAGTCCTCGCCGCCGAACAGGCTCACCGCCAGGATCAACAGGACCACGGCGCACAGCACGGTCAGATTGACGCGGGCGCCGGGGGGAGAGGAGTGGGCTGCCATCGAAAACCACCTCACAGGTACGGCAGCAGAGCGAAAGGGACGAAGGAGCGGGCGGCCGGGGCCGGTACGACGGGAACACCGGCCGGGGGGCCGCACGCGGGGAACGCCGGCCGGGCCGCCACACGACACACGGTGTGGAGGCCCGGCCGCTATCGGGCCAGGTATCGCGCCCGGCATGGGCTCAGGCCACGCTTCCGGCGGTCTTCCTGCGGCGCAGGGCGTACATGCCCGTACCGGCCACCGCGAGGATCGCCATCCCGCCCGCGGTCACCGCCGGAGCGGCCAGCGCGCCGCCACCGGTGTGCATCCCGCCGCGCGGCTTGTCGTGGTCGCCCTTCCAGGACTCCTTGGTGGACTCCTCCTTGTCGTAGCCCCCGGCGCCGGGCCTGCCGGACCGCTCGGAGTTCCACTCCTCCCCGCCCGCCGGCGAGGTCAGCGCGCCGCCACCGGTGTGCATCCCGCCGCGCGGCTTGTCGTGGTCGTCCTTCCAGGACTCCTTGGTGGACTCCTCCTTGTCGTAGCCCCCGGCGCCGGGCGAGGTCAGTGCGCCGCCACCGGTGTGCATCCCGCCGCGCGGCTTGTCGTGGTCGTCCTTCCAGGACTCCTTGGTGGACTCCTCCTTGTCGTAGCCCCCGGCGCCGGGCGAGGTCAGTGCGCCGCCACCGGTGTGCATCCCGCCGCGCGGCTTGTCGTGGTCGTCCTTCCAGGACTCCTTGGTGGACTCCTCCTTGTCGTAGCCCCCGGCGCCGGGCGAGGTCAGTGCGCCGCCACCGGTGTGCATCCCGCCGCGCGGCTTGTCGTGGTCGTCCTTCCAGGACTCCTTGGCGGACTCCTCCTTGTCGTAGCCCCCGGCGCCGGGCGAGGTCAGCGCGCCGCCACCCGTGTGAATGCCGCCGCGCGGGCCGTCGTGGTGGCCGTCCTTGTGGTGTTCCTTGCTGTAGCCGTTGTCCTTGTGCTCCCACTCGTCACCGTCGGCGTACGCGCCGGGAGCGGTGACGGCGAGGACGGCGGCCGCCGCCCCGGTGACGAGCAGCATGCGGGCAGAACGCATCTGATGGTCCTTCCGCCGGCAGCCGGGCAGCTGGTGCTTCGTCAGCTGACTTGACCCGACTCCGACGTGATCCACCGTCAGCCGGATCGCACGCGGCCACCACTCAGGGCGCTCAGCCGGGTGAACCGGGGGACGGGTCCCCGAAGGCCTCCAGAATGCGTTCGGCGGCCAGCGTCGCCGTCAACTCGCCGTCCCTGACCCGTTGTTCGAGGTCGGGCGCGACGGAGCGGACACCGGGGTGGGTGCGCAGCCGGTCGAGGAGCTCGTCGCGGACCATCGACCAGGTCCAGTCGATCTGCTGATCCCGGCGCTTGGCGGTGAGCCGGCCGGTGGAGTCCAGGAGCGTGCGGTGCTGCTCCAGACGCTCCCAGACGGTGTCGAGGCCGGTGGACTCGCGGGCGCTGCAGCTCAGCACCGGCGGCGTCCAGACCGCGTCCTTCCCGTGCATCAGCCGCAGGGCACCCGCCAGCTCCCGTGCCGCCGTGCGGGCGTCACGCTCGTGCGGGCCGTCCGCCTTGTTGACGGCGAGCACGTCGGCCAGTTCCAGGACGCCCTTCTTGATGCCCTGGAGCTGGTCGCCGGTGCGGGCGAGCGTCAGGAGCAGGAAGGAGTCGACCATGTCGGCGACCGCCGTCTCCGACTGGCCGACGCCCACCGTCTCCACCAGCACCACGTCGTAGCCGGCCGCCTCCATCACCACCATCGACTCACGGGTGGCCTTCGCGACACCGCCGAGCGTCCCGGCCGTCGGCGAGGGCCGGACGAAGGCCGCCGGGTCGACGGCCAGCCGCTCCATCCGGGTCTTGTCGCCGAGGATCGAGCCGCCCGTACGGCTCGACGACGGGTCCACCGCCAGCACCGCCACCCGGTGCCCGAGCGAGGTCAGCATCGTGCCGAACGCGTCGATGAACGTCGACTTGCCGACGCCCGGCACCCCGCTGACCCCGATCCTCCGGGCCCGGCCGCTGTGCGGCAGCAGCGCGGTCAGCAGCTCCTGGGCCAGGGCCCGGTGCTGGGGCCGGGTGGACTCGACGAGGGTGATGGCGCGGGCGACGATCGCCCGCTTCCCGTCGAGCACACCCTTGGCGTAGGCGTCGACATCGATCACAGGTCGTGCCCGAGCTCGTCCGACAGCCGCCGCACCAGGTCGAACGCCGCGTCCGGGATGACCGTGCCGGGCGGGAAGACGGCCGCCGCGCCCATCCGCAGGAGGGTGGGCACGTCCTGAGGCGGGATCACCCCACCGACGACGATCATGATGTCCTCGCGCCCCTCCTCGGCCAGCTGCTCCTTCAGCGCCGGTACGAGGGTCAGGTGCCCGGCGGCCAGTGACGACACCCCGACGATGTGCACGTCCGCCTCGACGGCCTGACGGGCCACCTCGGCCGGGGTCTGGAACAGCGGGCCGACGTCCACGTCGAAGCCGAGGTCGGCGAACGCGGTCGCGATCACCTTCTGGCCCCGGTCGTGGCCGTCCTGGCCCATCTTGGCGACCAGGATGCGCGGCCGGCGGCCCTCGGCCTCGGCGAAGGACTCCACCAGGCTCCGGGTGCGCTCCACGTTCGGGGACTCGCCTGCTTCATTGCGGTACACGCCGGAGATCGTACGGATCTGGCTCGCGTGCCGGCCGTACACCTTCTCCAGGGCGTCGGAGATCTCGCCGACGGTGGCCTTGGCGCGGGCCGCGCGCACGGCCAGCTCCAGCAGGTTGCCCTCGCCGTCGGCCGCCCGGGTGAGCGCGTCGAGCGCGTCCTGGCAGGCGGTCTCGTCGCGGTCCGCGCGCAGTCGCCGCAGCTTCTCGATCTGCTGGGCCCGGACGGAGGAGTTGTCGACCTTGAGAACGTCGATCTGCTCGTCGCTGTCGACCCGGTACTTGTTGACGCCGATGACCGGCTGCCGCCCGGAGTCGATCCGCGCCTGGGTGCGCGCCGCGGCCTCCTCGATGCGCAGCTTGGGGATGCCCGCGTCGATGGCCTTGGCCATGCCGCCCGCCTGCTCGACCTCCTGGATGTGCTGCCAGGCCCGGCGGGCGAGGTCGTACGTCAGCTTCTCCACGTACGCGCTGCCGCCCCACGGGTCGATGACCCGGGTGGTGCCGGACTCCTGCTGGATGAGGAGCTGGGTGTTGCGGGCGATACGGGCGGAGAAGTCGGTCGGCAGGGCCAGGGCCTCGTCCAGGGCGTTGGTGTGCAGCGACTGGGTGTGGCCCTGGGTGGCCGCCATCGCCTCCACACAGGTGCGGGTGACGTTGTTGAAGACGTCCTGCGCGGTCAGCGACCAGCCCGAGGTCTGCGAATGGGTGCGCAGGGAAAGGGACTTGGTGTTCTTCGGGTGGAACTGCCTGACCAGCTTCGCCCACAGCAGGCGGGCCGCGCGCAGCTTGGCGACCTCCATGAAGAAGTTCATGCCGATCGCCCAGAAGAACGACAGCCGGGGCGCGAACGCGTCCACGTCCAGGCCGGCCTCCCGGCCCGCCCTGATGTACTCGACGCCGTCCGCGAGCGTGTACGCCAGCTCCAGGTCGGCCGTCGCGCCCGCCTCCTGGATGTGGTAGCCGGAGATGGAGATGGAGTTGTAGCGGGGCATCCGCTGCGAGGTGAAGGCGAAGATGTCGGAGATGATCCGCATCGACGGCTTCGGCGGGTAGATGTAGGTGTTGCGGACCATGAACTCCTTGAGGATGTCGTTCTGGATGGTCCCGGCCAGCTTCTCGGGCGGTACGCCCTGTTCCTCGGCCGCCACGATGTAGAGCGCGAGCACGGGCAGCACCGCGCCGTTCATCGTCATCGACACGGTCATCCGGTCCAGCGGGATGCCGTCGAAGAGCTGCCGCATGTCGAGGATCGAGTCGATCGCCACGCCCGCCATACCGACGTCACCGGTCACCCGAGGGTGGTCGCTGTCGTAGCCCCGGTGGGTGGGCAGGTCGAAGGCGACGGACAGGCCCTTCTGACCGGCCGCCAGGTTGCGGCGGTAGAAGGCGTTGGACTCCTCGGCGGTGGAGAACCCCGCGTACTGGCGGATCGTCCAGGGCTGGTTGACGTACATCGTCGGGTACGGGCCGCGCAGATACGGGGCCATGCCCGGATACGTGCCCAGGAAGTCCAGACCCTCCAGGTCCTGCCCCGTGTAGAGCGGCTTGACCGGGATGCCCTCCGGTGTCTCCCACAGCGGCTCGCCGCCGTCGGTCGTCTTCTCGACGGCCGTACGCCACTCGTCGGCGCCGCCGTCGACGGACGGGGAACCCAGCTCGATCCCGGTGAAGTCGGGGACGGAGGGGACGGATGGGGTGGATGGGGTGGATGGGGTGGAGGGGGTGGTCATCAGGACACTCCCATGCGGTCGAGGGTGGCGGACAGGACGGCCACGGCGTCACAGCCCGCGAAGACGTAGGCGTCGACGTCGGCGTACTCCCCGGGGCGGCCCGCGAGGAACACGTGCGTGGCGCCGGAGGCCCTGAGCGCGGCCGCCTCGGTCGCGGCGCTCTCCTCGTACAGGGCGTCGCTGGAGCACAGACAGACCTCGGTGGCGCCGCTGTCCTCGAAGGAGCCCTCCGTGACGGGCTCGATGCCGCCCGCCTGGAAGAGGTTGGCGGCGAAGGTCGTCCGCGCGGTGTGGGCGGCGGCCGGGCCGAGGGCGGCCAGGTAGATCCGGGGGCGGGAGCCCGTCGCGGCGAGGTGGGCGTCCGAGCGGGCCCGCAGGGTCTCGTACGCCTCGTCGCGGGTGACGCGGGGGAGACCGCCGGAGGGCGGCTCGGGCGCCGGGGCACGGACGACCGGCTTCTCCGTCAGGTGCGGGAACTCGCTGACACCGGTGACCGGTTCGCGCCGCTTGGCGAGCCCGCCGGTGCGGGCCGCCCAGGTGTCGGCGAGGTCCCGGCAGAGGTCGCCCGATCGCAGCGCGGCGGCCTGTCCGCCCAGGCGTTCGATTTGCTGGAAGAACTCCCAGCCCGCGTGGGCGAGTTCGTCGGTGAGCCGCTCCACGTACCAGGAGCCGCCCGCCGGATCGATCACCCGGGCGAGGTGGGACTCCTCGATCAGGATCGTCGAGGTGTTGCGGGCGATCCGTCGCGCGAACGCGTCCGGCAGGCCCAGCCGGTGGTCGAAGGGCAGCACGGTGACCGAGTCGGCGCCGCCCGCGCCGGCGGCGAGCGCGGCGATGGTGGTACGCAGCATGTTCACCCACGGGTCGCGGCGCGTCATCATCACCGGCGAGGTCACTGCGTGCTGGATCTGCGCCCCGGCGGCGGGTGCCCCGCACACCTCGGCGACCCGGGCCCAGAGGCGGCGCGCGGCGCGCAGCTTGGCGATCGTCAGGAACTGGTCGGCGGTCGCCGCGTACCGGAACCCCAGCTGTGCGAAAGCCTGCTCGACGCTCAGCCCGGCGCCGGTCAGCTCCCGCAGATACGCGACACCGGTCGCGAGCGAGGCGCCCAGCTCCTGCGCCGCCGAGCCGCCGGCCTCGTGGTACGGCAGGGCGTCCACGGTCAGCGTCCGCAGCCCCGGGTACTCCTCGGCGCACCGGCGCGCGAGGTCGAGGACGGGTGCGCTGTCGTAGCTCTGTCCGGTGCGGGCCTCGTGACCGAGGGGGTCCGCGCCCAGGTTGCCCCGCGCAGCCGCACCGGCGACGCCCCGCTCGGCGTACAGCCGCAGCAACTCCCGTGCGGCGGGCTCCGCTTCGGCACCCGCGTCCAGGACCACGGGCGCGAGGTCGAGGTGGACGCCGTCCAGGGTCCGGCCGAGCGACGCCACCGGGAAGCCGCCCTCGCCGAGCACCAGCCACAGGGAGGTGACGCCGTTCTCCAGGTCCGTGAGCACGGCCGCGCCGTCCGCCGCCGTGTGCCGTTGGCGTACGTCCCAGCCGCCGACGGTGTTGCCGGCGGCCCTGCCCCCTCGTACGAAGGGCGCGAAGCCGGGGTGGCCGGAGGGGGGCGCGGTGTCGTGCGCGGTGTAGAGGGGACGGGTGCGCAGCCCGTCCTCCAGCGCGGTGGACAGGGCTTCCTCGGCCTGAGCGCCCTCGACGTCCTTGCCCGACTTGCGCAGCACGCCCGCAACGAGGCGCTGCCACTGCTCGTGGGTTGCGTCAGGGAACTCGGCGGCCAGCTCAAGCCCGTCGTCAGGCAGGACCGTCATGCTCGGATGCTAGGCCAGAGGCGCAAAGGAGCAGCAGGGGGCACGGCTGTGACCTTGCCCTCTCCGGATAGACGGTTGAAGGGCGGCGGACCGGGACCGGACGGCGGCAGGCGGCGACGGCTGAACGTGCCGAGGGCGTGCGCCGTACCTCGTGCCACGCGGCCCGTGCGCCCCCTCGGCGCGGTCACCGGGCCGACCGAGGACAGGAGCGACCCCATGGCCGAGAAGTACTTCACCGTGTCCGGCATGAGCTGTGGCCACTGTGCCGAGAGCGTCACCGAGGAGGTCGTCGCGGTGCCCGGCGTCACCGAGGTCGACGTCGACGTACGCGCCGGCCTGGTGATCGTACGGGGGGAGACGGTCGACGACGCGGCGGTGCGTACGGCGATCGTCGAGGCCGGCTACGAGGTCGCGGAGGTCGTACGCCGGGCGGCTGCCTGAGCCGGCCCCGCCTGCCGTGGCAGAAAGGAAAGTCCCGGGACCATTGGCCGTCACCGCCGCGGCCGAACACGGTTGTTCCGTTCCGCTGCCGCCGGCCACGTACAGCGAAGCGCCCGGGTCCGTCCGTACGGCGGACCCGGGCGCCTGCTCGCGGCGCCGGTGGCGAGGCGGCACGCTCCAGCGGCCGGCGGGTGGGAGGCGACCCGCCACCCGGTCCCCGTGCGCGTCATCTCACCGCCGGCGCCGCTCGTCTCATCGCACCTCCAGTGCGTACGGTGCGACCGTGATCCGGTCGATCAGCGGGGCGAAGCGGGAGCGGAGCAGCACACCGGGGAAGGTGTCCGAGGCGTAGGTCTCGCCGTCGAAGTTCGGGAGTTCCTCGGAGCGGAAGGTGATCGTGTTCTGCCCCTTC
Source organism: Streptomyces sp. 11x1 (assembly GCF_032598905.1). Taxonomy (NCBI): domain Bacteria; kingdom Bacillati; phylum Actinomycetota; class Actinomycetes; order Kitasatosporales; family Streptomycetaceae; genus Streptomyces; species Streptomyces sp. 11x1. The sequence continues at coordinate 2,566,619 of NZ_CP122458.1, read as the reverse complement.
CTCAGATGGACGGGGACGGTCAGCTCCCAGAAGTTGTTCTGGTGGAAGGTGTGCGGGAAGGTGACCCGCCGCGTCTCACCGCCGTTGACGGCGAGGTCGGCATGGCGGGCGAGCGGGTCCGGGTTGTAGTGGGTGGCCGGCGACTGCTCCGGGTTGGAGTAGCGGATGCGCAGCGCGTGGGTGCCCGCCCGGTCCGCGGCGACGGTGAACGTGGCGGTGTTGCCGTTGCCCGGGTCGCCGCCGATCCCGGTGATCGCGGTGCCGCCCGTGGCCAGGGAGAGGGAGCCGAGCGCGGCCGAGCCGCGGAGCTCGGCGTCCTTCCCCTCGTACGTACGCGCCGGGAGTGTGCCCTCGGTCGAGGTGACCATGAGGCGGTCGACGAGCGTGGTGGACGAACTCCCGGTCACGGTCACCTTGTTGACGCCGCCGGAGAGGGAGACCGCGACGCTGCTCCGGCCCTTGTCCAGCCTCAGGACGTCCTGGCCGTTGACGGAGAGCCGGGCGCCCGAGCCCTTCAGGGTGTCGATCCTGAGGGTGGCCTCGCGGTCGGCGGGGGAGTACACCCAGAACGTGGCGGTGCCCTTCTTCGGGAGCCGGGCCGCGCCCGATCCGGTGGCCGCCCGCTTCGGCAGGTCGTAGACGGGACGTGCCCCGCCGCCCAGCCAGGCGAGTTCACCCTCGTACACCCGTGTGCGGGCGGAGGCGTCCGGCAGGGAGAGGGTCAGCCGGTCGACGATGGCGTCGCCCTGGGTGACGCGCTTGCCGTCGGCGCTCCGCGCGGCGAGCGTCAGGGTGTGCCTGCCCTTGGTGAGCCGGACCGTGGTGTCGGTGTGGTCCCAGACCACCCACTTGTAACCCAGCGGCAGATACAGCTCCTGCTCACTGTCCGCCTTGCCGTCGACCCGGAGGAAGACATTGGTGGGGCCCTGGTCCTTCACCTTGTCGAAGGTGTTGAGGGAGTTGGCGAACACGCTCAGGTCGTAGGTGCCGTCCTCGGGCACGTCCACGGTGAAGTCGAGCGTCAGGTCCGAACCGGTGCGCAGGCCACCGACGTCGTAGCCGCCGGAGGTGTAGAACTTCGACACGTCACGGGGTGAGCCCTCGGGTCCGTTCTTCGAGTAGCCGGACCCGGTGTGGGCGGCGTCCTCGGCCTCGTAGGAGTGCTGCCAGCGCGTGGGCGCGTCCAGGGTGGCCTTCGCCTTCCCGGCGGGGCTGAGGACGATCTCGTACGCCGAGGACTCCTTCAGCGCCGGCAGGGCGCCGTCGCCGAAGTCGACGGAGACCGTGCCTTCCTCGGAGACCATCAGGTTCGTCTCCGTGAGCAGCTTCGGACCGGAGCTGTCGCCGATCTGTCCGCTCCACTCGATCTCGCGGACCCAGGCGTGGACGTTCTTGCCGAAGGTCTTCTTCGGGACGCCGGCGAAGGTGATGTGGCCCTTGCCGGTGGAGCCGCCGAAGATCAGCCGGGCCTGCTTCTTCCTCTCGTCGAGCGTGCCGACGCCCTGCATGGTGTAGTTCTCGCCGGGGAACGGCGGGTCCACCTTCACCGTGTGCCCGCTCATCGAGGCGTACGCGTTGAGCAGCCACCACTGGCCGTTGCCGCGGCCCGACTGCACGGCGGAGTCGGAGAGGTTGCCGTCGATGTTCCAGTAGGCGATGTCGGCGTCCACCTTGGACTCCTCGATCGCCGAGACCCACTGGATCATCTGGCCGGGCACCGAGGTGTGGTAGTTGAACGCGTACTCGTTGATGTTGATGGGGAGCTGGGTGCCGTCACGGGCGGTCCCCTTGAACAGGTCCTTCTCCCAGCCCCGGTACTTGGCCACGCTGTCGCGCACCGCCTCCGGGTGACTCAGCTCGTGCCAGGTGACGACGTCGGGGAGCGTGCCGGCGGCCAGGGCGTGCGCCATGAAGCCCTTCACCTGGTCGTACAGGACGCTGGTGTTGGGGCCCGCGATCCGGGCGTCCGGCATCCTCTCCTTGATCAGCTTGTACGCGGAGTCCCAGGCGGCCAGGAAGTCGTCGGGTTCGTCGAGCCAGCTGACCCGGTTGTAGCTCCACTCCCCGGTTCCGAACATGTTGCCCTCGGGCTCGTTGAACGGCACGAAGACGATGTTGTCCTGGTACTGCTCGGGCAGTCGGAGCACCTGGTCGACCTGCTTGGCGAGCTTCTGCTCGTAGAGCTTGAGCTTCTCGGCCGGGGTGTCGCCCGGCCACTGGTACGGGAAGCCGCGGTGGATGTCGGTCATGTAGACGTACACATCGCCGTCGGTGGAGTCCGCCAGCGGCTTCACCACTTCCAGCGCGTCGGCGCCCGGGTGCTGCGGGCCGTCCTGCGCCTTGGTGGAGACCGTGCGCAGGCCCATGCCCTCGATGAGGTTGTTGGTCGGCACGTCCGGCCCGTACACGCCGTAGAGCGTGCCGGAGGCGCCGCCGTGGAACGCGCCGGTGTCCGAGGCGAGGTCGACGGTGAGCTGCCCCTCCCGGACCACGGCGACCGTCGCCTGCACGTCCCGTCCGGCCGCGCGTCCGGCCACCGTGAACGTGCCGGGCCGGGCGTACTTCTCCTCGGGCACCGCGTCCCAGACGATCGGCGTGTCACGGTCGTAGCCGTCGGAGTACGAGGAGCGGACCGCGGCGGGGAGGGACGGAGCGGTCCCGGTCGTGGTGCGCACGTCGAAGGACGTGCGTGACAACGACTGCAGGGTGGGGGCGTCACCGACCACGTCCGCCACCTGCTCTGCGCTCAGCGCCGAGTGCCACACCGTGAAGTCGTCGATCGCGCCCTTGAGCAGCGGGTCCGGCCAGAAGGACTTGCCGATGTATCCCGCGGCGGTGGCCGAGGCGTCCAGCAGCTCCCTGGCTTTGACGGAGGTCTTCGCGGAGGAGACGGCCACGCCGTCGAGGTAGGTGGTGACCCGCCCGGCGGCGGTGTCGAGGGTGACCGTGACCGTCCGCCAGGAGCCGGCGGGGAGTGCCGCGTACCCGGAGACCTGGGACTCCGCGCCCCCGCCGCCGGTGGTCACGGCCGTGCGCAGCGCCCCGCCGTTGTGGGACGGGGTGGTGAAGAGGTACCTCGTGGTGTCGGTGCCCAGGTCGAAGATCCGCTGCCAGGCCGACTTGTCGTCGCCCCACTTCACACGGGCGGACACCGTCAGGTCGGTGGCGTCGCCGACCACCGCGCGGGGCAGGCGCACGTACGCGCCGTCGGAGGTGGGTGTCCCGCCGGGCAGGGCGAGCGCCCTGCCGCCGCCCGTGCCCTCGACGGACCGCGCGGTGGAGCCGTTGACGAGGCTCGCCGTCAGACCGTTGCCGGAGACGTCCGTGATCTTCCCGGACGTGAGGTCGTCCTCGTCGAAGGTGTAGCGGGCGGTGGGCTCGGGCGCGTCGGCGGCCTGGGCGGGGACGGCCGGCGCGACCAGCACGCCCGCGCCGAGGGCCAGGGCCACGGCGGCCGGGGCCCGGCGCCGGGCCGATCTGTCAGCGGATGGCATGGAGTGCGTCCTCGATCCTGTGAGTAACGAGTCCCGGCCGGCCGGCCGCCCCGGCCCGCAGCGCCGGCTCGGCTGTCGGTCCGCGTGCCGTGGTCGGTGAGGCGGGTTCGAGGGTGGAGGCATGCGGACTCGGTGACGGCGATGCGGAGTCGGTTCGATCGCCCGCGCTACGGAGCCGGGGCGGCCGACCCGGGTGGCCGTGACGGCGCCCCGCACACCAGGGACTGCGCGGAGCGGAGGCCCCGGCTGCCGGAAGGATCACTTCGTCGAACCGGTTCGCTGGAAGCTAGCACCGGAGAAATCGCGCAGCAATACCTCCGACACGAGCGAAGCCGCGGAGGGCCGGGGATCGTCCGGATCGCCGCGCCACGACGGGAAGTCCGGATCGAGGTGTTGACAGCCGCCCCGCCCGTTCCTACCTTCACTTCACGCGAACCGGTTCGACGACCGGGGACCGTCCGCTCCTCAACCTTCCGTCCCAGCGGCTCGGAAACTTCGCCCCCGCGGAGTGTCGAACCGGTTCGAACAAGGAGTTCTCCGTGAACATCGGTGAGATCGCCCGGCGGGCCGGTGTCTCGCGGAGCACCGTGTCCTACGCCCTGAGCGGCAAACGCCCCGTGTCCGACGACACCCGCCGGAAGATCCAGCAGGTCATCGACGAGCTGGGCTACCGGCCCAACGCCAGCGCCCGAGCCCTGGCCAACGGGCGGACCAGCACGATCGGCCTGGTCTTCCCGCCGGCCGGCAACCACTACACGGGCATGCAGCTGGACTTCATCGGCAGCGTGGTGGAGGCCGCCGCGGCCCACGACTACGACGTGCTGCTGTCACCCAGCGGCGTCGACAGCGACCGTTCCTTCCAGCGGCTGCTGGGGGAGCGGCGGGTGGACGGCGCGATCCTGATGGAGATCAGGCTGGAGGACGACCGGGTCGATCACCTGGCCGACCTCGACTTCCCCTCCGTCGCCATCGGCCGCACCGCGCGGCCGGAGGGCGGCTGGTGGGTGGGGCTCGACCACACCGCGCTGGCGGAGGCGTGCGTCCACCACCTCGCCGACCTCGGCCACCGCAGGGTCGCCTTCGTCAACCGGCCCGAGCAGCTTCTGCGGGCCGGGTACGAGTCCGCGCACCGGGGGCTGGACGGCTTCACCAAGGCCGCTGCCGAGCGCGGACTGACCGTGCGGACGTACACCTGCGGGGACGACGCCGCCTCCGGACAGGCGTGCCTGGAGCGGATCCTGCGGGACGACCCGGCGACCACGGGCCTGGTCACCCTGAACGAGGCGGCGCTGGGCGGCCTCTACCGGGGGCTGGCCCGGGCCGACCGCCATGTGCCGCGCGACTTCTCCGTCACCGGCATCGTGGCCTCCCGGTGGGCGGAGACGGTGACCCCGCAGCTCACCGCGGCGGACGTACCGGCGGAGGAGATGGGCCGCCTCGCCGTCGACCTCCTCGTGGAGCGGCTGGACGACCCCGACGCGTCGCCCCGCAATCACCTGCTCGTACCGCCGATCTCCCTGCGGGCCAGCACCGGCCCCGCGGGCGGCGGAACCGTCTCCTAGCCGTCACCCCGCCCGCACTTCCTTCTTCTGCCAGCCGTCACCCCGCCTGTCCTTCTTCCTTCTTCACCGGGCACCCCGTTCCGCCACCGGCTCCGTTCGGCGTGCCCGGCTTCCTCGTCTCCCTCCCTCTCACGGCACCCCTGTGCCTGAAACTAAGGACCCGCCATGCATCCCACCTTCAGACAACGTCGTCTGACCGCCGCAGCCCTGACAGCGCTGGCCGTGGCCGTCAGCGCCACCGCGTGCTCCTCCGGCTCGGGCAGCACCGGTGCCGAGGACGCGGACAGCGGCTCGTACACCATCTGGGACCCCTACCCCCAGTTCGCCAAGGGTTCGGCCTGGACGAAGCTGCTGGACAAGTGCGGCACCGACGCGGGCGTGAAGATCGAGCGGACCGGCTTCGACACCAGCGACCTGCCCAACAAGACGCTGCTGGCGGCCCAGCAGGGCAACTCCCCGGACGTCCTCGTCGTCGACAACCCGGTCGTCTCGACCCTCGCCGAGGCGGGCGTGCTCACCACGACCGACGACAACGAGCTCGACACCTCCGCCGTGGACCCCAACCTGCTCGCGGCCGGCCAGTCCGGCGGCAAGACCTACGGCACCCCGATCGGCGCCAACACCCTCGCCCTCTACTACAACAAGGAGGTCCTGAAGAAGGCCGGCGTGGACATCGCCTCGGTCAAGGACTGGAAGTCGCTGACGGCCGCGCTGACGAAGGTCAAGAAGGCCGGCAACAAGGGCATCACCTTCTCCGCGATCGGCACGGAGGAGGGCAGCTTCCAGTTCCTGCCCTGGTTCTGGGGCTCGGGCGCGCAGCTCACCGAACTCGACTCCGCCGAGAGCATCTCCGCGCTGTCCCTGTGGAAGGGCTGGCTCGACAAGGGCTACGCCCCCAACTCCGTCCTCAACAACACCCAGACCACCAGCTGGCAGGAGTTCGCCACCGGCGACTACGCCTTCGCCGAGAACGGCACCTGGCAGCTCGCAGGCGCGGAGAAGGCCGGCTTCGACTACGGCGTCCTGCCGATACCGGGCGCGGACGGGGACAACGCCGCCGCCCCGACCGGCGGCGAGTTCGTGACCGTCCCCGTCCAGCAGGACACCGGCCGCCACGCCACCTCGCGCAAGCTGGTCACCTGCCTGACCAGCACCGAGAACCTGTACGACACCGACACCACCCTGTCCTACGTCGCTCCCACCGGCGAGGTCCAGGACAAGCAGGTGGCGGCCAACCCGGACCTGAAGCCGTGGGTCGAGGCGGTCAACGCGGCCAAGGGCCGTACCAGTGACGACCTGGGCACCAAGTACCCCAAGATCTCAGAGCAGTTGTGGAAGGCCGTCCAGTCCGCGCTCAGCGGAGCCGAGTCGCCGAAGGACGCGCTGACCAAGGCCCAGTCGGCAGTCAAGTAGCAGGGAGGCGCGGTCCGTCGATGAACGACACGAGACAAGTCCCGGACCGCCGGTCCGCGCGCGACGCGGCCCGGACGGCCGCCACCGCCCCGCCCCGGGCCCCCGCGCGAGAGCGGCGCCGTCCGGTCTCCACACAGTGGGCGGCCTGGGCCTTCCTCACCCCCGTCACCCTCTACCTCGTCCTCTTCTACGCCTACCCGCTCTACCGCAACCTCGACCTGAGCCTGCGCGACTACACCGTCCGCTCCTTCGTCCAGGGCGACGCGCCCTTCACGGGCCTGGCGAACTACCAGAAGGTCTTCGACGACCCGACCTTCGCCCCCGCCCTGCTGCACACCGTCGTCTTCACCGCCGTGTGCCTGGTCTTCCAGTACGCCATCGGCCTGGCGCTGGCGGTCTTCTTCCACCAGCACTTCCGGCTGTCTGCCACCCTGCGGGCTCTGTTCCTGGTGCCGTGGCTGCTGCCGCTGATCGTGTCCGCCTCCACCTGGTCGTGGATGTTCAACAGCGACTCCGGCATCGTCAACGCCGCCCTGCACGCCGTCGGAGTCGGCCCGGTGCACTGGCTGACCTCCCCCGACTGGTCACTGACCTCGGTGATCATCGCGAACATCTGGATCGGCGTCCCCTTCAACCTGGTGGTGCTCCACAGCGGTCTGCAGTCCGTCCCCGGTTCGCTGCACGAGGCCGCGGCCCTCGACGGGGCGAACGCCTGGCAGCGCTTCTGGCGCATCACCTTCCCCCTGCTGCGCCCGGTCTCCGCCATCACCCTGCTGCTGGGCCTCGTCTACACCCTCAAGGTCTTCGACATCATCTGGATCATGACCAAGGGCGGCCCGGCGGACTCCTCCACCACCTTCGCCACCTGGTCCTACCAACTCGGCTTCGGCAACCTCCTGCCCGCCTTCGGCCCCGGCGCGGCCGTCGGCAACCTGCTCGTGGTCGCCGCCCTGGTCTTCGGCCTGATCTACCTCCGCGTGCAGCGAAAGCAGGGGCTGTCATGAACCGAAGTGCCGCCCGCTCATGGTGGAAGACGGCCGCCGGCCTGCTGCTCACCGGGATCATGCTCTTCCCGGTCTACTGGATGGTCAACGTCTCCCTCACCCGCGACCAGGACATGCGCAAGAGCCCACCGGACCTCTTTCCGGCCCACGGCACCCTGGCGGGCTACCGCACCGTCCTCGACGACCAACTGCCTTACCTCGGCACCAGTTTGGTGGTCGCCCTCGGCACCGCCGTGCTGACCGTGGCCCTCGCCGCGCCCGCCGGCTACGCCCTGGCCAAGCTGCGCCCCCGCGGCGGCGGCCTGCTGAGCTTCGTCCTGCTGGCCGCCCAGATGATCCCGGGCATCATCATGGCGATGGGCTTCTACGCCATCTACCTCCAACTCGGGCTGCTCCAGTCGGTCCCCGGCCTGATCGTCGCCGACTCCACCCTGGCCGTCCCCTTCGCCGTGCTCATCTTCACCGCGTTCATGTCCGGCATCCCGGGCGAACTCCTCCAGGCCGCTCAGATGGACGGCGCGAGTGCCCTGCGCACCTTCGTGTCCATCGTCCTGCCGATGAGCCGCAACGCCGTCGTCACGGTCTCCCTGTTCGCCTTCCTCTGGTCCTGGTCCGATTTCGTCTTCGCCAACACCCTGGTCAACGGCGGCGCCCACGAACCGATCACCCTCGGCATCTACCACTACATCGGCAACAACAACCAGGAGTGGAACGCCATCATGGCCACCGCCGTCGTGGCGTCACTGCCCGCCACGGTCATCCTCGTCCTCGCCCAGCGCTATGTGGCGGCCGGTGTCACCACCGGCGCCGTCAAGGACTGAACCCCCCGCCCGCCCTCATGTCCGGCGCCCCCTCCCGCGCCGGTCGGTCGGCACCCCCTGCTCCAGAAACGAGTCACGCCACATGACCGCCGCCCCGTCCGGCCCGGCCTTCTCCGTCCACGACATCCCGTTCAGCGCGTACGGATCCTGGTTCGACATCTCGCCCGTGGTGGCGGAGAAGACCTACGCCGAGGATCTCCACCTCGTCTCGCACCAGAACGGCATGCACGGCGTCCTGCGCCTCGTCCCCCTCGACGCCTCCACGGGCGCCCGGGCCGACACCCGTGTCGAGGCGACACCGGCCCTGCTCACCTGGACCGCCGGGCGGGGACGCGTGGAACTCGCCTACGAGGCCCCGGACACCGTACGCCTGCGGGGCAGCGGCCTGGACCTCGGCGTCCTCGCCGCCGCGCGGACCCTGACCCCGTTCAGCGGCACGTACTTCTTCCATGACCCGGTGGCGGACGCGCACGTGTTCACCTCGTACGAGACCGGCCGCCGCTACCGCGTCACCCTGCTGTCCGGCGCCCTCGCCGACACGGCCGGGGCTCAGGCCCTGGGCAGCGCCGAACGAGGTGTCACCGTGACCGCGCCGACGGACGGTAGCTGGGAGCTCGCGATCGAGGAACTCGACACCGCCCGGCCGCCGTACGCGCCTTCGGCGCCCTTCGACGCCGTGGTGGCCTCCGCGCGGGCCGCGTTCGCGGACTTCGTCGACGCGGTGGCCCCCTGGTGTTCGGACGCCACCCCGGCCGCCGAACTCGCCGCCTATGTCGTCTGGTCGGCGACCGTGGCGGCGAAGGGCCTGGTCACCCGGCCGGGGGTGCTGATGTCCAAGCACTGGATGGACAAGGTCTGGAGCTGGGACCACTGCTTCAACGCCCTCGCCCTGGCCGAGGGTTCGCCCGAGCTGGCGCTGGACCAGTTCCACCTGCCCTTCGACCACCAGGACGAGAGCGGTGCCCTGCCGGACTCGGTCACCCACTCCGAGGTCCTCCACAACTTCGTCAAACCGCCCATCCACGGCTGGGTCTTCGGCCGTCTGCGCCGTACCCTGCCGACCCCTGTGGACCGCACCGAACTCACCGAGGTGTACGAACGCCTGGAGCGCTGGACCGGCTTCTGGCTCACCGCCCGGCGCGCCCCCGGCGCCGACCTGCCCCACTACCAGCACGGCAACGACAGCGGCTGGGACAACGCCACCACCTTCGACCCCGAGCGCGTGGTCGTCACCGCGGACCTCGCCGCCTTCCTCGTCCTACAGCTCCACGAACTCGCCGTGCTGGCAGATGAGTTGGGCATGCAGAACGTGGCCGAACGATGGACGCGGACGGCCGAGGAGATCCAGACGGCACTGCTCGACCAGCTCTGGACCGGGGACAGGTTCGTCGCCCGCTCGGCCACCACCGGGGAATCCTGGGGCAGCGCGAGCCTCCTCGATCTGATGCCCATCGCCCTCGGTGAGCACCTGCCCGCGGAGATCGCGGGCACCCTCGCCGACCACATCAAGGCCCACCTCACCCCGTACGGCCTCGCCACCGAACTGCCCACCTCCCCGCACTACCTCGCCGACGGCTACTGGCGCGGCCCGATCTGGGCTCCCGCCACCGTCCTCGTCGAGGACGGCCTGCGCCGCGCGGGCCACCACCGGCTCGCGGACGACATCAGCGCCCGTTTCCGCGCCCTGTGCGAGACCCACGGGTTCGCCGAGAACTTCGACGCCCTCACCGGCACGGGCCTGCGCGACCGCGCCTACACCTGGACCGCGAGCAGCTATCTCCTCCTCGCCCGTGAACACCAGCGGCGCGAGGGGGCCGGGACCGACGACCCGGTGGCCTGACCCGCGAGCGACAAACCACCCGGACGAAAGGACTGCCCGACCGAGAGATCCATTGCCAGAGGTATTGACGCTTCCGGTTCTCGCTCATAGCGTCTGCCCGATTTGACGAACACCGTTCGAGGTGCCGAACGGCGTTCGTCGCGGACCGTCATGTCCCCCGCTGGTGCTCGCTGGTGCTCTTTCGCAGGACGACAGGAGATGTACATGTCCGCGCTTCGCGCTCGGCTGGCGGCGATACTGGTCGCAGCCTGCCTCCTCCTCACGGGCCAAGCCGTGATCACACCGCAGCGGGCCGTCGCCGCCGACCCCGGCTACCTGATGACGCACTTCATCGGGGAGGGGGCGACCGGTCAGCAGATCCACTTCTCGCACAGCTCGGACGGCCGCAACTGGAGCGACCTCAACGGCGGTGGGACGGCCCTGCGCTCCACTGTCGGTACCCGTGGCGTGCGCGACCCCGCACTGGTCCGCTCCCCTGACGGCAGCCGGTACTGGATCATCGCGACCGACCTGTGCATCGGCTGCGGACAGTCGTGGAGCGACTCCATCAACAACGGCAGCCGCAATCTCGTGGTCTGGGAGTCGACGGACCTGGTCACCTGGTCGCAGCCGTGGTTGCTGAACGTCGCGGGCGCGATCCCCGACGGGCGCAACGCGTGGGCGCCGGAGGCGATCTGGAACCCGGCCACCAACGACTACGTCCTGTACTGGGCGACGAACAAGCCCCTGGACGGCGTGACGAAGCACCGCATCTACTACGCGCGCACCACCGACTTCCGCACCATCACGACCCCGCAGGTCTACATCGAGCGGCCCGGCACCCAGGAAATCATCGACACCCAGATCGTCGAGCTCCCGCCCGGAGTCGGCGGCTACCGCTATGTACGGGCCTCCGGCGACGGCCAGATCACGCTCGAAGGCAGCAACTCGATCCTGGGCACATGGACCGCCCTCGGCAACCTCTCCGGCATCGGCCTGACGGGCTCCCAGGTCGAAGGCCCGATGTGGATGAAGTTCCGCGACCGTGACGAGTGGACCCTGTACCTCGACCAGTACGCGACCGGGAGGGGATACATGCCGGTCACGACGACCGACCCGTCCGCCGCCGGCACCTACCGGCTGCCGACGTCGGGAACCTACTCCATGGGCGGCACCAAGAAGCGCCACGGCTCGATCCTGACCCTGACGGCCGCCGAGGAGAGCCGCGTCCAGGCCCGCTGGCCCGACACGACCGCCAACCGGCTCCAGTCGTACAACTTCCAGGACCGGTACGTACGGCACGCCGCCTTCGACGTGCGTATCGACGCGAACGTCAGCCCGGTCGAGGACTCCCGGTTCCGGTTGCGGACCGGCCTGGCGGGCTCCGGCACCGTCTCCTTCGAGTCGGTGAACTTCCCCGGGTACTTCCTGCGCCACTCCGGTTACGACTTCCAGCTGGCCTACAACGACGGCACCACCCAGTTCGCGGCGGACGCCACCTTCCGCCAGGTCTCCGGGCTCGCCGACGCGAGCTGGTCGTCCTTCCAGTCGTACAACTTCCCCGACCGGTACATCCGCCACTACGCGTACCAGCTGCGGCTCGACCCGGTCACCACCACGACGGCGCGCGGCGACGCCACCTTCCGCGTGACGAGCTGACCCTGCGCCGATCCGCCCTCCGGCGGATGAGGCCTCAGTGAGCGTCGTGGCCTGCCACGCTTGCTGGGGCCGAGTGGTTGACCTGTGTAAACGCCCTTTCCGCTGTTTCACGGCCTCGCCCGGGAGCGCATCGACACCGCCTGGGCACCGGGGCATCAGGGAGTCAGGGTGCCGGGTTCCGTCCAGGTCGCCTTGTCCCGTCCGCCGCGTCCATGAGGGGCTGCGCGACGGGCAGCTCGGCGAGTTCCCGCCACGCGTACGCGCAGAAGTGCATCGCTCCGCCCTGCTCGCACAACTCGCCCGCTCGCCGGTACACCGCGGCGGCGGTGGACGTGTCGCCCAGCGCACGGTAGATCCTCGCGGTCCACAGCAGGTTCACCCCGACCTCGTGCGTGGCGGGCCAGGCTCCCGCGCGAGGCTGGAGATCTACCTGCGGCCGCTGGACGACGAGGTCATCCGCGACGACGTGGTGGTCCTCGACGACTTCGCGACGCCCGCCCACTACTTCCAGGTCCGGCTGACGCTCAAGGACGCCGATGCCGGGCGGCTGCGCCGCGTCCAGGAGACCGCCAGGGCGATCATCGACCGGGAGAAACCGGCCCACACCTTCTACGCGCTCAAGATCGTGGTGCCCACGATGCGGCTGGTCTCCGAGGAACTGCACGCGGCCGGCGGTGGCGAGTTGCTCATGCTCGGCGAGAACACCGTGCTCGGCACGCGCGATCTGACCTGAAACCCGGAGGACGAAGCCCCACGGCGGACTACACCCAACCCGACGTCGTACCGAAGCGCGTCCGCTTCTTCGACGGGCAGTACCTGGTGGACCAGGACTTCATCGACGAGCAGAAGTTCCACCTCGACCGTGAGCGCAGACAGAGCCGGCTGCTGCGGCTCACCGGCGTCAGCGCCGGCCTGACGGTGACCTCCGGCGGACCGTCCTCGATCACGGTGAGCGCCGGGATGGCGGTGGACGCGCTGGGCCGGCATCTCGTCCTGGCCGCGGACACGACCGTGTCGGTCGGGGACCTCGACGGCCGGCAGGACGTCGAGGTGCGCCTGGCCTACCGGGAGACCGCGACGGACGTGGCGCAGACGGAGGGGGTGGCGAGCGAGCGCCGCTGGGACGAGAGCCCGAGGCTCGTGGTGATCGCTCCGGACGGCACCGCCGTGGTCGCCCCCGACGACGCCTCGCCCGACCTCGACGGTGTCCCCACGGTGCTGCTGGCCCGACTCGCGGTCGCCGAGGGCGGTGAGGTCACGGTGGACCTCACCGCGGCACAGCGCTCCACCCTCTCGGTCGCGGGCGCGCTGGGCGTGGGCACGGACACTCCCGGCAGCGACCTGGAGATCGGCGACTACGGCCCGCGGGACCGGCACCTGACGTTCAAGGTGGCGGGCGGCGACGGACACCGCGGCGGAATCCGGCTGCGGGCCGGGTCGGAGAACGCGAACGAGGGCTACTCCCTGGAATACGACGGACGAGCGGTGGCGGGACAGGGCCTGCATGTCAGGACCCACGGTCCCGGCGATGCCGAGGACGGCACGACCAGGCTCTTCGTCTCCCCGGGCGGCGATGTCGGCATCGGTACCACCGCACCGGACAACCAGGGCCACGGACGCGTGACGGGCCGACGCCCGCTACGCGCCGTACCGCCTGAGATCCGCTCGCCACGCACACACGTCCCCGTACGTCCCGCGCCGTTCCGGCCGGGCCCCGTCCCACGTCTGGAGGTCCCCCATGGCCCCCCATGCCCGCAAGTCGTCTCGTGGCCCCGCTGAAGGCCGAAGGGGTGAAGGTCGTCGAGGCCGACGGCTGGCGCACCCGCACCCGCAACCACAAGGGCGCCTGGGCCCCCGTGAGCGGGGTGATGACCACCACACCGTCACCTCGGGCACCAAAGCGAGCGTGGACTCTGCCGTGACGGACACGCCGCCCTGCCCGGCCCGCTGTGCCTGGGAGTCATCGCCTGGCTCGCGAAGCGTTGCGCAGCAACGGGGTCCCTCTCAGCCCTCGCGCCGCCATGTGCGGCGATGTCCCCTCCGCCGAGCTGCCGGACGAGTGCGGGCCTGACCGCCGTTCGAGGGGCAACGCCTTGGGCTGTTCGACGGACATGTGGTAGCGGTACGCCCCGGGTGGAACCCCTGTGACAGCGGCCGTTCGGCCGCTGTCCCGCCCGCTGTCCACCGAGGTGACCATGCGTCTGCTCCTCGTCCACCCGAGCGCTCTGATGTACTCGGAGATCTTCCTGCGTCTGGAGCCGCTGGGCCTGGAGCGGGTGGCCGGTGCCGCGCGCGACGCAGGCCATGAGGTGCGGATCGTGGACCTGCAGGTCACCGGAGTCAAAGAACTCGCGCGTGAGTTCGCCTCCTTCCGCCCCGACGCCCTCGGGGTGTCCCTGAACTACCTGGCCAACATCCCCGAGGCGATCCGCCTCGCCCACGCAGCCAAACGGGCCGCCCCTGACTGCTTCGTCTTCTTCGGCGGGCACAGCGTGTCCTTCGTGGCCGAGGACGTGCTCGCACAGGCCGAAGGGGCCGTGGACGCAGTGGTGCGAGGCGAGGGAGAGCCGGCCGTTGTTCCGCTGCTCGCCGCGGTCCGGGACGGCGGCGTGCAGGATGTGCCCGGGATCATCACCCTGGCGGGTCGCGGCCCCGCACCACAGATGCTGCACGGCATCGACAGCCCCGCACCGGCGCGCGACCTGATGCGCCACCGGCGCCGCTACTTCATCGGGGAACTGGATCCGTGCGCTTCGATCGAGTTCACCCGGGGCTGCCCGTGGGACTGCTCCTTCTGCTCCGCCTGGACCTTCTACGGCCGCAGCTACCGCAAAGCCTCCCCCGAGGCGGCGGGGGCGGAGATGGCCTCCATCCGCGAGCCGAACGTGTTCATCGTCGACGACGTCGCCTTCATCCGGCCCGAACACGGGCATGCCATCGCCGCCGAACTGGAGCGCCGAGCCATCCGCAAGCGGTACTACCTGGAGACCCGCAGCGATGTCCTGCTGCGCAACGAGGAGGTCTTCCAACGCTGGACCCGGCTCGGTCTGAAGTACATGTTCCTCGGCATGGAGGCCATCGACGCCGAGGGACTGGACCTGTATCGCAAGCGCGTCAGCCCCGACGACAACTTCCGCGCCTTGGAGGTGGCACGGCGACTCGGCATCAGCGTGGCGATCAACCTCATCGTCGACCCCGCGTGGGACGAGGAACGTTTTCGCGTCGTCCGCGAGTTCGCCCTGTCCGTTCCGGAGATCGTGCACCTGACAGTGATGACTCCCTATCCGGGAACCGAGATCTGGCACACCGAGGCCCGCAGGCTCACCACCCGCGATTACCGGCTCTTCGACATCCAGCACGCCGTGGTGCCCACCGCTCTCCCTCTGGACGTCTTCTACCGCGAACTGGTGAAGACCCAGGCGGTCATCAACCGCAAGCACCTGGGGCTGCGAACCGCGCTGGGCGCCCTGCGCGTCCTGGGCGGCAACCTCGCGCGCGGACAGACCAACTTCGCCCGCATGCTGTGGAAGTTCAACCGTGTCTACAACCCCGCACGGCAGTTCGCCGACCACCACCGCCCGGTGCGCTACGAACTGCCCCTGCCTCGCCACCTGGACGTCGGCGACCGCCGCCAGCTGTACGTCCACTCCCGCGGCGACGCCCGGCGTGCTGCTCGGGCGGCGGAGTAGGTGGGAGCCGCCCGGGGGCATGCGACCGGACGGGCTGGTCCGGAAGTCACGGCCTCTCCCTCGCCATCAGCGACGGAAAACCGCGCGGGCCCTCCGTATCGAGATCGCGGCGACCACCGCGCTACCGCTCAACCGAACGCCGCGGCAAGGCGCCGGTAAAGGGCCGGAGCCGTGCCGCGAATCCGAGCGGGCAGACGCAGCCAGCCAGGGACGTAGATCTCGTCGCGACCGCGGGAGACCGCGGCCCACACGGCATCCGCCACGCGCTCGGGCGGCACTGGCCTGGGCCACGACCGCTGGTACGGGGTGCCGCGCCGGGCGAAGAACGGAGTGTCCACCGCACCCGGCACCACAAGGCTGACCCCGACGCCGCTACCGCGCAGTTCGTATCGGAGGGCGTCGGCGAAGGCACCCAGCGCCGCCTTGGCCGCCGAGTACACGGCCTCCCCCCGCACGCCCACCGCGCCCGCCACGGACCCGATGAGCACAACGCGTCCGGAGCCGGCCGCCACCATGTGCGGAACCAGTTCCCGTACCAGCCGCAAGGGGGCCAGCAGGTCGACTTCGACGACCTCTTCGATGGCGGGCCGGGGCATGGAGCTGAAGTCCCCGGCCCAGCCGATGCCGGCGCCGACCACCAGCAGATCCACCCGATCGACGTGCTGGAGGGCGAAGTGGGTCAGTCGCCGTTCGGCGCCGGGACGGGTCAGATCCGCCGGGAAGACCGACGCCGGGGACTGCTTCGCGATTTCCTGGAGGCGTGCCGTGTCCCGCCCGTTCAGGACGAGACACCATCCTTCTGCGGAGAGTCTTCGGGTCACGGCGGCGCCGATCCCCGAGGACGCTCCGGTCACGAGTGCCGTGCTCCGGCGCTCGGCCCCGTCGGCTGGGGAACGGTGCACGGCGCCGGGCAGCGGGGTCGACATCCCGGTGAGTGACACGTCGGCGGTGCCGGCGCGGAGAGGCGCGTGAGACATGGGCTTGAACCTCGGCTGCCAAGGTGAACGCCCGGGAGACAGCCCACTGCGGCCGCTCCCGGGGTTCGTGGGGACGGGGCAGCGTGGAGTAACCGGGGCCCGCGATGCCCAAACGCCGGGCGGGCACGTTTCACCAGGGCAGCGCAAGACCGGCCGAGCGGCAGCGCGGGACGTCAGGGGAAGCCGTCGGGATTCACCGGCCGCATCACGCTCTTTCGAGTGACGGCGGCCGGGGCACCACCACCCCGGCGGCCCGCCCGGGGCGGTTCCCGGCCGCACTCTGCCCGTCTCCGTCGGACCGGGGCCCTGGGCACACGGGCGGTGTCAGCCGAACCCTGACTGAGGCGGTTTGCGGTGACCCGGCAGGCGAAAGGCCGTGGCGCCTGCGCCGCTGGGCGGATGACCATGCATCCGCGGGTACCTTCGCGTCCATGGGTATCACCGCGCCGAACACGAGCGGCACCGCCCCCGCACCGCCGGACGCCCTGTCCGTCGCGGTACTGGTGGAACTGCTCAGAAACGATACGTCCGGTGGGCATGTGAAGTGCTGGGAGCGGTTCGCCGAGGCGGCGGCCCGGCACGCCGACGACAGGGCGGGCCTCGACCTGACGGTCTATGTGCTCGGACATCACGAACACGTCGAGGAACTCTCGCCACGAGTGCGGTTCGTCGCGCTGCGGCCGATGCTGAGCAGCGCTCCGGTCATGCGGGCCGTGGGCACCGTGGACATCACGGACCTCGCACCCCACCACTTCCGTCTCGCCGAGCTGCTGCCCGGGCACCATGTCTGGCACCTCACGCACACCTTCGCGTTCGCGTCGACGGCCGTCCGGCTCGCCCGCCGCGCCGACCCGGCATCCCGTGCGGGTCTCGTGGCGTCGCTGCACACGGATGTTCCGGCGCTCGCCTCCGCCTACACCCGTCAGGCGCTGAGCAGGGTGCCCGGCTTGTCCCGGCTGACCGAGCACCCCGTCGGCGGGCTGCCCCACCTGGTGGGGGAACTGGCTCGGCGTCGGCGTGACCGGCTGGTGCGTCAGTGCGACCGGGTGCTCGCCTCGTCGTCCGACACCTGCCGGGAGATCGGCGCGATCACTGGTTCCGAGCGCGTGTCGCTGCTGCGCCGCGGTGTCGATCACGAGCGGTTCCGGCCCGATCCGGCAGCGCGCCACGAGCTCGCCCGCGTTCACGGCGTCCCCCTGGACCGGCCCCTGGTGCTGTTCGTCGGTCGCGTGGACGCCTCCAAACGGGTCCAGCTCCTTGCCCAGGCCATTGCCCGCCTCAGACACCGTGGTCACCGCCCGCACCTGGTCGTCGTGGGCCGCGGTGCCGCGACCGGCCTCGTCACCCGGCTGCTGGGACCCGACGTGACACATCTCGGACCGCAGCCTCAGGAGCGGCTGGCTCGGGTGTACGCCGGCTGCGACCTCTTCGCACTGCCCTCGCACACCGAGACCGTCGGCAATGTCGTCGCCGAGGCGATGGCGTGCGGCCTGCCCGTGGTCCTGCCGGAGTGCGCCGCCACCAGGCAGTGGTTGGCCGCCCCCGGAGCGGACGGCCTCCTGGTGCGGGACGACACCCAGGAGGGCTGGGCCCGGGCGCTTGAGGACCTGCTCACCCGGCCGGACGCACGGCGGGCGATGGGACGACGGGCGGCCCGGACAGCCCGGACCCGGCACCCCACCTGGACACGAGTGCTGGAGGAGGATCTCCTGCCCGTGTGGCGCGAGGCGGCCAAGACGCGTGGGCGAGCAGGCGCTCTCCGTTCCTGAGCGCCGCTCAGGGTCGGAAACCGCGACGGGACCGGCCGGGAGGAGCCGACCGCGCGCCTCTTCCGCGCGCCGCCGCGGACTCCTGCCGAAGGGTGTCCCGCCGGTGCAGTGCCGCTATCGCCGGTGAGGTGTCCAGGCAGACGATGCCCACGACGGTGGCGGCCACACCGGTCACTGTGAGCGCCGTGAGCGGCCATCCACCGTGCAACGTCTCGCCGAACAAGGTGGCTCCCACGGTCACGGCCACGACCGGCTCGGTTGTGTCGATCACCGTCACCGAGGCGGCGAGCGGCCCCTCCCGGAACGCGCTCTGGATCAACAGCAGTCCACCGACGCTCGCGACGACGAGGACGTACGTCTGCCAGGCCGACACGACGGCGACGAACCCTCTGGGCATCCGGGCCACCGTGGCAGCCAGCAGTACCGACTGGAACCCCATGACCGCACCCGCGGCGAGGGCCATGAAGGAGGCCCGCGCCACCCCGGCGACGTAGGCGCACACGACCAGGGCACCGGCCACCACGGCGGCTACCGTCCCCGACGCCAGCAGCCACGGACCGAGGTGAGCGGTCGCCGGGTCCCCGCCACTCGGCCGGGCCGTAACCAGAGCGGTGGCGAGGCCGGCCGCCACGGCTACGGTGCCGCTCCACTCGCGCATCCCCAGCCGGACACGGTGCAGCCGGGCCGACAGCGGGATGGCGAAGACGAGCTCGCATACGATCAGCGGCTGCACCAGGCTGAGTGGACCGAACGCCAGCGCGAGGGACTGGAACCCGTACGCCACGATCGCGAGCCCGATACCGGACAACCACATCGGCTGTCGCAGCAGATGCGACAGCAACCGCCAGGACAAAGCCTCCTCGGGAGGCCGTGTGCTCGCCGAGCGCTGCTGGAGCACACCGGCCACCGCGAAACAGGCACCCGCGGCGAGAGCGGCAAGAACGGAGACGGTCATCCGGCATACCGGGAGATGAGGGTCGACGAGCGCAGTCCTGATGCTCGCGCGGCGGCAGGAGGGGACCGAGCGGTGCGGCGGGGGTGTCCGGCGCACGACGAAGGGCGGAGTGGTGCCGCTGCCGACCTCACCCGTGGGGGTCGCCCCACGGTTCCGGGGCGAATCAGCCGCAGCACGCGTACGGATCGCTGCCGGATCACGTGTCGGCCCCCGCGGGCGGGGACGGGCCGCCTCTCGTTGTCGGGTGCTGCCGGGACCGGTTTCACGGGGGCCGGCCCAAAGGCCGCCGGGCGGGCGTACTCCGCCGGACGCAACGGCTCAGCTGTACCAGAGCGACCGCGAGAGTGGCGCGTGGGTCGGGTCGGCGGACCGGTGACCGGCTCCTGTTCCTCATTCCCGTCATCGTCGGCGAACGGCTCGCACGTCCGGAGTGCTTCGCGCAGCTGGTCGCAACAACGTCTCAGGATGCGCGAGACCTGCATCTGGGAGACCCCGATGCCATCCGCGATCTGCTGTTGGGTGTGCTCCCGATAGAAGCGGAGGTAGATGACCCGGCGATCCCGTTCCGGTAGCCGCTTCACCAGGGAGGCCAGGGCCACGTTGTCGACGACGCGACCGAGCGCGGGGTCGTCGGACCCCACGAGGCAGGAGAGGGGGGCTTCCTGGTCGCGTCCCGCCGACTCGTCGAGGGAACGCGGACGGCA
Organism: Streptomyces sp. 11x1; assembly: GCF_032598905.1. Taxonomy (NCBI): domain Bacteria; kingdom Bacillati; phylum Actinomycetota; class Actinomycetes; order Kitasatosporales; family Streptomycetaceae; genus Streptomyces; species Streptomyces sp. 11x1. Next base: position 2,546,753 of record NZ_CP122458.1, on the reverse strand, counting down.
TTCCTGCACCGCCCGCAGTGTGGACAGAACGCGGTTCGGCTGGAGCCCCGTACGCTCAGCGATTTGCTCGGCGTCGGGTGAGCACCCGTGGAGTTGCTGCTCGAGCTCCTCCACGGCTCGGAAGATATGACCGCTCGCCTCCTGGAGGGGACGGGGCAGCCGTACACAGGCGGTGCCATCGCGCAGGTGCCGCCGCAGTTCACCGGTGACCTTGGGAAGTGCGTACGACAGAAAGGCGTGACCCAGAGAGGGGTCGTAGCCGTCGACGGCCTTGACCAGTCCGAGGGAGGCGACCTGCACGAGATCCTCGAATTCCTCCCCATGGTGCCGGAAGCGGCGCGCGACACGGTGGGCCATCGGCAGCAGCTGACGGATGACGTGGTCCCGGAGGGCCGATTGTCGTGGCCCCGGGAGCTGCTCCGAGAGCTCGCGCATCAGCGCGTCGAGTTGCTCCGAGCCCGGCCCTTCAGCGGCAGGGCGAGTCCGGATCGAGTCGGCGGCTGAGGAGGGCATGGGGCCTCTGGGATGTCGGGCTCGGCTGGGACGTGTGGCTGGGAATGCCGTGGCTCGACGCCTGGCATCCGGCGAGCAGGGACCAAACGGTCACGTGCGGCGCCGCTGCCGTTGGTATCGGGGCCACGACGACTTCTCGTGGGCGGCCGTAGTGTTCACGTCACTCTTGGAGTCACCCTTCGCCCGCGTCGCGAAACACCGCGTGACCCAGGTGCGGGCACCCTGCCCGTCATACGAGTGACTTCGTGTGCCGCCCGTTTGCGGAGCCGGCCCGGGCAGCCGGGTACATGTCCTACCGGAACCGCCCTGATGGAGATCGTTTCTCGAACTGCTCCGATTGACGCCGATGGTCAGGCCCGCCGCAGCCAGACTCCGAGCGGAGCAGCCGCCCGGGCGACCCGGAGCATCCTTTCCGGAGCCGTGGTGAGCCCTTGGTGCATTGACTCGCAGGGTTGTTCACGCGGGTGATGGGTGGCCGGCCGCCGAGTGCGGTGTCGCGCGTATGCCTCCATGATGACCGCGTACAGGGCCTGGTCGATGCGGCGCAGGCGTTCCAGCAGGCTGGGGAAGAAGGATCCGGTGCGGACCTTGGGGATCGCCAGGTCCAGGTCCCCGGCCTGCGTGGTCGGCACCTTGTCCCGGACCCCGTTGCGCATCGTCGTGCGGGTCTCGGTGTGTTCGCCGGGCTCCGCACCGATGTGGGCGGTGGCCTCGGCCTCGATGAGTTCCTGCAGGATCCGTTGGGCCAGGATCCTGATCAACTCGATTCCGTCCGCCGTACGCAGTGGTAGCCAGTCGGCAGAACCTGTTGAACGTGGCCCGTAGCCTGCCGCGGGCCCAAAGTCCCAGAGAAGTCCCAGAGATGCCGCCGCATCCCCTCTGACCCGCTAAGTCGCAGGTCAGAGGGGGTGCGGCGGCATCCGCTCATCAAATGTCCCGGAAGAGACCAGTGAACGCCGTGACCTGCCACGCTTACTGGGGGCGAGTGGTTGACCTGGGTAAACGCCCTTTCCGCTGTTTCACGGCCATGCACGTTGATGCAGCCGGAAGTCCCAGAAAAGTCCCAGGGCACTGCCACTGCCGACAGCCACTCTTTCGGCTCTGTACAGAGTTCGGGGCGTGACAGTGACCTGTGGTGGAGCTTCGAGCGGCACGGTGCCGGGCCTCAGGCGGCGGCCCCACCGGTGTGTCGGTGGTCGTGGCGCGACAGTGCACGGGCGGTCTCGATCTCTTCGCGAGTGAGTTCCTCGTTGCCGGTCCCGAAGCCGACGACGGTCTCCCGCAGCTTGTCCATCGTGCCCCGCTGTTCGAGAGGCTCCCTGAACGCCGGTCGGGAGCCGGTTCGGCGGTGGGAGGATGCGGCGAGGGCGACAGAGGGGTGGGAAGCGTGGGGCGGGGCGAGCGGGACACGGTCGCGAGGGGAGCGCGACTGGACGAGGCGGCGCAGGCGGTGCTCGGTGACCACGGAAGGGCGGTGGAGGCGGTACGGGCGGCACTGAAGCCGATCCATGACGCGGCGGTGAAGCGGGAGCTCGACGCCATCCCTGTCGTTCGGCTGCAGGACGTCACCGAAGGGCGGCTGCGGCTGGGGAGCGTCGAGAAGAGCGGACTGCGCACCCTGGGCAGTGTCCTCGAAGCCGGCCCGTACCGGTTGCGGCAGATTCCCGGTGTCGGGCAGCGCACCGTCGACCAGATGCTCGCCGCCGCCCGCCGGCTCTCCGAGGCCGTGCACGAGACCGTGGCCGTCCACATCGACGTGGACCGGCCGGAACCGAGCACCACCGCGCTCGTCATGGCGCTGCACGTCCTGGTGGAGGCGGGTCCGGACGCCCGGCGTGCGGTCGACAAGGCCACCGTCCTGGCGGAACGGCTCGGTCCGTTGCTCGACGACGCCAGGCCCGCCGCCGGACGTATCCGGATGTTCCTGGCGGGCCAGGAGAAGAAGGCTCGCGCGTTGGCGGCGGTCACCGAAATCCGATCGCTGGTGGACGAGGCGGAGCCGACGGGCCTGCCCGGACTGCTCGCCCAGGCGTCGGTGGACCTGCTCCGGGGGCCTTCGTCCGACATCGCGGCCTGGGTGGATTTCGAACTCCGTTCCGCGGAGTACTACAGCCTGCTCGCCGAGATCTCCGGGCGGCCGCCGGACACGGCCGCCGCCGAGGGTTTCCTACCGGACGAGATCGCCGAGCGGGTACGCACGAAACACCTCGACGACGCGCACCGTCGGGTCTCCCTGCGCGGCTACCAGGCGTTCGGCGCGCGGTTCGCACTCGCGCAGCGCAAGGTGATACTCGGCGACGAGATGGGCCTCGGAAAGACCATCCAGGCGATCGCCGTCCTCGCGCACCTGGCCGCCGAGGGGGAGAGTCACTTCATGGTCGTCTGCCCGGCGAGCGTCCTGGTGAACTGGACACGGGAGGTCGAGGCCCGCAGCGCCCTGCCTGTCATGGCGCTCCACGGCCCCGATCGGCACGAGGCGTTCGCCGACTGGAAGGGGCGGGGCGGAGTCGCGGTGACCACGTTCGATGCGCTGCGCGGATTTCCCGTACCGGGCGGCGGGGAGGTCGGACTGCTCGTGGTCGACGAAGCGCACTTCGTGAAGAACCCGAAGGCCAAGCGGTCCCAGGCGGTCGCCCTGTGGGCGGAGCGTTGCGGGCGTGCCCTCTTCATGACCGGAACCCCGATGGAGAACAGGGTCGTGGAGTTCCGCAACCTGGTCCAGATGCTCGACGGCGATGTCGCGGATTCCCTGGGTGAACGGGACGCCTTGGCCGGATCGGTCGCCTTTCGCAAGGCCGTGGCCCCGGTCTACCTGCGGCGCAACCAGGAGGACGTGCTGACGGAACTCCCGAGTCTCCAGCAGACCGACGAGTGGGAGGAGTTGAGCGTCTCGGACGAGGAGGCGTACCGCGAAGCCGTGCGCGCGGGCAACTTCATGGCGATGCGCAGGGCCGCGTACATGCGCCCCGATAAGTCGGCCAAGCTGGACCGGCTTCGGGAGATCGTTCGGGAGGCCGGCGAGAACGGGCAGAAGACGGTGGTCTTCTCCAATTTCAAGGACGTACTGGGCGTGGTGAAGGAAGCACTTGCGGCCGGAACCACCGACGGCACTGCGGTGTTCGGCCCGCTCGTCGGAAGCGTCCCGGCCGGGCGGCGGCAGCAGATCGTCGACGACTTCGCCGGCACCGCGGGCCCCGCGGTGCTCTTGGGGCAGATCCAGGCGGCGGGTGTCGGCCTCAACATGCAGGCTGCCTCCGTCATCGTCATCTGCGAACCCCAGATCAAGCCGACCATCGAACACCAGGCGGTGGCCCGAGCCCACCGTATGGGGCAGGTCAGGCCGGTTCGCGTGTACCGCCTCCTCGCCACCGGCGGCGTGGACGAACGCTTGGTGAGGATGCTGGAGGCCAAGACCCGCCTGTTCGACGCCTACGCCCGACGCAGCGCCGTGGCCGAAGCCACCCCGGACGCGGTCGACGTGTCGGACACCGAGCTGGCGCGCCGGATCGTCGAGGAGGAACAGGCACGTCTGGGCATGACCGCGTGACTGCCGAGTCCGACCTGGCGGGGCCCGCATGCGCCGGTCGTCGTTGTCGAGGGCTGTGAGGACCACGGCGTCGTACAGGTGGGGGATGTTCGCGCGGTCGGGGCTCCCGGGCTGCCGAGGCGCCCGGAGTCGTCGGCGACCAGTTCCGAGCGGGCGCCGGGCTCCTCCGGGGGTGAAGGCGCCGTGTTCCCTGAGGGGGATCTTCCGGCCCGGTGGAGTCCGGTCGTCAGCGCTGCGGGGTGGAGCGGGCGGTGGTTGCCGCTGCAGTGAGGGGTGGTGATCGGCCGCAGCAGCCCGGCCGTGTGCCGGTGCGTTCCCAGGAACCCGCGACGGCCCGCACGTCGTTCTGGTGATCGCGACCGGTCCCTGCGTCGACCCGCGAGGGTTCAGCGCGGTGCCCCGTCCCCCGGCGGGCGGCGGTCACCCTTGGGGCCTCTCCGGGGAGCGCAGCGACACCACCATGGCACCGGGGACATCAGGGAGTCAGGATGCCGGGTTCCGTCCAGGTCGCCGTGTCCCGTCCGCCGCGTCCATGAGGGGCTGAGCGGCGGGCAGTTCGGCGAGTTCCCGCCACGCGGACGCGCAGAAGTGCATCGCTCCGCCCTGCTCGCACAACTCGCCCGCTCGCCGGTACACCGCTGCGGCGGTGGACGTGTCACCCAGCGCACGGTAGATCCTCGCGGTCCACAGCAGGTTCACCCCGACCTCGTGCGTGGCGGGCCAGGCTCCCGCGTCCACCGCCGCGTCGGCCATCAGCCGGGCCCGGTCGTGCTGCCCCCGTCCGAGGGCCAGGTGCCCTTCGAGTACGGCCAGGTGGACCAGCATGCTCGTGTGGCCGAGTACCTCGATCACCGGCCGGGCCCTGGCCACCCGCTCGTCCACCTGCTCGTCGAGGCCCTGGTCGACGAGGAACTCGGCGATCGCCAGGTAGTACTGCGCCTCCGCCCAGGCGTTGATGTCCTGGCGCGGGTCGATCTGCTCCAGGGCGCGCTCGAACCAGGTCCGCGCCTGTGCGTAGTCGTCGGTCAGCAGGCCCAGCCGGGCCGACTCCCGGTACGCCGCGCTGCGCTGCCGCCAGGGGACCTCGTCCGAGATCCGCGCGACGAGCGCGTCGGCCACCTCGCGCCCCCAGCGTCGATGGCCGCTCCATGCGCAGGCGTTCACCAGTACGGTGCCCGCGCGCACGGCTACGGAGGCTTCCTGCCGGGGCTCGGCGAGCGTCCACGCGAGCTGGGCGAACCGCAGGCCGGCGACGAGGTCGCCGTTGCGCAGGCTGAGTTCGGCGAGGTGCCGGGCGACCCGTTCCCGCCTCTCCGTCGAGGAGCGGGTGTACGGGTCGTCGAGGAGCTGCCGCAACAGCAGCCGGCTCTCGTCGACGCGGCCGTTCCTGCCGTGGACACGGGCCAGTGACCAGCGGACCTCCCAGAGCATGTCATCGGGTGGGCCGTCCCCGTGCCTGTCCAGTACCGCGGTGAGCTGTTCGGCGGCCGCGTCAAAGGCGCCTTCCTCTTCCTCCTTGCGCGCCCTGAACAGCAGCTCCATGAGGTCGATCCGCCCGGGAGCGTATCTGCCGGCGCTGCCCGCGATTTCGTCGCCCGCCTCCTGCTTCGGGGCGCCTGTGTCCTCCGCGTGGAGAGACCGGGGAGCAACCCCCAGTCTCTCCGCGAGTTCGGCGACGACCTCCGGGCTCGGCACGCGCTTGCCGCCCTCGAGCAGCGAGACGTAGCTCGCGGAGAGCCCCGGTCCGGCGAGCTCGGCCTGGGACATGCCCGCTCGCAGTCGGAGCTCTCGCATCCTTCTTCCGAACTCGGGCTGCGTCGGCACTACGGGCTCCTCACTGGGACGGACGACTCTGCGAGGGCGGTGGTACCCCCCGGCAACCCATGATGACTCCCGCCCCACGAAGTTCCCTGACCGGCCTCCAGAATTGAAGGGTTGACTCGGACCCTGTCATGAAGTCAGGGTAACCAGTCATGGGACATGACTGATCATGACACGGGGGCGGGGCGCTGTTGTGGACACCCGGGAGGGCCGGTGTGAGCCGCGTGCTCGTCGAGCCGTGTGCGGGTGACGGCCCGGCGGTGACGGGTGGTGGCCGCGCCGACCCGCGGGCGGTTGTCGAATGTGCGGGAAGTGCGAATGCCTCGCGTATATGGTGTGTGAATCTCAACTCCCCTTGGATTCAAGGAGAGTTGGTGACGCCGCATCCGGAATCGGTGCCGTGGCTCGGGCGTCGTCCCAGCGTCGGCCAAGGAGAACTGGCGTGGTTCGAGGGAGCTTCGTGGTGCATGGCATACAGGTGAGACTGTTCGGAGAGGTGGAGCTTCGGCGCAGGGGCCGACCCCTGACGGCCCCGCCGGGCAAGGCCCTTGAACTGCTCGGCTACTTATTGGTCCACCGCGACCGCATGCACACCCGTGAAGCGGTCTCGGAGCTGCTGTGGCCGGACTTCGAGCCCGGCGCCGCCCGAAAGTACTTGCGTCAGACTCTGTGGCGGCTCAACACAGCCATGCAGGACCGGTCGAACGAGCACGGCGATGCAGGTGAGGCGGGAGACGCGGCACGCGAACTCGTCGTCGTCGATCCCCACCGCGTCCGGATCAACCCGGCCGCGTCCTGCTGGCTGGACGTGGACGCGTTCGAGGAGAGTTACGCGAAGGTCCGTGACACGCCCGGTCACGCCCTCTCCGACGATCAGGCGCACATGGTGGAATACGCGCTCGGCCTCTACCGCGGCGATCTGTTGGCCACCTGGTACCACGAGTGGTGCGACCACGAGCGGGACCGCCTGAGACACGCCCATCTGGCCATGCTGGACCAGTTGATGGGCCACTGCGAGGCACGCGGACTCTATGCGAGGGGGGTCGGCTTCGGGCAGGCCGTCCTGCGTCACGACGCGGCCAGGGAGCACACCCACCGGCAGCTGATGCGGCTGCACTACGCCGCCGGTGACCGCACGGCCGCGCTCCGCCAGTACGAGCGGTGCACCTCGGTGGTGAGCCAGGAGTTCGGGGTGGGGCCGTCGGCGGACACCACGGTCCTCTACGAGCACATCCGGGCCGACCGGGCCGAGGACATCCTGCCGGGCGGTGTCCGGGGGGCGGTGGCCGCACGGCCGACGTACGAGGTGCGAGGCTCGGTCGGATCCGACGGCTCCCCTGAGCGGCCGGAGCCGTTGCCCACCAGCGCGATTCCGACGCAACGGCAGTCATCTCGGAGTGAGACCGCGCCGGTCGATCCTGCCCGGCTACAGTCGATCGGCCCGTCAGGCCCGTCAGGCCCGTCAGGCCCGTCAGGCCCGTCAGGCCCGTCAGGCCCGTCAGGCCCGTCCGGCCGGTCAGGTTCGTCAGGCCCGTCCGGCTCGTCCGGCCACGACAGCCGGACTCCGAGCAGCATGCCGGACCAGAGGCGAAGACCGACCAGGGACCACCGGAACGAGGGGCGGGGCGATATGGGCGGTGCGAGCTATGCCGACTCGACGGAGCACCTGTTGGCCGAGTTCGCTCGGCTCGATCTGCTTCTGCGCAGACAGGTCGGACAGGCCCGCCGCTCCCACCGCGAGCCCGCCGGCGAACTCTCCGCGCTGTACGTCACGGACACCGAGGCGGACGCGCTGCTGGACGGCACGCTCGGCACCCCACCCGCGGCCGGGGACCCGGAATCCGAAGCGGAGCTGGACAGGCTGTCGGCGGAGATCGCCGAACGCGTGACGCTGAGCCTGCGCGGGGGTGTGAACCTGCGGCTCGTGGCCCTGGCCGGGCTGTTCGAACTGCACCCCGTGGACATAGACATCGTCGTGATGTGCCTCGCCCCGGAGATGGACCGCCGCTACGAGCGGCTGTACGGCTATCTGCACGACGACCTGACCCGGCGGCTGCCGACGGTCGGCCTCGCCCTGGACATCCTGTGCTCCGACCCTGCGGCGCGGGCCGTCGCACGGACCCGGTTCGCGCCGTCGGCGCCGCTGCTCCGACACCGTCTGATCACGCTCGCGGAGGACTCCGCGACGCCGGCGCACTCCCTGCTGGGCAACAGCGTCCGGCTGGATCCGCGGGTCGCCGGGTTCCTGCTGGAGGACGATGATCCGGCCGACCGACTGCGGCCGTACGCGCGGCCGGTCGCACCGGCCGGCACACCTGAAGACCTGCACTTCCCCCCGGAGTTCGGCGCGTCACTGGCCCGGCTGGGCGAGCACGCCGACGACCGCCTCGTGGTCTACTGCCAGGGCTCATACGGCGTCGGCAAGCAGAGTGCCGCTGCCGCCTGCGCCCGGCGCTGGAACGCCCCGCTGCTGGTGGTGTCCACGGAACTGCTCGCGGAACGCCCGATGGAGGAGTTCACGGCCCTGGTCGCCCTTGTCGACCGGGAGGCGCGGCTGCAGGGCGGGGTCATGTACTGGGAGAATGCCGATGCCCTCCTCGGTGAACAGGCCCGCCCCCGGCTTTCGTTGCTGCTGTCCACGCTGGCGACCCATCCCGGCCCGGCGTTCCTGGCGGGCGACACCGCGTGGGAGCCGGCCGACCCGCCGCAGGGCATGACCTTCGTACGGCTGGAGTTCCCCGCTCCGGGCTATGCGGAGCGGCTCCGCCTCTGGGAATCTGCGCTCGACGGGCTCGACGGGACGAACCGGGTGGTGCTGGATCTGGCCGCGGTCTCCGGGAAGTTCCGGCTGAGCGGCGGTCAGATCCATGACGCCGCGGCGACCGCCCGCAACCTGGCACACGCCCGCGCACCCGAGGCGCCCCGGATGACCCAGGACGACCTGTACGCGGCGTGCCGGTTGCAGTCCAACCGCAAACTGGCCGAACTGGCCCAGCAGATCACGCCGCACTACGGCTGGGACGACATCGTGCTGCCGGCCGACCGGATGGAGCAGTTACGAGAGGTCGCCGATCAGGTGCGCTACCGGGCCCTGGTGTACGAGTCCTGGGGCTTCGAGCGCAAACTGGCCAACGGCCGGGGCCTGGCCGTGCTGTTCGCCGGTCCGTCCGGCACCGGCAAGACCATGGCCGCCGACGTCCTGGCCCACGAACTCGGCCTGGACCTCTACAAGATCGACCTGTCGACCGTGGTGAGCAAGTACATCGGCGAGACCGAGAAGAACCTCTCCCGGATCTTCGCCGAGGCCGCCACCAGCAACGCGGTGCTCTTCTTCGACGAGGCCGACGCGATGTTCGGCAAGCGCTCCCAGGTCCGCGACGCGCACGACAAGTACGCCAACCTGGAGACCAGCTACCTGTTGCAGCGGATGGAGCAGCACGAGGGGGTCGTCGTCCTGGCCACCAACCTGCGCAAGAACCTCGACGACGCGTTCATCCGCCGCCTGCACGCCACCATCGACTTCCCCGTCCCCGGCGTCGAGGAGCGCCGCCGCATCTGGGAGCAGGTCTGGCCCAAGGACGCTCCCCTGGACGGGAGTGTCGACCCGGACCTGCTCGCCCGGCAGATCGACCTGCCCGGTGGCAACATCCGCAACATCGCCCTCGCGGGCGCCTTCCTCGCCGCCGCGGACGGCGGGGTGGTGACGATGGGTCATCTGCTTCGGGCCACACGGCGCGAGTACCAGAAGATGGGCAAGATCCTGACCACCGGAGAGCTCGGTACCGGTACCACTGCTGGAAAGGATGCTTCACATGCGTTCCCCTCAGAGTGAGGCCACATCGGTGCCGAAGGCACCGGCCACCGTCGCAGCCGAGGGCCCCGTGTCGCCGGGGCGCCGACCCGCACGCCCCGGCGACGGGTTGCTGCATCTGCAGCGCCGGTACGGAAACCGGCGGGCGCAGGGCATCATCCAGGCCAAGCTGAACGTCGGCCCGGTCGACGATCCGCTGGAGCGCGAGGCCGACAGGGTCTCGCGTCTGGCGATGGGCGCAACACCGTCCGTGTCGGCGCAGCGGGTTCCGGAGGCGGTCCGGCAGGTGCCGCATGCCGAAGGTGGCGCGGCGGATCCCTCGGTCACCCAGGCGGTGGAGCGGGCGCGCGGCGGCGGTCAGGCCGTGCCGAGGGGTGTGCGGGCGCGGATGGAGAGGGCGACCGGGGCGGATTTCGGTTCGGTGCGGCTGCACGTGGACGCAGAGTCGGATCGGCTCAACGACGCGTTGGGGTCGCGGGCGTTCACGGTGGGCGCGGATGTGTTCGTCAGGCGAAGCGAGTACCGGCCGGGTAGCGCTCAGGGCGATGCTTTGTTGGGCCATGAGCTGACGCACACCGTTCAGCAGGGCGCTGCCGGTCCGCGGGTCGGCGGCGCGTCGAAGGCCACGGTGCGGCGCGACGATGGCCTCAGGGCGCAGAGGGCGCCGAAGAAGAAGCCGAATCTCATGCCGCGCGGCGACGAATTCACCCGTGCGTACAACGAAATCGAGTACTTCAAGGCCTACATCAAGTCGATCGATGACAAGACGGCGCGCACAGAATTTGAAGAAGAATTGCTCAATGATGTCATTGAATTCCAGAAGGGCAGTATAAAGAGCTACAAGGAGGTCTTCAAAGCCGCGTTCCCGCACCGAGAGGACGAGGGAAAGACGCTCGGTGTCGACGAGACGGCCCGGGCGGCGAGCGGTGTGAGCAACTTGCTGGAAGGCCTCACTGGTATGAAAGGTAGGATCAGTGAATGGGCCCGAAATAAGGGTCTCGAGGGCTTCGGGGGGGAAGACCTCAACAAGGGTGACCTCGGGCGGATGCTCGCTGAAAAAGGCGAGGCTGCCTGGAAGAAGGATTACACGGACACCAAGAAGATCATTGACGGCGTGCTCGAGGGCGAGAGGTACCTTGGCCAGCCTCTGGAGTACCTGGGCAGCCTGAAGCGGGGGAACCGCGGTCCGCACAAGGGGCGGACGGCATTCAACGTCGACCATTTCGATGTCGACCTGTTTGTGGTGCATCCGGCCAAGTGGGAAGAAGTAAAGGGAAAAGTCATGAAAGAAAATCCGGAAAAGTGGGACAAGGAAAAGGCATTCCCGCAGGACGTGAAGCCGCATCTCAATGACCTCATACAACTGGGGAAGGCGGTAGGTGGAAAGCTGGCCGGCGCGCTGAATGGGCGCCTGCGGGACGGCGTCCTCAGGGAGATAAGGGAAGATACGGATATCGTACTGCGTGAAAAGCATCCGTAGGCTAACCAGAGAGTGAGCGAGAGATGCGGCCACTGCACCTGCTCAGATTTTCCGTCCGGTCCGATGTCCTCCAGCCACTCGGGCAGGTGGCCGAACGGCTGGGTGACATCATGGGGTGCTCGTTCCGTCCGGGGTATCACCGCGAGGAGACGGCTGCTCGCACGGCCGAACTGCTCGGAATGGACGTGTACCTCTACGAGTGGCGGGGGCTGGGGGACCGCCGGATCTACAGATTCCACGGGGATATCGGCAGAGGAAAGTACGCCCCCTACGCGGAAACCGAAGGTGTCGAATACCTTCGAATTGACATCAGTGAAGCCATCATCGACCTCCTGGCTGCTCATGGCGGTGGTGAGTGGCATCGGCCCACTGAAGCCGATATCGCAGCGGAGATCGCATACGGAAGCCGAATTCTGCGATCCGAATAAGGGGAGGTGCGGGGCAACCGGGCCGCCCCGACGGCGGCGTCGGTCGGACCCCGATGCGACACGGCGCCGTGCCCGGCGCGCGAACACCCACCGGCCGCGCCCGATTCCGGTGCGTACCCCGCTGTGCCGTTCCGTGACTGTCACGCCGTACACCACCCTCCGCCGGTGAGAACCTCGAATCACCCACCCGGTCCGCGGCTTTGGCGTCGCCGCGGGGACGGGTGTGGCACCGCAGGGCGTATCCGTTTCCGTCGAGGCGGTCTGTCGGCTCCTCTCGCCGCGTGAGCGCCGACGACATGCGGTGGCGGACTGCCAGCGCCCTCCTTCCGCCGCGTGCTCCTGACGTCTGTCGGTCGCAGTGCGGCGTGCACCCTGGTGGTGCCTTCCACGCCGACTGCCACGCCACCGCACCGTAGTCCCCGCCGCGCCGAGGCGCACGGAGAGACGCTTCGGCAGACGGTCGGGGGACGCGGGGCGTGTAGACCTACTGTTCCGAGTTGTTCGGCACGGCGGCAAGGCGAGGAGAAGCAATGTTCCAGGATCTGGACGCGACCCTCGCCGCGCTCGTCGAGGCCGAACTGCCGCTGTCCGGCATCACCGTCAGCTTCGCCACCCCGGACGACCAGTTCCCGCCCTCCGGTGTCACCCTGCCGGCGGTCGCGTTCTTCCTGTACGACGTGCGGGAGAACCACGAACTGCGCACCAACCAGTGGGACAACACGCGGCAGGAGTCCGGGATGGTCACGCGCAAGCGCGCACCGGCGCGGGTCCTGTGCTCCTATCTGGTCACCGCCTGGCCGAACGAGAGCGCGCCCAACCCGGCGCAGGACGAACACCGTCTGCTCGGCGCGGTGATGAAGGTGCTGCTGCGCCACCGGGAGATCCCCGCGAGCTATCTGCGGGGCGAGTTGGCCGAGCAGCCGGCTCCGCTGCCGGCCAGGGTCACCGCCGAGAGCCAGTTGCAGGGCATCGGCGAGTTCTGGCAGGCCATGGGCGGACGGCCCAAGGCGATCCTGCACTACAGCGTCACGCTCAGCGTCGACGTCTTTGAATCCACCGACGTCGGACCCGTGGTGACCGAGAGGGTCGTCCGGGTCGGCCACGGCGTCGACCACAAGTCATGACGAGGGGGAGATCCCGCACATGCCGCAGTATCTAGCGCCTGGCGTGTACGTCGAAGAGGTCCCTTCGGCGATCAAGCCGATCGCCGGGGTGGGAACCAACACCGCGGGCTTCGTGGGCGTCGTGGCCGACACGGTCACGATGCCGCTGCTCCCCGGCAGGTCCGGGCTGAAGGCAGACGGCACCACCCCCGAGCCCACCGACTTCGCCACGGTGGCCCCTGCCGGAGTGGCCCAGCTCGTGGACGGCTGGGAGACCTTCAAGACCCTGTTCGGCGATATCCAGTCCGGCAACAGCACGCTCGCCCACGCGGTCTACGGCTTCTTCAACAACGGCGGCGCGCGCTGCTGGATCACCCGGGTCGCGCCCGACGCCGAGGGCGATGCCGGTATCGATCCCGATGCGGGTGCCGATCCCGACGCCGGTACGGTCGCCGCCACCAGCGCGGAGCAGCTGGACGCGAGGTTGATCGCCGCGCTGGACACGTTCACCGCCCGCGACGAGATCGCCCTGGTCGCGATCCCCGGCGCGGTGAGTGACGCAGTGCAGGGCGCCATCCTGGACCACTGCGAGAACCCGTACCTCCAGGACCGCTTCGCTATCCTCGACGGCCGGCGGACCACCGAGCTGACCAAGGAGAAGATCCAGGGCGGCACCCGCGACAGCAGCTACGGGGCGATCTACTACCCGTGGATCGACGTCGGTGCGAAGGACGCGGCCGGCAACCCGGTGTATCAGCCGCCGAGCGGCCACCTCGCCGGGGTCTACGCCCGCGTCGACACCGAACGGGGCGTGCACAAGGCGCCGGCCAACGAGGTGATCCGCGGCGCGCTGGGTCTTGAGACGCTGGTCGGCAAACAGGGCCAGGCCGGGCTCAACCCCCATGGCATCAACGTGATCCGCAAGTTCGACGGAAACATAACCGTCTGGGGCGCCCGCACGATGGCGGGCGCGTCGCAGGCCGAATGGCGCTACATCAGCTCCCGCAGGGTGTTCAACTTCCTGCGCGAGTCGATCGACGAGGGCACCCGGTGGGCGGTCTACGAGCCGAACGCGCCGGAACTGTGGTCGAAGATCCGCCGCAACCTCGGCGCCTTCCTGAACACCGTGTGGGCATCCGGCGCGCTCCTGGGCAACAAACCCGAGGACGCGTTCTACGTGCACTGCGACGAGACCCTCAACCCCGCGGCGGTCCGGGACGCGGGCCAGCTGGTCGTCGAGATCGGCGTGGCCCTGGTGCGCCCGGCCGAGTTCGTGGTGTTCCGGATCAGCCAGTGGTCCGGCGGGATCCAGTAGCCGCGGACGACCGGACGAGACCATGACCCAGCCACCGATACCGGGCGTCATCCGGCAGGACGTGTTCCCGCCCCCGCCACCGGTCTTCCTCACCGGGGTGCCCGTCTTCCTCGGCCGCGCCGCCACCGGACCGCGTACGCCGACGCGGCTCACGCTGTGGCCGCAGTTCGAGGCCGCCTACGGCACGGCACCGGGAGGCTTCCTGGCCGACGCGGTCCGGGGCTTCTTCGACAACGGCGGTCTCCTGTGCCACGTCGTACGGCTCGACGAGTCGAAGCCGCCCGCCGCGGCGCTGCAGGCCGCGCTGGACGCGCTGGACGGCGTGGCGGACGAGGCCGACCTCGTGTGCGCTCCCGACATCGTCACGGCGGTGCCGTGGCCGACCGACGGTTTCCTCGAACCGGTCCTCGCCCAGCAGCGGGTGCTGCTGCGGCACTGCCGGGAAAGGGGCGACCGGTTCGCCCTGCTCGACGGCATACCCACGACGGACACGACGAAGGTCATGCGGCAGTGCGCGGAGCTGACGGGGGCCGACGGCTCCTTCGGGGCGCTGTACTACCCCTGGTTGTGGGCGCCCGGCGGGGACGGACTGCTGCGTCACCTGCCGCCCTCCGGACATGTGGCCGGCGTGTACTCGGCCGGTGACCAGCGGGTCGGTGTGCAGAGGGCACCCGCCAACACGGAGGTCGAGGGTGTCGTCGACCTGCACGTGCGTCTCGCTCCCTCCGGCGTGGGGGAGTTGTACGGGCAGGGGGTGAACTGTCTGCGGGCGCTGCCCGGCCGCGGTGTGCGGGTGTGGGGCGCGCGAACCCTCTCCGACGACCCGGCCTGGCGGGACGTGAGCGCCCGGCGTCTGGTCGGCACCATCGGCCGGTGGGTCGAGCGGTTCATGACGGGTCTGGTCCACGAACCCAACGACGTACGGCTGTGGGTGCGGATCATGCGTGAACTCACCGCGTACCTCGACGAGTTGTTCCAGCGCGGCGCGCTGAAGGGCCGGACGGCGGCCGAGGCGTTCTTCGTCAAGTGCGACCACGAGACCAACCCCCCGGAGGCCGTCGAGGCCGGGGTGGTGGTGACCCAGATCGGTGTGGCCCCGACCGCGCCCGCCGAGTTCGTCACCGTGCGCGTCATCCACGGCGCGAGCGGTGTGACGGTCGACGCGGCGTGAACGGTTTCGACGAGCAGTGACAAGTGGCGATGAGCAGGTCGGCCAGAAGATCGACCAGAGGTTCGACGAGAAGGAGGCGCGGTTGTGGACAGGGTCGACCCCTATTTCGGCTACAACTTCACAGTGGAGCTCGACGGCATGACCCGGGCCGGTTTCCGGGAGTGCTCCGGGCTGGAGAACAGCCAGAACCAGGCCGAATACCGTGAGGGCACGGACGCGAACCTGGCCCCGCGGAAGATCCCGGGCCTGAACACCTTCAACGACATCACCCTCAGCCGCGGTGTCACGAACGACAGCAAACTGTGGGAGTGGCGCCAGCGGGTGATGAAGGGCACCGTCGAGCGGCACAACGTGTCGGTCACGCTGCTCGACCAGCAGGGCAACCCCAAGGTGACCTGGAACCTCTTCGAGTGCTGGCCGAAGTCGTGGACCGGCCCCAGCCTGAACGCGACCAGTGACGAGATCGCCGTCGAGCAGGTCGTCCTCGCCTGCGAACGGATGGAGGTCGACCAGTGGAGCTAGCGGGCGGCGGTGTCACAGAGGCCCCCCGGGCCCGCCCGGCCGAGTTCCCGTTCACCCTGCCGCACGGTCTGGTCGCACCGGACGGCACGGTGCACCGCGAGGGCACCATGCGGATGTCCACCGCGCTGGACGAGATCGAACCGATCAAGGATCCCCGGGTGCGGTCGAACCCGGGTTATCTGGTGATCATCCTGCTGACCCGGGTGATCACGAGGCTGGGCAGCCTGGAGTACATCAACACGCACACCGTGGAGAACCTGTACTCGGGCGACCTCGCCTATCTCCAGGACTTCTACCAGCGCATCAACGTCAACGGGCACGCCCGCCTCCAGGTGGACTGCCCGCACTGCGACGGATCGTTCGAAGTGGAGCCCCCCGGCCTGGGGGGATGACGCGCTACTCCCTTGACCGGCTGCACGAGGAAGTAGCGTACGTGGCCTTTCACTTCCACTGGCCTTATCACGACATCATGCAGCTCGACCACCGGGAACGGCAGCGCTGGGTCGCCGAGATCGCCCGCATCAACGAACGTGTCAACGAACAAGGAGGGGGACGGCGATGACGTCGACCGGCATTCCGCTCGGCCTGAACTGGGCGTCCGCCGCCGTGGGCAACTGGACCGGCCTGCGCCTGCCGGACCCCTTCCCGACCTTCAACTTCGCGGTGGAGATCGAGGGCCTGCTGGTCGGCGGTTTCACCGAGGTCAGCGGCCTGGAGAGCCAGATCGAGATGCAGTCCTACCGGGAGGGCGGAGTCAACGGCTTCGCGCACCAGCTGCCCGGCGCGGCCAGTCCGTCGAATCTGGTGCTGAAGCACGGCCTGACCGCCATCAGCACGCTCTGGAACTGGTACGACAACACCGCCCGCGGTGTCATCCAGCGCAAGAGCGGCACCATCGCCCTGCTCGACCGGCGCCAGATCCCGGTGATGTGGTGGAACTTCCGCAACGCGCTGCCCGTGCGCTGGACCGGCCCGACCTTCACCGCCGGCAGCGACGAGGTCGGCGTCGAATCCCTGGAGCTGGTGCACGAGGGACTGACGAAACCGCTGCTGGGCCAGGCCCTCGCACTGGGCCACGGCATAGCCGACATGGCCCGCTGACCGGGCACCGCCGACAGGAAGTCCGAGATGCACGACGACACGAGCTTCGACCCGACGCTGGTCCACCGGCTGTCGCGGCGGGCGCTGCGACCCGGGGTGACCGACCCCGGCCAGGCGCGGACCGTCCTCACCCGGCACGGCGACATGACGCCCGGGCTCCCCCTGGCCGAACTGCCCTCACGGTACGTCGACCCGGTTCCGCAGCACGCCGGTTCGACGGAGCCCATCGTGTACGCGCGGCCCGCGCTGCCGGGGCCGTCCGGGCCTCCTGCGGCGGGGGCGGGCGCGGCAGGACCCGGCTCGGCGGCGCCCGCCAGGCCCGCGCCGGTCGTCTCGGCGCGCCCCGCGTCGGCGCCCGAGGACGGCCCGATGGCGTCGGCCCGCCCGGCCGCCCGGACGGGGGCGGACGTGGGGAACGCGGGGAACGCGGGGGACGCCGTACGTACTCCGGCCCCGCCCGGCAGCGGCGGCTCACTCAAGCGCTCCTCGTCGTCGCCGTCCGTGAAGGGGACGCCGACGATCCAACGCAAGGCCGCCGCACCACCGGCCTCCCCGGCACGTCCGCCCGCCGGTGCGGGATCCGGGCATGCGCCGGCACCCCGCATGCCGGGCCCGCTCGCGAAGCGGGGCGGGACCGGGGCGCTCGGCCCGGCGCACGCGGACCTCTCGGGTCCCACCGCCCGGACGAAGCCGCCCGTTCAGGGGCACGGCCCGGTGATGGCGTACCTTCCGGCGGCCCCGGGGCGCGGCCCCGGTGCTCCGGTGGCGTCCCACCCCGCCGCGCCCTCGGCACACCCGGGGAGAGACTCCGAGGCATCGGCCCTGACAGCGGCTCCGGCCGTCCGGCCCCGCCCCGCCGACGACCCGCACCGGGTACCGCCCGCCCCGACCACCGTCCCCACCGTCGTCGCCCACCGGGCACCTACGTCGTACTCCGCGCCGTCCGCTCCCGGACCCCTGGCGGCGCCCCCCGAGGCGGTCGCCCCGCGCCGACCGCAGGCACAACCCGCGCCGACCCTGCCTCTGGCCGTGGCCGGTACCACTCCGCACGACCGGCCGTCACCCGGCACGGCGGCCGAGTGGCAGGCGCCCGGCGCGCCGCCGCTGCCTGTCCTCCCGGGCCCCCCGCACACCTCGGCGCCCGCACACACCGGCTCCGACAGCTCCGGAAGCCACCCACCGCGTGCCGACCACGGCATGCCACCGTCACTCCGCCCGGAGGCCCCGCAGGTGGACGTCGCACACATCACGGACCAGGTGCACCAGCGCATCGTGCGCAGGCTGGCCGTCGAGGCCGAACGCCGGGGGGTACGACGATGACCCTCAACAAGGCGGCCCTGGCGAGCACCCTGCTCGGCGTCGGCCCCGGCGGTGGCGGTCTGCAGAAGCTGACCATCTCCCACGACGGAACGGACTTCAAGGAGAACGGTCCGATCAAGGCGCTGTTCAACCCGCGCGAGATCAGCCGGTCCCGATCGGTCTCCTGGCAGGCGCCCAAGACGGCGGGCACGGGCAGCGAGTGGACCCGCAGGGGGTTGCAGCAGGAGTTCTCCTCCATGCAACCCGCGACGCTCTCCGTCGAGCTGCTCTTCGACACCTACGAGTCGAGGGCCGGCGCGTCGGCCTGGGCCACGGCCGCCTCGCTCGTGGTCCCGCCCAACCCGTTCCAGACGGGTGACGCGACCGACGTCACCGCGCTGACCGGCCGGGTGGCCAAGCTCGCCGAGGTCGACACCGAACTGCACCGCCCCCCGCTGTGCACGCTCTCCTGGGGGGCCTTCTCCGAGATCTTCACCGGCGTGCTCACCAAGCTCGACGAGCGGTTCACGCTGTTCCTCCCCGACGGCACCCCGGTACGGGCCACCGTCTCCTGCAGCTTCGCCGAGTCCGTCACCGACGCGCAGCTGAAGGCAGGCGAACTGCACTCGTCCGACGTGGACAAGACCTGGACGGTCCGGCGCGGCGACACGCTGCACAGCATCGCCGCCGCCGAGTACGGGGACCCGCGCCGTTGGCGGCACATCGCCTCCGCCAACGGCATCGTCAACCCGCGTGAACTGCGGCCGGGCCAGATGCTGACCATTCCCAGGGTGAGCTGAGCGGAGGACTGAGCGATGAACGCCGAAGAAAACGCACCGGCCCTGGAGATCCGCTGCGACGGCCGTCCCCTGCCCCTGGACGCCCGCGCCGACGTCGAGTCGGTCACCGTCCTGGACGATCTCCACGCGCTGAGCATGTTCACCGTGACGCTGCACAACTGGGACCCCGAGCGGCTGGCCTTCCCCTGGTCCGACTCCCGGCTCTTCGCGGTCGGCACCGAGGTGGTGATCTCCCTCGGATACGGCGGCGACCTGTACCCGGTGATGAGCGGTGAGGTCACCGGTCTGGAGCCCACCTTCAGCACGGACCGGCTGCCGACGCTGACCGTCCGCGGGTACGACTACCGGCACCGGCTCGCACGGGCCCAGCGGACCCGGACCTTCACCCGCACCAAGGACAGCGCCATAGCCCGTCAACTGGCCCGGAACGCGGGGCTGCGGGCGGAGGTGACCGACACCGGCGCCGCCCCCGACTACGTGGTGCAGAACAACCAGACCGACCTGGAGTTCCTCCAGAAGCGGGCGCGGCTGATCGGGTACGAGGTTCACGTACGGCACAAGGTGCTGTACTTCCGGCCACCGCAGCACGGCCGCCGGCCGTCGGCGACCCTGCACATCGGCGACGACATCGCCGAGTTCACACCCCGGCTGCGCGCACTGCCCCAGGTCGGCCGGCACTCCGTGCGGGGCTGGGACGTGGCGCTCAAACAGGCCGTGGTCTCCACGGTGACCGCAGGCCGGGAGCCCACCACCATGGGCGGCGCCACCACCGGCCCCCGCGAGGCCGAGCGCGCCTTCGGCAGGGCGGCGACGGTCAGCACGGGCCTGTCGGTGCCGAACCGGGACCGGGCCGACCAGATGGCCCTCGGCCAGTTCGACGACCTGGCGCTGACCTACATCACCGGCGAGGCCGAGTGCGAGGGGAAGCCCCGGCTGCACGCCGGCGAGGTGGTCGACATCCAGGGCGCCGGCACCGTCTTCAGCGGCGCCTACTACCTCACCTCCGTCAGCCATTCGCTGACCGCGGGGGACGACTACCGGACCTCCCTCCAGCTGCGGAGGAACGCCGCGTGACGGAGATCTTCGACTACCCGACAGGCCAGGAGACCGCCCGCGCGGACGGGCCGTTCCAGGGAGTGGCGATCGGCATCGTCTCCAACAACCGGGACCCGGACGGTCTGGGCCGGGTCAAGATGACCCTGCCCTGGCTCGCGGACGACGCCGAGACCGACTGGGCGCGGGTGGCGGTGCCGATGGCCGGGGCCGGCCGCGGCTTCTGGTTCCTGCCCGAGGTCGGCGACGAGGTCCTCGTCGCCTTCGAGCACGGCAACCCCGAGGTGCCCTACGTCGTCGGCGCGCTGTGGAACGGCAAGGACAGGCCGCCGGTCACCAACGGCGACGGCCGCAACGACGTACGGGCGATCAGATCCCGCAGCGGGCACGTGATCCGGCTGGTCGACACGGCGGGGGACGAGCGCATCGAGATCGTCGACAAGAGTTCCGGGAACAGCATCGTGATCAGCACGAAGGACAACCGGATCACGATCACCGCGGACGCGGACGTCGTCATCTCCGCGGGCGGGAAGCTGCGGCTCACCGGCAACGGGGTCGAGATCACTTCCAAGGCCGACGTGAACGTGCAGGCCAAGTCCGCGCTCGCGGTCAAGTCCGGCGGACGGCTGGACATCAAGGGCAGCCAGGTCAACATCAACTAATGGGGGGTGCAGGGTTCATGGGGCAGTTCGCCGCCAAACAGGGTGACCTGGTCACGGCCACCGACATCCACATCGTCATGGTCCCGGGGACACCGCCGGTGCCGACGCCGCTGCCGCACCCGTTCACCGGGGTCGTCAACGGCGGACTGAGCGCCGACGTCACCATCATGGGCAAGCCGGCGGCGGTCGCCGGTTCCACCGCGGAGAACACACCGCCGCACCTGCCCGCGCCGCCCGGCACCTCGTTCCAGAAACAGCCGTCGAACACGGCCACCCTCGAAGGCGGCAGCACCACGGTGAAGATCAACGGAAAACCCGCCATCAGGGCCGGCGACCCCGCCACCACCTGCAACGACCCACAGGACCTCCCCAGCGGCACGGTCGTGGCCACGGGCACGGTGACGATCGGATGACCGGCGTGACGGACAGTGGCTTCCTCGGCACCGGCTGGGCGTTCCCGATCGCCCTCGAACCCGAGAACCCCGAACACCCAGAAGACCTCGGGCGGGGTATACGGCTCACCGGCGGCCCGGAGGCGGTCCGCCAGTCGATCCGGCTGATCCTCGGCACCGCGCCCGGCGAACGCGTGATGCGGCCCGACTTCGGCTGCGGCATCCACGACGCCGTCTTCGACACCAACGACGCGACCACCGCGGGACGCG
The DNA here is from genome assembly GCF_032598905.1 of Streptomyces sp. 11x1. Classification (NCBI taxonomy): domain Bacteria; kingdom Bacillati; phylum Actinomycetota; class Actinomycetes; order Kitasatosporales; family Streptomycetaceae; genus Streptomyces; species Streptomyces sp. 11x1. Next base: position 2,525,465 of record NZ_CP122458.1, on the reverse strand, counting down.
TCAGCCGGTCGGTGCGGGAGGCACTGAGCCGCTGGGAACCACGGATCGACGTCCTGGACGTCCACGCGGCACCCGATCCCGAGGACCGGCACAGCCTGCTCATCGAGATCAACTACCGGATGCGGTCGAACAACAGCCGCTTCAACCTCGTCTACCCCTTCTACGTCGCATGACCGGACAGCCGCCCCCCATCGACCCCCGCGACCGCGCGGCCCTGGTCGCGCAGACCACCGACCTGGCGATCCGCTACACGCGGCCCGCCGACCCGGCGACCGGTGACCGCGGCTGGCAGCCGCCCGCCGGCGGACGCGCAGACCCCGGCCAGGCACTGATCGGCATCTTCGCCCGCTTCGCCGAACTGGTCGTGCAGCGCCTCAACCAGGTGCCGGAACGCGACTACCTCGCCTTCCTCAACCTGATCGGCGTTCAGCCGACGCCGCCGCTGCCTGCGCGCGTCCCCCTCACCTTCCGGCTCGCCGAACGCAGCCGGACCGACGCACTCGTCCCCGCCGGCACCCAGATCGCCGCCGACCCGCTCGACGGCGAGGACGACGAGGTCGTCTTCGAGACCGGGACCGATCTGGCCGTGACCCGGTCCCAGCTGGTGACCGTCCTCGTCGACGACGCCCCCCGCGACAGCTACGCCGACCGCGGCGCCGAGGCGACCGGCACCCTCGACGAACCGTTCGTCGCGTTCACCGGAGACCGGGCCGTGCCCCACGAGTTCTTCGTCGCCTGCGACCCGGTGCTGACCGCCGAGGGCACCAAGGACGTCACCCTGGCCCTCGCCACCCCGGACAGCGTGCTGCTCGCCGCATGGCCGGTCTCGTGGTCGTACGGGGACGGCACCGGGTGGCAGCCGGTACAGGCCGGCAGCACCCCGGGCGACGGCGTGTGGACCGTGACCTTCTCCGGTCTGCCGCAACTGCCCCCGCAGGACGTGAACGGCACGTCGGCCGGCTGGCTGCGCGCGCGGCTCGACCTGCCCATGCCGCACGGCACCTGGGGGCTGCCGCCCGCCGCGGTCGCGATCGGCAGCCGGCCGCCCCAGGACAGCGCCGACGGGGTGTTCCCGTTCGGGGAGACCGAACAGGGCCAGTTCTTCTACCTGAGCGTCGACGCGTCGGTGGCCCTCCACGGCGCGACCGTCCGGCTCGCCGTCACCCTGGCACGCCCCGGAGAGACCGGCGCCCCGGCCGGCCCGGTGCGCCTGGAGTGGGCGTACAAGGACGGCGACACCTGGCGGCGGCTGGGGGAGTCCAGTACGGCGGCGGAAGCGGTCGGCACCGGCGGCACCGGCCTCACGGACGGCACGCTGGCCATGACCCGCGACGGCGACGTCCGCTTCCGGGTTCCCGCCGACTGGCCGGCCGAGCTGTTCCGGGCCCGGTCCGGACACTGGCTCCGGGCGCAGATCGTCCAGGACGGCGGCGCGTACGCCACCCTCCCGCAGGTGGAGTCGCTGACCGTGGGCCACGACTGGGATCTGCCCACCGTCACCGGCATCGACGTGTCGACCGCAACCGCCCCGGAGCCGGTGGCGCCGCCGCGCGCCTTCGCGGGCGGCACCCAGCTGGACGTGACCCGGGACTTCCACCCCTTCGGGGAACAGCCGCGCTTCAACGACACCTTCTACCTGGCCTGCCCCGCGAACCTGGTGCGCCCCGGCGCGGACCTCACCCTCGACGTCACCCTGACCAACGGCCCCGACGCCACGGACGGCCCGGTCCCGCCGGTGCGCACCGTCGGCAATCCGGTGACCGCGTGGGAGGCCTGGGACGGCACCCACTGGCGCACCATGACCGCCACCGCCGAGGGCTCGGACACCGAATCCCCCTCCTACGCCTTCACGGCCGACGCCACCCTGGTGCTCACCCCGCCCGAGGGCTTCGCCCGCACCGAGGTGAACGGCGTCGAGGAGTACTGGTTGCGCGTCCGTCTCGTCGACGGCGACTACGGCAGCCCGGCCCACTACACCCGCAACGCCGACGGCACCTACGAACCCGTCGATGCCACGCTCGCACCACCGGTCGTCAAGGCCCTGTCGTGGAGCTCCCGGCAGGGACTGACCGCGCCCGTCCCGGCCCCGGTCTGCGTCACGCACAACGACTTCCGCCTCGTCACCCACCACAAGGACCCCGAAACGCCGTGGTCCGTCACCCCCTTCACCCCGAACCCGGAGCAGGACCCCGCCCTCTACCTCGGCTTCGACCAGGCGTTCGGCAACCGGCCGGTCACGCTCTACCTCCAGGCCGAACCACCGCAGCCGGACGAGGTGACGGCCGACCGGCTCGCCGGGACCGAGGCGGCCGACCGCGCCGACCTGGTGTGGGAGTACAGCGGCCCCGACGGCTGGCGGCCACTGGCCGCGGTCGACGAGACCGCCGCCCTGACCGACCGGGGCATGGTGCGGTTCGTCGGACCGGCGGACCTCACCGCCAGGGAACACCTCGGACAGCGCCGGTGCTGGCTGCGCCTGCGGCTGCGGCACGGGACCTTCCCGGTCCCCCCGCGAGTCCGCCGGATCCTTCCCAACACGACCTGGGCGACCCAGGCCGTCACCGTCACCGACGAGATCCTCGGATCGGGCACCGCCGAGGCGGGCCGGCGGCTCACCACCGCGCAGAGCCCGGTCCTGCCCGGTCAGCGCCTGGTCGTACGGGAGCCGGAGCGCCCTTCGGCGGCTGAGGAAGCCGTACTGACGGAGACCGAGGGCGTCGACGCAGTGACGGTCGTCGAGGACACCGGGGACGTCTGGGTGCGATGGCACGCGGTGACCGACTTCCACCGCTCCGGCCCCGGCGACCGCCACTACACCGTCGACCCCAGGACCGGAGAGATCGCCTTCGGCGACGGCCGGGCCGGCCGGGTGCCGCCGGCCGGGCAGAACAACATCCGGGTCACCTACCGCACGGGCGGCGGCGAGCAGGGCAACCGCGCCGCCGGAACCGTCGTGACGCTGAAGTCCGCCATCCCGTCCATCGACTCGGTCACCCATCACGAGCCCGCCTCCGGCGGCAGCGGGTGGGAGCCGCTGGAGCGGGTGCGTGCCAGGGGGCCGAGGTCGCTGCGCCACCGCGACCGGGCCGTCACGGCCGCGGACTTCGAGGACCTCGCGTTCGAGTCCTCCGCCGAGGTGGCCCGGGTCCGGGCGGTGCTGCCCGGCCGGTTCGACCCGTTCGCCCTCTGGTTCGACCCGGCGACCGAGCAACCCAGGGACGAGCACACGGAGGCGGAGGCGGACGCCGGCGACGTCGGGATCGTCGTGGTCCCGCACTCCGGCGCGTCCCGTCCGATACCGGGCCTGGGACTGCTGCGCCGGGTCGAGGAGTACCTGCGGGACCGCTGCGGCCCGACCACCGGACTGTGGGTCGCGGGCCCGGAGTGGATCGAGGTGACCGTCACCGCGACGGTGGTGGCCTCCTCCCCGGACACCGCCGGTCTGCTCGGCGGACGCGTCGAGCAGATCCTGGAGCGCTTCCTGCACCCGCTGACCGGGGGACCGGACGGCACCGGCTGGGCCTTCGGCCGCAAACCGCACCGCTCCGACCTGTACGCGCTGATCGGCGCCGTCGACGGTGTCGACCACGTCCCCGCGCTCACGGTGACGACGGTGGCCCACTCCGACGAACTCGGTGAACGGCTGGAGGCGGTGCTCGGCCGCTCGCTGGCGGAACTCGCGAGCGAGCCGGTGGCCGAGGACCTGACCCGATGGCTGGAGCGGGCGCTGGTGTACTCCGGCGCCCACCGGATCACCGTGACCCTGGGAGAGTGAGGAGTTCCGTGCCGATCGAGCTGCCCGACCTCGACGACCTCGACTTCGACGACCTGGTCGGCGAGGCACGGGCCCTCATCCCCGTCCTCCTGCCGGAGTGGACCGACCACAACCCCGGCGACCCCGGCATCGTCCTCGTCGAACTGCTGGCCTGGCTGACCGAGATGCAGCTGTACCAGGTCGACCAGCTGCCACCGAGCCACACCCTGAAGTTTCTGCGGCTGCTCGGCGGTTCCCGGTGGGAGCCGCCGAGCAGCGGCGATCTCGACACGGCCGTACGCCAGAGCGTGGCCACGCTGCACGAGCGCCACCGGGCCGCCACCGCGGACGACTACGAGTACCTGGTCCGCGCGGTCTGGCCCGAGCAGCCGCAGGCGGCCGGACTGCCCGCGGTACGGCGGGTGCGGTGCGTACCGGGCCGGAACCTGGCGGACTCCGGCCCGGACGTGCCCGCTCCGGCGCACGTCAGCGTCGTCGTCCTGCCCGAGCCGGGCGGGGAAGGCGGTGCGCACCCGCTGCCCACCGAGGCACTGACCACCGCCCTGCACGAATTCCTCGACCCCCGGCGAATCCTGACGGTCCGTCACCATGTGGTCGGCCCGGAGTACGTCGACCTCACGGTCGCCGCCGACCTGGCACTGCGCGAGGACGCCGTACCGGAACTCGCCCTCGCCGACGCGCTCGACCGGCTCCGGAACTTCTACGACCCGTTCGTCGGCGGTGACGCCCGCGACGGTCGGCGCTTCGGGCAGAGCGCGTACCCCTCCGAGGTCTACGGCGTGCTCGAACAGTCACCGTCGACCGACTACGTGGAGAACGTCCGCCTCACGCCTGTGGGCGCGGGTGTCGACGCCGAAGCCGGAGTGGACCACGTCGCACTCGGCTCCCACCAGCTGGCTCGGCTGACCGGGGTGGACCTGACGGCGTACGGCAACTACGGCAGAACGTACTCGTCGACCTGGAGGCTTCCGGGATGAGCCGCTATCTCGACCACCTGCCGCCGCTGTTCCGGGAGGACCCGTTCGCCGGCCGGTTCCTGCTGGCCTTCGAGGCCGTACTGACCGGCCGTGACGACGCCGAGGGGGTCACGGGCCTCGAACAGCTCATCGTCGGCTCCGCCGACCACGTCGACCCGCTGACCGCCCGCGAGGACTTCCTGCCCTGGCTGGCCGGGTGGGTCGGCCTGAGCCTGCGCGCGGACTGGTCCCCGGACGTCAAGCGCGGGTTCATCAGCGAGATCGTGCCGCTGTACCGGCAACGGGGAACCCTGGCCGGACTGCGCCGAATGCTGGAGATCTACCTGTGGCCCAGGGACGGCGGCGTCGCCCGTGACGACGTGGTCGTCGTCGACGACTTCGAGACGCCCGCCCACTACTTCCAGGTCCGGCTGACGCTCAGAAAGGCCGACCCCTCGGAGCTGCGCCGTGTCCAGGAGGTCGCCAGGGCGATCATCGACCGGGAGAAGCCGGCGCACACCTTCTACGCGCTCAAGGTCGTGGTGCCCACGATGCGGCTGGTCTCCGAGGAACTGATCGCACGCGAGGGCGGCGAGCCGAAGCCGCTCCTCCTCGGAAGGAACACCCAGCTCGGCACGAGCGACACACCCTGACATCCGGAGGAAGCACGATGGCTGACTACAGCCAACCCGACGTCGTACCGAAGCGCGTCCGCTTCTTCGACGGGCAGTTCCTGCAAGAACAGGACTTCATCGACGAACAGAGGTTCCACCTCGACCGCGAGCGCCGGCAGAGCCGGCTGCTGCGGCTCACCGGCGTCACCACCGGCCTGACGGTGACCGCGGACGCCGAGCGCCGGATCACCGTGGCCGCCGGCATGGCGGTGGACGCGCTGGGCCGCCACCTCGTCCTGGCCGCCGACACGACCCTGCAACTCGACGAGGACTTCGCCGACCAGCAGGGCATCGAGGTGCACCTTGCCTACCGGGAGACCGCGACGGACCTGACGCCCGACGAGGCGCCCGGCGGGGCGGGGGCGCGGCGCTGGGACGAGAGCCCCAGGATCGTGGTGGCGGCCCCGGACGGCACCACCGCGGTCGCCCCGGACGACGCCCCGCGCGACCTGGACGAGCACACGGTGCTGCTCACCCGGCTCGCGGTCGCGAACGACCAGGTCGTGGTGGACCTCACCGCGGCACAGCGCTCCACCCTGTCCGTGGCGGGCGCGCTCGGCATCGGCACCACCGCCCCCGGCAGCGACCTGGACATCGGCGACTACGGCCCGCGGGACCGGCACCTGACGTTCAAGGTGGCGGGCGGCGACGGACACCGCAGCGGGATCCGGCTGCGGGCCGGGTCGGAGGACGACCACGAGGGCTACTCCCTGGAGTACGACCGACGGCCGGTCGCGAGAGTGGGCCTGCACGTCAGGACCCACGGTCCCGACGACGGCGAGGACGGCACGACGAGGCTCTTCGTCTCCCCGGGCGGCGATGTCGGCATCGGCACCACCGCGCCGACGAACCAGGGCGGATGGGACCGGGTCCTCGACCTGGTGGGCGCCGAGAGAACCAAGCTGTCGGTGCGGACCGCGAACATCGAGGGGCGCGTGGCGGCGCACGAGAGAGGTGCGTTCGGCGCGCTGCCGGGCATGGCCGTGGGCACCGTGTCCGCCAGCCCGCTGACCCTGGTCACCGGCAACGCGGCCCGGCTCAGTGTCACCGCCGACGGCCATGTGGGTGTCGGTGCCACCGCCCCGGCGGGCACCGCGGGGTGGGGCAGGGTCGTCGACGTCATGGGTTCCGGGAGCACCAAGCTGTCCGTGCGGACCGCGACGGTGGACGCGCGCGTCCAGGCGAACGATCAGGAGGTGTTCGGCGCGAAGCCGGGCATGGTCGTGGGTACCGCGACCGACAGCCCGCTGACCCTCGTCACCAGCCAGGCGGCCCGGCTCACCGTCCAGGCGTCCGGCAATGTCGGCGTCGGTACCGACGATGCCTCGCACAGACTGACCGTCAGTGCTGAGAACAGCCACCTCCAGCTGCGTCGGATGCTCCCGCCCGGCGCGGACAACAAATACCTCTTCATGGAGTTGTTCCAGGCCGGTCCGTCCTCCCCCACCCCGGTGTCCTTCAACATCCGGTTCCATCACGGTGGCACCTACTGGCACAGGCTGGAGGTGCGGAAAGACGGGTTCCACTTCAAGTACGGCGACTTGGCCAGCAGCACGTACAGCGACATCCATGCGGCCCGGGTCGCCGCATCACAACTGGCCATCGGATCGGTCACCATCGGCGAGGCCGAACTGGCCGTGCTGAAGAGACTCGCCGCGGGGGAATTGAACGTCGAACTCTTCAGCTCCCGCCTTCATGAGTACGCCTATGCCGCCGATTCGACGACGGGCCAGAATCACTACGTTTTCTCACGTTCCCAGCTTTCCGCCGAGCACCGCCGCTGGGTTCTCAAGCCCCTGGCTTCGGACTGACCACGGACTCTGTGAAGGAAGACCGGCATGAGAGCCGAAATAGAAAAGCGCGTATCCGAACTGGAGACCGAGTTCGCAGAAGGGAAGCGGATGCTCGCCGAGCTGGAGGCCCGGCAGACCGACGTCCAGCAGACCCTGCTCCGCATCAGCGGCGCCCTCCAGGTGCTGAACGAACTCCTGGCCGCCGAGGACGCCCGGGAGACCGACGGCGCCGAACCGGCACCGCCGGCAGCGGCGGACCAACCCGCGGACGTCTGACGGACCGACACCCGCCGCGCGCCGTACCGCCTGACGCCCGCTCATCCCCCGTACGTCCCGTGCCGTTCCGGCCGGGCCCCGTCCCACGTCTGGAGGTCCCATGGCCACCCCCTTGTCCGCAGACCGCATCGTGGCCGCCCTGAAGGCCGAGGGTGTCAAGGTCGTCGAGGTCGACGGCTGGCGCACCCGCAACCGCAACCACAAGGGCGCCTGGGGCCCGGTGAACGGGGTGATGATCCACCACACCGTCACCTCGGGCACCAAGGCCAGCGTGGACCTCTGCCGCGACGGCCACGCCACTCTGCCCGGCCCGCTGTGCCTCGGCGTCATCGCCAAGGACGGCACCGTCCACCTCGTCGGCAACGGCCGTACCAACCACGCGGGTTCGGGCGACGGCGACGTGCTGAAGGCCGTCATCGCCGCACGCGCCACGCTGCCCGCCCCCAACGAGAACGACACGGACGGCAACACCCACTTCTACGGCTTCGAGTGCGTCAACCTCGGCGACGGCAAGGACCCCTGGGCCCAGGCGCAGTTGGACGCGATCAAGCGCGCGTCAGCCGCGCTGTGCCGGGCGCACGGCTGGTCGGCGCGGTCGGTGATCGCGCACAAGGAGTGGACCAACACCAAGATCGACCCGCGTGGGTTCTCCATGAAGGACCTGCGGGCCGACATCCAGCAGCAGCTCACCGGGAAACCCCAGAAACCCCAGCCGCAACAGGAGAAGGGCGACGACATGGCCCTGACCGACGCCGACCTCGACAAGATAGCCCGCCGGGTGTGGGCACTCTCCGGTGACGACCCCTTGAAGGGCGGGACCGCGAAGATCTCGAAGGAGATGCTGCTGTGGGGAATGGCCGGGCGCCTGCAGCGGGTGGAGACGGTGGTGGCTGCCCAGGCCGCCACGATCGACAAGCTTGTCGACGCCGTGACGGTCGACCCGGCCACGGACCTCGACGCCCTGAAGGCGGAGATCCGGCAGGCCATCGAGGGCATCTCCGCGACGGTCCGCCTCGACGTGAAGAGCTGAGGAGGAAGCATGGCGGCATTCCTCCCCCCTTCACGTCCGTGGCAAGGGGGTGATGCCTGCCGCGTCGGCGTACGGCTACCGCTGTCACCTCACGAAGCACGCATCGCTGCCGGGAGGTCCTGCGGAACGCCATGAGGCCCGCGCCTCCCCCGACGTGGCGGCCCGACCCTCGAAGGTGATGGGCAAGCCGGGTTGCACGTCCAGGCCACGGAGGGGGCGCCTGGGAGGCCGTCAGGGTCGCATCGTGCCGGGACGGCACTCCCGTGCCGGCACTGTCAGGAACGTGGCGGAGTGCTGCTGGTCGGCGAAGCCATCGCCGACGAGGGTGCGGGAGGTCGTTGCTCCAGGGGCTGAGCAGGCCGAGGGTCCAGTTCACCGACTCGGGTGCCGGCAGCTCCGGTCCCGTAGACCATCCGCGCTGTCTCGCGCTTGCCACCTGCCTCTGTCGTGCACTTGACGATCGACAGGAACCGGTCGGGCTGCATCACGCAGAGCACCCGCGTGAGGAGAGCTTCCTCGAACCCGGTCATGGCGAACGGAACGGTGCCGGCGAGCAGATGCTGAGCCGGTCCGCGAGCGGCCCGTCGGCAGGTTCGTACAGGGGGTACTTGAGGGTCTTGCGGTCTCATCCCCGGCAGCGGTGTCGCCCATGGCGTTCCCGGTGAAGTCGAAGGTTGCCTGGGTGGGCACCGAGGTCGGAGTCGGCGAAAGCCTTGAGGAGTCTCGGGTCGCACGTCCACGACGCGTCGCGCAGAACATGCCCCGGTACTCTGCCCGACAGACGGCTGCCTCAAGGTCGAAATCCCGCTGGGTGGTGAGGAACCGCGTCGGGAGTCGCGTCGCGCGTTCCAGCCACTCGGGCTCGACGTCCTTTCGGATTCGGGAAGCGGGCCCTCAGGTCGTCGAAGGCACAGGGCGGCCTCCTCCGCAGGGCAGCGGACTCCCCGTCTCCCGTTCGTAGCCGCACCTCCGAGGGCCCATACGCAGGACAGCGAGCCGAGCCACCTGCCCCTCTCAGACCGACAGTCGGTCCCGGCTCAAAGTCCCAGAGAAGTCCCACAGGCGCCGCAGAAACCCCTCCTGACTCACATATGTGCAGGTCGGGAGAGGTGTAGTGGCGTTGCTTCTGAAACTTTCAGATGTCCCGGAAGATCTCGATCTGTGCCCCCACCGTGTTGAGGCGCTCCGCGAGCTCCTCGTAGCCGCGGTTGATGACGTAGACGTTGCGCAGCACGGACGTGCCCTCGGCGGCCATCATCGCGAGGAGGACGACCACGGCGGGGCGCAGGGCCGGCGGGCACATCATCTCGGCGGCGCGCCAGCGGGTCGGGCCCTCGACCAGGACGCGGTGGGGGTCGAGGAGTTGGAGGCGACCGCCGAGGCGGTTGAGGTCGGTGAGGTAGATCGCCCGGTTGTCGTAGACCCAGTCGTGGATGAGGGTCTGGCCCTGCGCGGAAGCGGCGATGGCCGCGAAGAACGGGACGTTGTCGATGTTCAGCCCGGGGAACGGCATGGGGTGGATCTTGTCGATCGGCGCCTGGAGCTTCGAGGGCCGGACGGTGAGGTCCACCAGGCGCGTACGGCCGTTGTCGGCGAAGTACTCCGGTGAGCGGTCGTGGTCGAGCCCCATCTCCTCCAGGACCGCCAGCTCGATCTCCAGGAACTCGATCGGCACCCGGCGCACGGTCAGTTCGGACTCGGTGACGACCGCCGCCGCGAGCAGACTCATCGCTTCGACCGGGTCCTCGGAGGGGGAGTAGTCGACGTCCACGTCGATGTGCGGCACCCCGTGCACGGTGAGCGTGGTGGTTCCGATGCCCTCCACCCGTACGCCGAGGGCCTCCAGGAAGAAGCAGAGGTCCTGGACCATGTAGTTGGACGAGGCGTTGCGGATGACGGTGACGCCGTCGTGGCGGGCGGCGGCGAGCAGCGCGTTCTCGGTCACCGTGTCGCCGCGCTCGGTCAGCACGATCGGACGGCCGGGCGTGACGGAGCGGTCCACCTCGGCGTGGTACAGCCCCTCGGTGGCCGTGATGTCGAGACCGAACCGGCGCAGGGCGATCATGTGCGGCTCGATCGTCCGCGTCCCGAGGTCGCAACCGCCCGCGTACGGCAGCTTGAAGTGGTCCATGCGGTGCAGCAGCGGGCCGAGGAACATGATGATCGAGCGGGTGCGGCGGGCCGCCCCCGCGTCGATCGCGTCGAGGTCCACCGCAGCCGGCGGCACGATCTCCAGGTCGACACCGCCGTTGATCCACCGGGTGCGTACGCCGATCGAGCCGAGCACCTCCAGAAGGCGGTACACCTCCTCGATTCGGGCCACCCTGCGCAGCACTGTGCGCCCCTTGTTCAACAAGGAGGCGCACAGCAGCGCGACACACGCGTTCTTGCTGGTCTTCACGTCGATCGCGCCCGACAGCCGACGCCCGCCGACCACCCGCAGATGCATCGGACCCGCGTAGCCCAGCGAGACGATCTCGCTGTCCAGGGCTTCACCGATTCGGGCGATCATCTCAAGGCTGATGTTTTGATTACCGCGCTCGATTCGATTCACCGCGCTCTGGCTCGTCCCGAGGGCCTCCGCCAACTGTGACTGTGTCCAGCCGCGGTGCTGCCGTGCGTCACGGATGAGCTTGCCGATGCGTTCGAGGTAGTCGTCTGCCATGGGGGAGAGGTTATCTCAGATATGAGATGGCACCTCTTGAGGGGGCCGTTGGAGGTGCGACGCGGGCCCGTTCAGGTGATGGCAGGTGATGACAGGCAAGGTCAGCCGATGTGGGGGTGAAGCCGGGTGACGTCAGCTGAGGGAACGTCAGCCGGGCTCAGTGGCGCCGCGCGTCGCGGGTGCGGCGCCAGCCGAAGGGGCCGGGCAGGTCCATCGAGGTCGTACGGCGTCCCGTGCTGCTGTGGGTGTGGCGGGGGCCGTTGCGGCCGCCGGTGGTGATGGACCAGGAGCGCTTGTTGATGTTCAGTCGCACACCCGGCAGGATCCGAAAGCTCCTGCGAAACGTGAGCGGCATGTCTGCCTCCTTCCCGATGCCGCACGGGTACCCCGCTCTTCGCCGGGCATCCCCGCCCCTGTACGGCAACTGGGTGTCTCCCGGCGGCAATTGCCTCAGCGCGGCGGCAGTACGCAGAACTCGTGGCCGTCGGGGTCGACGAGTACCGCCCAGTCGACCCGGCCCTGGCCGATGTCCACGGGGGCCGCGCCTATGGAGACGAGGCGGTCGATCTCGTCGCGCTGGTCGCTGTCCGCGGACGGGACGAGGTCGAAGTGGAGGCGGTACTTCCCGACCTTCGGGGCCAGCGGCGGACCGCCCCAGGTGATCTTCGGGCCGCCGTGCGGCGACTGGATCGCGGTCTCCTCGTCCTGGTCCCAGACCAGGGGCCAGCCCAGCGCCCGGCTCCAGAAGTACCCGACCTGCTGCGAACCGTCGCTCGCGAGCGCGCCGATGAATCCGCAGCCGGCGAGGAAGTTGTTGCCCGGCTCGATGACACAGAACTCGTTGCCCTCCGGGTCGGCGAGGACCACGTGGGTCTCTTCGGGGAGCTGGCCGATGTCGATGTGACGGCCGCCGAGCTCCAGCGCCTGTTCCACGACCCGCCGCTGGTCGTCGTGGGAGGTGCTGGTCAGGTCGAAGTGCGTCTGGTTGGGGACGGTCTTCTTCTCCTGGCTCGGCAGGAAGCGCAGGCGCAGCCCGCTGTCGTCGTTCGGCGCGAGCGCGATGCCTCCGTAGGGGTCCTCGGTCGTCTCCCGGCCCAGGAGGCCGGCCCAGAAGTGCGCGAGTCCGTCGGGGTCGTTCGCGTCGAAGGTGAGCGCGTAAAGGTGGGACGTCATCGCGTGGGATCTCCGATCCGCCGGCACGGCCGCGGACAGGGCCGGTCCCCCGCCCATGAGGAACAACCATGCTAGGAAGCCCCGGAAACGCCCCGCAACGTATTAAGAACGCGGCCTCACCACGCGGCCCCGCGCGGACGCGCCTCCGCTCCCGGCGGCCCAGCGCGGACCGGTTTCCGCTCCCGGCGGCCCCGCGCGGACTGGCCTCCGCTCCCGGCGGCCCCCCGACCGGGGCGACATCACTCCGTCGACCCCAGAAGGCGTTCGAGTGTCCGGCGCCCCATGGCGCTCATCGCCGGATTGCTCTCGACGTAGTACCAGACGAGACCCATTGCCTGTTCGAACGCCCATGCCTTGCCGCGCTCCCACTCCAGATCGTCACAGCCCAGCGCCCGCCGGAACACCTCCCGCGGCCCTGTCCGCAGCAGGTGCCAGGCGCCGACCAGATCCAGCGCGGGGTCGGCCGGGCCGAACCCGCCGGTGTCGAGTACGCCGCTGAGCCGGTCTCCCGTGACCAGGACGTTGCCGGGGATCAGGTCACCGTGGCTCATCACGTCGGCGCTCGTGCGGGGCAGCTCCCGGAGCCGGTTCCACAGCCGGCGCAGCCGGGGCACGTCGAGCAGGTCCTCGCTCTGCGCGAAGCATGTCGCCATCCACTCGTCGTGGTGGGTGAGCACGCCGCCGCGATTGTCGCCGTCGAAGACCCGGCCCCGTGTCCCGGCGTCCCGCAGGGCCGCGACGAAGGTCGCGAGGTCCTCGGCGAAGGCGTCGGACCCGCTGGGGTCGGCATCGGAGGCGACCGTGCCCGGCAGCCAGGTCTGGACCGACCACGGCATGGGGTACCCCGCTCCGGGCTCTCCCAGGGCGACGGGTTTCGGGACGGGGAACGGGGAGAACCGCGCCAGCTCCGCGCTCGCCAGGGCCTCCCGCTCCAGCACCGCCAGCGCCTCGGCGGGATCGGCCGGGCGCAGGGGGAGACGCGCGGAGAGGTCGGCACCGATGCGGAAGATGGCGTTGACCGTCCCGGTCGACGGCACGCGCCGGACCGCCCTGCCGCTCCACCGGGGGAGCTGCTCGCGGATCAGGGACTCGACGGTCTCGGTGGTCACGTCCACTTGGTCGACGTGCATGGTCATGCGCAGGCCCTCCCCCTGGATCCGGTGCGGACGCCGGACGCCGGACGCGCCCCAGACGATCAGGAACGACAGCCAGTATTCATCCGCCAGGTGCCGGATCAACCGAGATTTTCGGCCCCGCGGGCGGTCCCTGGGCGCTCCCTGGGCGGTCCCGGACTGCCGGTCGGCGGTCCCCGGGCCGTCGGCGGACGGGGCGCAGGCGTCGGCGGACGGGGCGCAGGCGCCGGAGATTGGCCCACGCCACATCGGGCCGGGCATGACCAGCCCGCGCCTATGTACTACTGTTATCTCGACATCGAGATATCTGCCGAGGCGCACTGCGGCCGCCACCCCGGTAAGGGGTGCCTAACTTAGCCTTACCTTAGCGGATCGGCCAAGGGGGCGTGGCGGCAGGATGCGGTGGTACGCGCACATGGAATGAAGGAGACTGTCGTGTCGGCGAACAGCTTCGACGCCCGCAGCACGCTGCAGGTGGGCGACGAGTCGTACGAGATCTTCCGGCTGGACAAGGTGGAGGGCTCGGCTCGCCTGCCCTACAGCCTCAAGGTCCTGCTGGAGAACCTGCTCCGCACGGAGGACGGCGCGAACATCACCGCCGACCACATCCGTGCCCTCGGCGGCTGGGACTCGCAGGCCCAGCCCAGCCAGGAGATCCAGTTCACCCCGGCCCGCGTGATCATGCAGGACTTCACGGGCGTGCCCTGTGTCGTGGACCTCGCGACCATGCGTGAGGCCGTCAAGGAGCTCGGCGGCGACCCGGCGAAGGTCAACCCGCTCTCCCCGGCCGAGCTGGTCATCGACCACTCCGTCATCGCCGACAAGTTCGGCACGAACGACGCCTTCGCCCAGAACGTCGAGCTGGAGTACGGCCGCAACAAGGAGCGCTACCAGTTCCTGCGCTGGGGCCAGACCGCCTTCGACGACTTCAAGGTCGTACCCCCCGGCACCGGCATCGTCCACCAGGTGAACATCGAGCACCTGGCGCGCACGGTCATGGTCCGGGGTGGCCAGGCGTACCCCGACACCCTCGTCGGCACCGACTCGCACACCACCATGGTCAACGGCCTCGGCGTCCTCGGCTGGGGCGTCGGCGGCATCGAGGCCGAGGCCGCGATGCTCGGCCAGCCGGTCTCCATGCTCATCCCGCGCGTCGTCGGCTTCAAGCTCACCGGTGAGCTGACCCCCGGCACCACCGCCACCGACCTCGTGCTCACGATCACCGAGATGCTCCGCAAGCACGGTGTCGTCGGCAAGTTCGTCGAGTTCTACGGTGAGGGCGTGGCCGCCACCTCCCTCGCCAACCGCGCCACCATCGGCAACATGTCGCCGGAGTTCGGCTCCACCGCGGCGGTCTTCCCGATCGACGGCGAGACCATCAAGTACCTCAAGCTCACCGGCCGCTCCGAGCAGCAGCTCGCGCTCGTCGAGGCGTACGCCAAGGAGCAGGGCCTCTGGCTGGACCCGGCCGCCGAGCCGGACTTCTCCGAGAAGCTGGAGCTGGACCTCGCCACGGTCGTCCCCTCCATCGCCGGCCCGAAGCGCCCGCAGGACCGCATCGTCCTCGCGAACGCCGCCGAGCAGTTCAAGAGCGACGTCCTCAACTACGTCGACTCCGTGGACGAGTCCGGCAAGGAGTCCTTCCCGGCCTCCGACTCCCCGGCCGTCGCCCCGAACGGCGCCCCGTCCAACCCGGTCACCGTGACCGCCCCCGACGGCTCGACGTACGAGATCGACCACGGCGCGGTCACCGTCGCGGCCATCACCTCCTGCACCAACACCTCCAACCCGTACGTCATGGTCGCCGCCGCGCTCGTCGCGAAGAAGGCCGTGGAGAAGGGCCTGACCCGCAAGCCGTGGGTCAAGACCACCCTCGCCCCGGGTTCGAAGGTCGTCACCGACTACTTCGACAAGGCCGGGCTCACCCCGTACCTCGACAAGGTCGGCTTCAACCTCGTCGGTTACGGCTGCACCACCTGCATCGGCAACTCCGGCCCGCTGCCGGAGGAGGTCTCCAAGGCCGTCAACGACCACGACCTCGCGGTCACCTCGGTCCTCTCCGGCAACCGGAACTTCGAGGGCCGGATCAACCCCGACGTCAAGATGAACTACCTGGCCTCCCCGCCGCTGGTCGTCGCGTACGCCATCGCGGGCTCCATGAAGGTGGACATCACCAAGGACGCCCTCGGCACCGACCAGGACGGCAAGCCGGTCTACCTGTCCGACATCTGGCCCTCCGAGGCCGAGGTCAACGACGTCGTGGCCAACGCCATCGGCGAGGACATGTTCAACAAGTCCTACCAGGACGTCTTCGCGGGCGACGCGCAGTGGCAGGCGCTGCCGATCCCCGAGGGCAACACCTTCGAGTGGGACCCGCAGTCGACCTACGTCCGCAAGCCCCCTTACTTCGAGGGCATGACGATGGAGACCACCCCGGTCTCCGACATCGCCGGTGCCCGCGTCCTCGCCAAGCTGGGCGACTCGGTCACCACCGACCACATCTCCCCGGCCGGTGCGATCAAGGCCGACACCCCCGGAGGCAAGTACCTCACGGAGCACGGTGTCGAGCGTCGTGACTTCAACAGCTACGGCTCGCGCCGCGGCAACCACGAGGTCATGATCCGCGGCACGTTCGCCAACATCCGCCTGCGCAACCAGATCGCGCCGGGCACCGAGGGCGGCTACACCCGCGACTTCACCCAGGACGGCGGGCCGGTCTCCTTCATCTACGACGCCTCGCGCAACTACATCGAGCAGGGCATCCCGCTGGTCATCCTGGCCGGCAAGGAGTACGGCTCCGGCTCCTCCCGTGACTGGGCGGCCAAGGGCACGGCCCTCCTCGGCGTCAAGGCCGTCATCGCCGAGTCCTACGAGCGCATCCACCGCTCCAACCTCATCGGCATGGGCGTCCTCCCGCTGCAGTTCCCCGAGGGCGCCTCGGCGCAGTCCCTCGGCCTGAGCGGCGAGGAGATCTTCTCCATCACGGGCGTCACCGAGCTCAACGACGGCACCACGCCCCGCACGGTCAAGGTGACCACCGACAGCGGCGTCGAGTTCGACGCGGTCGTCCGCATCGACACCCCCGGTGAGGCCGACTACTACCGCAACGGCGGCATCATGCAGTACGTGCTGCGCCAACTTGTCGGTTCTTGACCTGACGTGAACGAGCGCCCTGCCCCTGCATCTCGCGGGGAGCGGGGCACTCGCGCTCGACGGGGCGGAAGCGCCCGTTCGTCATCAGACAGCAGCAACGGTTCCAGCTTTGGGTTCCGACGAACTGACGCACCAGCAGCAGAAGTCACACACCTACTGACGATCAACTACGGGCGCAGGACACCGGAGAAACGCCCTCCAGGCCCGGTCCTACCCATGTCCGCCCAGGTCAAAGGCCGGATTCGCCCCCTCCAGACCGCCGAATATGTCGAACGCAGGCCTCAGTGAGGGGAGGATTCAAGGCAACCCGACGATGAGCAAGCGGCATGGCCAAAACCGAGGCCACCGGTCAGATGAGTGCGTTGCGGATGGCGTAGGACACCACTTGTACGCGGTTGCGCAGCCCTAGGCGGATCTGGACGGCGGAGAGGATGTTCTTGATGGTGCGCTCGGAGTAGCTCAGCTTGGCGGCGATCTCCGACAGGGTGAATCCTTCCGAGAGCAGCTGCAGAACAGTGATCTCCCGGCTGCTGAGCCCGGAAGCGGTCAGGCCCCTGGGGTCCAGGACCTCGCGTTGGATGCGGTCCATCTGATCCAGCAGCCTGCCCTGGACGGCCGGCGGCAGATACGCCAGCCCTGCCCCCACGTCACACACCGCCCGCACCAGCGCTGCCGCATCCAACTCGGCACGCCGCAGCACCGCCCGTATCCCATGCTTTGCGACGGCTGCCGGGTCAGTGTGCCAGCCGCCACTCACCACCAGCACAAAGCGGCTCCCAGGCGGTGCGGGTAAACCGCGCAGCAGTTCCAGCGCCGAGGAATCGACCGCTTTGACCGCGACCACCACGGTCTCGGCCTCCTCCATGACCGTCAGGGTGATCTGGGGACTCTCCTCCAAGCATGTCATCAGACCGATCTTGGTCAGCGGGTCTGCGGCGTACACGGCTGCACGGACTGTTCTCAATGCCTTCCGCCCAAGGGCAGGGCGCTGTACGTGTTCAGCGCGGGCTGTCCGCCGAGGTGGGCGTAGAGCACGGTCGCGTCCCGTTCGATCTCACCGCGTGTGACGAGGGTGATCATCCCGGCCGTCGACTTCCCCTCGTAGACGGGGTCGGTGACCATGCCCTCCGTGCGTCGACGCCGGCCGGGTTGTCGTCGGCCTTGAGCAGGAAGGGCTCGAGGGACGCCGGGAAGGCGGCCTTCGCCACCCGGCCCGAACCGTAGGTGCCCAGGTAGCGGCCCACCTCACCGGTGCCCGTCGAGAAGCCGACGAGGACGGCGTCCGTCAGGTCCAGCGTGGTCAGCACCTTGTCCGGGTCGGCGGCGAAGGTGTCGTGGTCGTGGCCCTTGGTCGGCTGCGAGGAGCGGCCGAAGCCGCGCCGGTCGTAGGTGATGACCGGGTGGCCGGCCTCCAGCAGGGCGGGCACCTGCCGCTCCCAGGAGTGGCCGTCCAGCGGATGGCCGTGGATGAGCACGACGGGCTGTCCGGTGCCGTGGTCCTCGTAGTAGAGCTCGATGGGCGCGCTGTTCTCTTCGCCGACGGTGATGCACAGCATGTCGGTTCCCCCACCATGCACGGGAGTTCGGGTACGGGGTCCAGCCCACCACTAGTGAGGGGACCTCGCCAGGCAGAATGCCAGGCAGAACTAGACAGCGCTTGCTGTAATGGTCGCGATGACCAGTCATGCTTCCGACACGTCCCCCGGCGGCACTCCCTTCGGGGTGATGCTGCGATCCCTGCGCCGGGCCGCCCGGATGACCCTGGAAGAGCTGTCCGGGGCGTCCGGAGTCAGTGTCCGCGCGCTCGGCGACATGGAGCGCGGACGCAGCCGCGGACCGCAGCGCCGTACCGTCGACGCGCTCGCGGCCGCGCTCGCGCTGGACGGCGAACAGCGCGAGCGCCTCCAGCGCCTGGCCGACGCCGGCCGGGAACGCGGCGGCCCGAGCCCGTCGCCGTATCTCCTGCGCACCGTCGCCGACTTCACCGGCCGGGAGCAGGAGCTGGCGGATCTGGAGGCCCTCGTCACCGGTGCCGGCACCCGGGCCGTGGTGCTCTTCGGGCCGGGCGGGCAGGGCAAGACGACGCTCGCCGCGGAGGCCGCCAGGCGGCTGGCCGGGCACTTCCCGGACGGCTGTGTCAGCGTGCGGCTGCACGGCATGAGCGACGCGCCGCTGCCCGCCGCCGAGGCGTTGGTCCTGTTGCTGACGGCCCTCGGCCATCCCCCCGAGCGGATCCCGGTGGACCCGGTCGCGCGGGAAGCCGTCTACCGGGCCACCCTGGGCGCCCGGCGGGCCCTGATCGTCCTCGACGACGCGGCCGACGAGGAACGCACCAGGCCGCTGCTGCCGGACGCCGAGGGCAGTTTCGTGCTGGTCACCAGCAGACGGCCGCTGGCCGGTCTGGAAGGCGTACGGCGGATCAGGCTCGGCGGGCTCAGCGGCCACGAGTCGGCGGCGCTGCTGGAGCGGATCCTCGGGGCCGCGCGCACCGGCGGCCAGTCCCAGGCGATCGCCCGGCTGACCGGGCTGTGCGGGCATCTGCCGCTGGCCCTGCGGATCGTCGGCAACCGCCTCTCCAGCCGGCCGAGCTGGCCGCCGTCCCGTCTGGCCGACCAACTCGGCGACGAGGAACGGCGGTTGAACGGCCTGATCGCGGGCGACCTCGCCGTGCGCAGCGCCCTCGCCCTCTCCTACGGCCAGCTCACCGGCCCCCACCGGCTGCTGTTGCGCCGGCTCGCCCTGCTGCCCGGCCGCGACACAGGCCCGGACCTGGCCGCCCTCCTGACCGGCGACGACGACCCGCTCGCGGTCGAGGACTCCCTCGACCTGCTGGTCGACCGCGGTCTGCTGGAAGAACCGACACCCGGCCGCTACGACCTGCATGACCTGGTACGGCTCTTCGCCCGCGAGCAACTGCACGCCGAGGAGACGGAGTCGGCGGTCGCGGAAGTCCGGCTCCGCATGGCCGACTGGCTCCTGCGCTCGGCCTCCGCGGCGGGCCGCTGGTTCGAGGCGCCCGGCGCGCCGGAGCCGTGGCCGGGCGAACCCGCCCCCTTCACCCCCGCGTCCGCCGAGGAGGCGGAGGAGTGGCTGAGAGCCGAACGCGCCCACTGGGTCGGGGCGTTGCCCCTCATGTCCGCGGCGGGCCGGCACGCGGAGATCCTGCACACGGCCCGCACCCTGTACTGGTTCTCCGACCGCTGGGAGAAGTCGCCCGAGTGGCAGACCCTGTTCACGTACGGCGTCCGGTCCGCAGCCGCCCTCGGCGACCGCGCGGCCGAGGCGCACCAGCTGAACTGCCTGGCATGGGCGCACCGGGTGGGCGCCCACGAGTACGCGCGCTGCGAGGAACTCGCCCGGCAGGCCCTGCGTTTGGCGGAGGAGACCGGCGAGACGGCACTCCAGGCCTGGGCATGGGGCTACATCACCAGTGCCTGCATGAATCTGGGCCGCCCCGCGGAGGCGGCCGAGGCGGCAGGAAAGGCAGTGGAGCTCTTCGAGGCCATCAGCGACACCACCGGCGCGGCGATCTCGCGGCGGATGCTCGCCAGCGCACTGCGCGAGGCCGGCCGCCCCGAGGAGGCGCTGGCCATCCACCGCTCCTTGCTCGGCGGCTCCGCCGGCGACGTACCAGGCCTCAACGCCACCTCCCAGGCACTCATCCAGACCGAGACGGCCTACGACCTGTCGGCCCTGCACCGCTGGCCCGAGGCGGTGCAGGTCTTCCGGGCCATCACTCCCCCGCCCACCTACAAGGACAGCGACCGCTTCCGAGCCAGGGTCCACTCCGGCCTGGCCGCGGCCCTGGAACACATCGGCGAACTCCCCGAGGCCCACGAGCACTACATCCGGGCGCACCGCCTGTTCACCGAGATAGGCGACAGAGAATCCGCTGCCGGGGCGGCAACGTCGATCGACCGGACCCGCTCAGCGGGGAAGGCCGGGCAGCAGGTCGCTCCCGGCAACGTGAGCGGTCAGCTGGGGGCGGGGTCGTAGCCGGGGTCGGCCGAGATCCGCCGGCCCGGCGGCCCGCCAGCCCTAGGCGAGGTCGCCCTCCCCGGGACGGGGAGTGGATCGCCGAGGCGGCCGACCGCGCAACGGCCGCCCCGGAGCTAGGGGACCCGGGCGGCCGAACGAACAGCTCGCTGACCGGGACTTCAGGGCCGAGCAGAGGGATCCGTGCCTGTCCGAACCTTCCATCGTGGCTCGTGTACGAGATCACCAGAGGTGGAGGGACGGGTTCTCAGACATACGAGGGTGTCTCGAACCACTGCAAGGCATTGAACGCACTGCCCGGCAGGTGAGCGGAGCACGTGTGCGATCGAGCCGCCCCGTGTTCGTTCAGCAGTCGGCTGACCGTGTTGAGGCGGGCGGCAAGAGCTCGCTCTCCGCCGCTGATACGGGATCGGGCAGGCGGCTGCGCGCGCTCGATCAGGGCGTGCAGCGTGGGGGCCTCGTCCTTCGGCTGATTCCGGTGTCGCCACAGTCCGGTGGTGAGGTCGAAGGCGTAGTCCGGCAGCAGGGTCCACCCGAAGGCGGCCACAAGCTGGACGGCCTGCACGAGGTAGCCGAACTCGGCCTCCGAGATGGCGTAGTGGAAGCTCAGGCGTGCCCACCCAGGCTTGAGGCCCTCTTCTCCTGCGAGGATCGCCTTCTCGAACTGCTGGGAACGGTCCATGCCAATGCCCAGAAGCCGGTGGCCATACGGTCCGGCGCAGGAGCAGCCGCCGCGGGCCTGGATGCCGAACAGGTCATTGAGGAGCGCCACGACGAAGTTGTGGTGGAGGTGGTGGCCACAAGGGGCTTTCACCGTAAAGGAGACGATGGGCAAGCGCTCGGCTGTCGGGCTGCCTAGGACCTCGAGTGCGGGGACGGCGGCCCATGCGGACAGCGCGCGGCGCAGGAAGTCCTGCTCGCGGCGGTGTATCGTCCCCGTTCCGACCAGGGTCTTGAGGTGCACAGCCAGGCCGGCCCGGATCGACTCGACGATGGCAGGGGTACCGCCCTCGTTGCGATGCACCGGATCGGTGAGGTACCGGTGGTCCCGCGGGCTGGCGTAGCAGACCGTACCGCCACCCGGCAGCGCCGGTATGCGGGTGGTGCACAGGTCGCGGCGTACGGCCAGGACACCGGGGCTGCCCGGTCCTCCGACGAACTTGTGGGGGGAGAAGTAGACCGCGTCCTTGGCGGCCTGAGGGTCTCCCGGCACTGACATACGGATGTCCGTGTAGGGAGCCGCGGCCGCGAAGTCGAAGAACGCCAGAGCGCCGTATTGGTGCAGCAGCCGCGACACGGCGTCGGTGTCGGTGAGGATCCCGGTGACGTTGCTCGCCGCCGAGAACGCCCCGATGCGCAGCGGGCGGTCAGCGTACGCCTTCAGGCGGCGCTCCAGACAGGCGAGGTCGATGTGCCCGTCCTCGTCCTCCGGCACGGCGACCACTTCGGCGATGGTCTCGCGCCACGGCAACTCGTTCGAGTGGTGCTCGTACGGGCCGACGAATATCACGGGGCGCTGGTCGCAGCGGATGTGGCGGGCGAGGCGGTAGGACCGATCGAGGGAATCGGGCAATCGCAGGCCGAGCAGGGTAATCAGCCGGTCCACCGCCGAGGTGGCCCCCGAGCCGCAGAACAGGATGCAGACACTGTCATCGGCGCCGATCGCCTGTGCGACCAGGCGTCTGGCCTCCTCGCGCCGAGCCGTGGTGACCCGGCCGGTCAGCGTCGCCTCCGTGTGTGTATTGGCGTAGAACGGAACCACCTCGTCGCGGATGGCGTCCTCGACGAACGTGAGCGCTCGCCCGCTCGCGGTCCAGTCGGCATAGACCAGAGGACAGGGCCCGTACGGCCCCGCCACCTCCGTCGTCCTTCCCACCATCGCCGCGCGCATGCGCCGTATCAGCTCGGATTCGGCGGCCTCGGGAGCCGGCGGGGGGATCGGCACCAGCCCGGGACAGTGACCACCCGGGACGTCTCTGAATTTGAGCGACAGTGTACGCATAGCCGGATTCCTCAGCTCTCTCGTGCAGCGAGCTCATGCTGACTCCTGACACCGGGCGGGCAGGTGCCTCGGTGGGGTGCCGTCGGCCGCCACCGACACGGGAAGGATGCGCCCGAGCGGCACAACTGCTCACCAGCGAGCTCCACCAGCCTCAGTACCGGTGAAGCTAAGGCACCCCCGAGGCCCCTCTGAGCACTCGGCAGCGGAAAAGGGCGGGACGGGAAGGTGATCGTCCCGTTCGGGCATGCCGTCAGCCATCCGGTCTCCGAGTCCACGGACCGATCTCGCGCTTGGCGTCATGGCCTGAAACGTGAAGCGCCCGACTCCGTCCGGGGCCTGCTGCTGGACCGGGAGCTGAACCCTGGGGTCCAGGATCGCCATTCCCGCTGGGCCACTGGGTCAGGCGCGGGCTTGCGATACCGGGCGGATGCGCGAAAGGGCAACTTCACAGGGACCGATGGCTCAGAACTTCCTCAACTGGAACTGCTCTCAGGCGAGTTGAGCTCTAACCTCATGCCAATCTCGCAGCGACTCATCACACCCAGGAGCAGTCCTATGGCAGGCGGCGTACAGCAGTCGAGTGCACAGTCGACCCGGAACGGCATCCATGCTCTGGAATCCGCTCACGACGGCGTCGCGCGGTGCCGTCAGGACGTGGACGCCACACGT
The DNA here is from genome assembly GCF_032598905.1 of Streptomyces sp. 11x1. NCBI lineage: Bacteria > Bacillati > Actinomycetota > Actinomycetes > Kitasatosporales > Streptomycetaceae > Streptomyces > Streptomyces sp. 11x1. The sequence goes on along the minus strand of NZ_CP122458.1, from coordinate 2,502,170 downwards.
AACAACCTCTCCGCGGCGTACCGGGGCGGTGACGGAGGGCAGTACGGTGCGCTGCTGCGGAAGTGGGACGACCAGTGCGCCGTGATCCAGAAGAACCTCCAGGGCATGGTCGAGGCGCTCAATCTGAGTATGAAGCAGCATCAGCAGACCCAGACCTCCGCGGGGGAGGCCATCAGCCGGGCCGCCAGCGCCTCGGAGAACGCGGCCTTCCAGCAGCTCAACCCCTCCTGATCCGCCCGCCGCCCCTCCCCGCACCGATGACCGAGACGAGACCACTGATGAGCGACAACCTCACCGACGGACACATCTACGTCGCCTACTCCCACGTGCTGAACGCGGCGGACGACATGGTCAGCCAGACCAGGGCGATCGCCACCACCCTGGCCAACCTGGAAGCGGAACTCAACGAGCTGAAGAACACCTGGTACGGCGCCGACGCCGACGTCTACCGGCAGAAGCAGGCCGCGTGGGACCAGGCCCTGCGGAACATGGAGCAGCTGCTCACCTCGCACGCCGGCCTGCTGACGGACATCTCCGCCAACTACAAGTACAGCGAGAACTCCCTCTCCCAGATGTGGTCCGAGGTCACCATCGGCCGCTGAGCCGACCACAGCCGGCGCGGGCACCCCCCTCGCTCGCGCCACCGCCCGCCGCCCGGCCCCCGTTCCGGGCGGCGGGCGAGTACTCAGGAGACTGACAGTGACCGATCTCGATCTGACGCACCTCAACGCCAAGGAACTGAACAGGTTCATCGAAGAGGTGGCCGAGTTCAGCAATGCACTGAAGGCGATCCGCGAGGACAAGCCCCCCGTGCTCGCGCTCAGGAGTCTGGTGGAGGGACGCTCCACCGGCGACACGCTGAACCAGAACAGGGTCCTCGCCATCGGCACCATGGTCGGCGACGAGCTGACGCACGGCAAGACCCTGGTCGAGGTACTGACCAAGGCCGCCAAGTCCGTCGACGACGTCTTCGCGGCACAGCAGACCCTGTTCAAGGACATCGAGCGCGACCTGCAGACGACCATCGACACGCTGCTGAGGAACCAGAGCGACAGTCTGACCGCCATCGAGGGCGAGAAACTGCTCGACGCCTTCTCGAACATCGACAACGACCTGGCCGACCGTCCGACCTCCCGATCCTGAGCCGTCCCCCCCTCCTCCTCCCGGGAGTTCCCCGCTGTGGCTGACAACACCCCCGAAGACGACTACTGGTCCACGGCCGTCTCCAGCTTCACCGGGTACAAAATGCCCGAACGGGGCAAGCTGTTCGAGAAGCTCAAGAGCGACAAGGGTGTCCCCCTCTTCCGGCACGAAGTCGAGTCCCTTGGTGTGAGGGCCGTGCAGCCGAGCGACATCGGCCGAAACGTGCGCCAGGGCGAGGACTACGACATAGTCTTCTACTCCTCCTCGGGCGGTGACGGCCGTCACGACGGCGTGAAGATGCATCGCGTCCGGATCGTGATGATCGGCGTCATCCCCGACGCGAATGGCCGGGCCACGTTCTTCTCCGAGAGAGACGACCCCCTGGGCGAGGGGTGGGGTGACAACAACACCTTCACCGGCATCGGGAAAATCCAGTGGGACGCGTCCGACATGGCCCGTTACATCTTCGGAGGCAGGCGAGCGCTGGGGGCGCTCACCGATTCGTACAGCACCAAGGACTTCAGCTACGCCGGACAGTCCGTGCTGGACAGCAGCGCCGTCGATCTGCTGTCGTTCACCCGTACGGCGCAGTCGTTCGACAGGGCGAAAGGATTCCTCGTACAACAGGCGGAGACGCTGGGGCAGTGGGAGAGGGCCCTGGGCTCGGAGCGGTCCGCCTGGCGCGGAAAGGCCGCCGGGGTCTTCCGCGGGCTGGTCAAACAGCTGCACAAGAACTACGCCGGTTACGCCGACCAGCTCGGGGGCAAGGGCTACCAGGGCACACACCTCACGGTCGACGGCTACCTGCCCACGTCCAAACCTGGTCACGCGGTCACGGTCGCGCAGCGCAATCTGCTCGCCCAGGCGAAGGAGTTGGCGTACGCGTGGCAGGACTGGGCCGACTCCGGTCGGCATGACCCGCACCGCGTGGTCAACGACCTGCTGGCCGACCTGGTCAAGTGGCTGATCGCCAACAACCACCCCCATGTGCTGAGCCACGACCGCGGGAGCGACCCAGATGGCTCGGAGCTACCCCCGACCTATTCCACCAGTGCCGCCTTCCGCCAGGTCCATCCCGTCTACGGGGACCTCAGGAACGACCAGGCATGGAAGACACTGGGCGAGAGGGCCGTCAGGATATGGCGGGAGACTCAGGATGCCTACGTCGAGACGCCGGCCCGCAACGCCCTGTCGCGTCTCGGCAATGGGTGGCTGCAGACCTCGAAGGACGTCGTCGTCGCGCTGCGGACCAGGGACACCACCCCTCTGACCGAGGCATACAGGAAGGAGGAGGCTCGGCTCGCGAAGGAGAAGGCCGAGAAGGACGGCGACTCCCTCAGCAAGACCCTCAACAGCCTTGGCGGCTTCGGCAAACAGATGAACAAGGCCATGGAGGACTTCGGCAACAACATGGGCAAGGGGCTGGGGGGCTTCGGTAACCAGCTGAACAAGGGCCTGAACGACTTCGGCCAGGGCATGAACAAGAACCTGAACGACTTCGGCGAAGGCATGAGCAAGGGCCTGAACGGGGCCACCAAGGGCATCGGTGACAACGTCAGCAGCCTGAACAAGGGTCTGAACGACTTCGGCCAGGGCCTGAACAAGGGCCTGAACGGGGCCACCAAGGGCATCGGCGACACCGTCAGCAGCCTGAACCAGGGGGGTATCGGCGGCTACCTGGGCGGAATCCTCGGCGGCAACGGGAACCCCACGCACAGCTCCGATCCGTCGGCCAAGAACACCGCCGGCGGCATCAGGAATCCCGACGGCAGCACCACCGTGCTGAACCCGGACGGCTCGCTGACCGCCAAGTACCCGGACGGATCAGTCCAGACCGTCAACCCCCCCGGGACCACCCCCTTTCCGCAGCCATTTCCGTCACCGGGCACGGTCACCACGCCCAGCGGCTCCACCACGAAGCTGAACGCGGACGGCACACTGACGACGACATACCCGGACGGCACGAAGGAGACCGTCGATCCGTCCAAACACACGGTCTCCACCACCACACCCGACGGCAAGACACACACCGACTCCCTGCGCCCCGGCCATCAGTTCACCAACCCCGACGGCAGCACCACCGCCCTCAACCCCAACGGCTCGCTGACCACCAAATACCCGGACGGGTCGGTCCAGACCATCAACCCCGACGGGAGCGTCACCACCTCGCAGCCGCATCCGTCATCGGGCACGGTCACCACGCCCAGCGGTTCCACCACGAAGCTGAACGCGGACGGCACACTGACGACGACCTACCCGGACGGCACGAAGGAGACCGTCGATCCGTCCAAGAACACGGTCTCCACCACCACACCCGACGGCAAGACACACACCGACTCCCTGCGCCCCGGCCATCAGTTCACCAACCCCGACGGCAGCACCACCGCCCTCAACCCCGACGGCTCGCTGACCACCAAATACCGGGACGGGTCGGTCCAGACCATCAACCCCGACGGGAGTGTCACCACCACCACCGACCTGAACGGCTCGTCCACCGGCAAGAACACCCCGGGCAGCGGCGGCCACTCCGGCACCTCCGGTCACTCCGGCAGCGGTACCTCCGGGCTGAACCACCATCTGCCGTCACCGAGTTCGTTCGACCTCCGCGACTTCGACACCTCCGGTCTCAACGGCCACCAGCCCATGAGCACACCGCTCAGCCCGGCACTGGCCGGCGGAACCGCCGCCACCGGGGACGGGGGCGCCGACTCCTACGAGGACTACGACAGCATCCCGTACGCCGGTGGCGCGCTGGGCGCACCCACCGATGACTCCACCAGCTCCTCGGCTGCCCAGGAGAGCACCGGCGGCATGCCGCTGAACCCCATGGCGTTCGGTGGCATGGGCGGCATGGGTGGCATGGGCGGCACGGGCGGAGGCGGCACCGGCGGATCGAACGGCGAACGCGTCCGCTCGGTGCTCAGCGACGGCGACGGCGCCGCCCTGCGCCGACGGCGGAGGTCCCGGGGGGCCGCGTCGGCCGACGACGAGGAGGACGTGGTCGTCACCAGGGGCGGACGGCCCGTCACGGCCTCCACCCCGTACGCCCCCATGGGGATGGACGGCGGTCAGGGTGGCCGGTCCACCGAGTCCGGCGACCGCGTGCGGTCGAACTGGGGGACGGAGGAGGACGACGACGTGTGGGGCACGGACGAAGGCGGCGCTCCGGCGGTGATCGGACGATGAGCGGAGGCAGGACGATGAACGACGGTGGCGCAAAGGACACGTCCGGGGAACCGGTGGCGCAGGAGGCGTCGATCGAGCAGCGGCTGGCCCAGGCGATGGCCGAACTCGAAGCCACCCAGAAGGCCGTGGCCGAGGCGGAGGAGGAACTGCGTCATGCATCCTGCACCGTGCGCTCCAGGGACCGTGCGGTCGAGGTCACGGTCGGTCACCAGGGCGAGCTGACGGAACTGCGGTTCCTGGACGGCAAGTACCGGAACATGACCGCCGGTGAGCTGGCCGGCAGCGTCCTGGAGGCGGCGGAGCGCGCCCGGACGCAGATGTCCCGGCAGGTGATGGAGACGTTCGAGCCCTTCACCCGGCCGAGCGACGCCGTACCCGAGATGACCGGTATGGACGTCGACTGGGCCGCGATCTTCGGTCCCGGTGTCCAGGAGACCGCGCACACCGCCCCCGGCGGCCCTTCCAGGAACCGCCTGCGCGACGAGATCCACGAGGACACGGAGGACGAGCACGATGTCTGACACCGGCGGCGCCTACAGCGCGAACGCGGACGAGGTCCGCAGGGCGGCGGAGCTCATCGACAAGATCGCCGCCATGTCGGGTGCCATCGTCGGCGACTTCGCCGAGGGGGCGAGGGCGACCAGCGGCTGGGAGGGCGACGACAGTTACGGCCGGTCGCTGCGTACGAACCTGGACAAGGAACTGACCTCGACGACCGACACCGGCAAGGCGGTCGCCGAGGCGATCGGCGCCGTCTCCCACGGCAGTCTCGAGAACGCACGGAACATCCTCAAGACCCAGGCCGGAAACCTTGACGCGATCCTCACGTCACGGGGCGCGGGCAGCGCCGGGACCGGCAGAAAGAGCTGATACGACATGGCGATCCAGGCCTCGACGCCGGTGAACAACATGCTGTTCGTCCTCACCGGCGAACGCCTCATCCAGGCGAACGAGGACCTGGCGCGCGAGAGTCACGCACCGTACCGGAAGCTGGCCAGGAATCTGGACGAGCTGTCCGACCTGGTCGAGAAGTCGATCGGCAGCGCGGCCCGCGCGCTGCCGCCCCAGGCCGGCCAGAACTACGTCCGCGCGATGCGCATGTTCGTGGACCAGGGCGGGACCGCCAATCTCAAGCAGTTCTCGCGGCAGCTGGACGAGGTCGCCGACAACAGGGTCAGGACCTCCTACCAGATCATGGAGACCAAGTGGCAGATCATCGCCGAGGTGATCCGTCTCATCATCGAGCTGGTCGTCGTCTTCGCTTTGTCGGTGTTCAGCAGCGGAGCGGCGGCCGGCCGGGCCGCCATGGCCAAGGCCCGGAGCCGGGTCTTGATCCTCACGCTGATGGACACGCTCATGCGGCGCACGCATGTGCTGCCCATCCTGAGTGAGGCGCTGGAGGAGGCGTTCCAGTCCTTCGCGGTGCGTCTGGGCATGATCGCCTTCACGGACAGCCCGTTCAGTCCCAAGGGCTTCGACTGGAAGCAGATCGCCCAGGACGGCGCGTTCGGCGCGTTCGCGGCGGCTTTCATCACCCCGATCGCCAGGAGCGGCCAGGGCGCCTTCGACGGGCTCAAGAAGAGCTTCAAGGGGACGGCACCGGTCAAGAACGTCGCCGACGACGTCATCGCCAAGGTCGGCGAGAAGACGAATCCCTCGGTGATCAACCGCACGCCCGGCGCAAGGGCCGGAAAGTCCGGCACGGAAACGGCCGTACCGGTCCAGCCCGCACAGGGCCGGCACCTCTCCGGCGGAAGTCTCGCCTTCGGTGAGGCGGGCGGTGAGTCCCTGGCCGAGGTGCTCGGCGGCGGACTCTTCTACGGCAACTGGTCCACGTCCCCGGACACGTTCGTCGGCGCGGGCCTGAGCAACCGGTCCGAACACGTCCTGCACACGGGCGCTGTGGGCTCGGGCACGTGGATCAACACCAAGTTCTCCGTCGACCCGCCCGTCGGCACGGTCAACGGGCCGGACGCCGGCCTCGGCACCGGCGGCGGCGGCGAGGACAAGGACACGAGCGAGAAGGGCACCCGTCCGGGCATTTCGGGGAGCGGTGGCTCCGCACACGCCGGCGACGGATCATCGGAGCCTGTCGTTCCCGTTCCCACCGTCAGTGCCGGTCCCACGGTCCCGGGGGGCCTCGACACGGGGATACGGCCCGCGCCCGGGGCCGGGGGCCCCGCCGCTGCCTGGGACGGCTCCAGCGGCCTCGGGGGAACCTCGGTTCCGCTGGGCGCCGCCCCGACGACGCCGTCCTCGACGGCCCCCCCGAGCCTTGCGCCGGCCACGAACACCACGAACGTCCCCGGCAACCGCCCCGGTGCCGGCCAGGGAGAGAACCCCGACGGCACGCCCGCGCACGACGCCGGAGCCCAGGAGACCGGCCCGGACCGGACTCCACCGCTCGCGCCCACGGCGGTCACACCTGCCGCCGTCACTGCCGTGACGGCCACGCCGCCGGCCACCACGCCCACGGACGTGCCGGCCGAGGCGCCGCACTCCGGTACGGCTGTCCCGCAGCCGGCGCCCTCGGGCGACCCCGCCCACGCTCCCGCGTCACGGCCCGTGCGGACCGTCTCCGGGGACCCGGACGCGGCCGGGGACCGTGTGCACGACAGCGACAGCGACAGCGATGCCGCCGTCGTCGAAGAGGGCGCCGACGGCCCTGTGCGGACGGTTTCGCAGACTCCCGCGGGCTCCGCCCCGTCGACCGGGCCGGCCTCCGGCTCGGTCGGCGCGGACGAGCAGTCCACAGACCGCACGCCCCCTCTGGTCCAGCCCGTCCCCGCCGCCGCGCCGCACTCTGCCCCGACGGCTGCCGGGCCGGCCGCCACAGCCCGGCCCACTGCCGCAGAGCAGACGGTGCCCAGGACCCGTGGGGAGGCGGACGGGGCGGCCCCGGCCCAGGAGGCCGCGGACCCGGTCCAGACGGTGGGCGGGAACGCGGCGGATCCGGCCCACGACGCCCTGGCCCACGACGCCCTGGCCCACGACGCACTGGCCCATGGTGAGAACGCCGGTGCGGTGGCGCCTGCCGGACAGGTGCCCACCGTGTCCGGGGCCGTAGCGGGACCCGCGGCCGGCACCGGTGACGGACGGACGGAGGAGCGGAGGTCCGACCGGCCCGACGTTTCGGAGTCCGACAGCGACACCGCCGTGTCCGCCGGCCCTTCCGGGCGGTCCGTCAGGGGCGAGGCCACCGCGGTCACACCCGTGACCGTGGAACTGGCCGCGCAACCCGGCGGCGGGCAGGGCGCCGGCGGGCAGGAGCCGGGTGCGCTGTGGGGGGCGGGCGAGGTGCGTTCCGAGCGGTGGACTCCCCTCCGGGCCGGGCAGGGGCCGAAGGGAGAGCCCCTGCCGGAGGCGTTCGAGTTCGGGTTGAAGGACGGGTCACCCGTGGTGCGGCGGGGGGACAGTTCGGGAGAGCGGACCGACGTCGGCTACGCGTGGGAACGGCGTCGGGGAAGCACGCCGGAGCAGGACACCATCCGGCTGACCCGCCGTGTCCTTCTGGTTCCGGAGGACGGTGTGAGCGAGGCCGAGGTCGCCGAGGTCCGCAAGACGCTCGCCCTGGGCCTGGACCGCCTCGTCAACGAGCCGGGCCACAGGCTGGAGGCCCTCCAGGACCAGGGCGACGACCGGGGAGAGTCGGGTCCCCGGCTCCAGGTCACCGTCGAGTTCGTCACCTCCGAGGACCGGGCGCACACCGTGGTGGCCGTCGTCAAGGGCAGGCCCAACGACGACGAGCCGATGAGACAGAACGAGTGGTACACCGACGCTCCCGCCGACAAGTACGTTCACGAGATCGTTCACGGCCTGGGTGTGCGTGATGGCAGGGACGGAGCCGACCCGCGGGTCCTGCTGACGCCGGGTGGTCACCGCCCGCAGGACGTCCCCGACGGCCATTACGACTTGATGGACCCGTACCAGGGCGGCAAGAAGGCCCTCCTGACCTCCGATCACCTGCGGCAGATCGCCGATGTCCTGACCCCCTACCTCCACCGGAACACGGTCGGCGCCACGTCGGCTCAGGGGATGGTGGTCACGGCTTCGGACGCGGTCGCCGCGTCCCGTTCGCAGAACGCGCCCGATGCGGCGGATGCGGAGGAACCCTCCGGCCGACGCGGTCCGGATGTCGCCCCCGCGATGCGCGATGCACGGGGGGCGGGAGAACCGGGCGAGGGCGTGGCTGCCCGGACCGCGGGCGAGTTGGACCTGGACGAGTGGTTCGAGCAGGCGGGTGACGTCGAGGACCGGCTGGACGATCTGTCCGTGCACGGCGACGACGATTCCGGTGCGGACGAGTTGGACCTGGACGAGTGGTTCGATCGGGAGGGTGGCGTCGAGGACCGGCTGGACGATCTGTCCGTGCACGGCGACGACTTCGACGTCCTCGGGAGTGACGAGTTCTCCGGCCGGCTCCAGGAGTCCTCGGGTACGGACGGGGAGCCTGCAGGGCCTGTTGCGCCGCAGGTGCCCGCGGCGGGTGTTTCGACCGTGGCGGGTACGGCGGCCGAGGGGCACAGCCCGGCGACTCTCCTCCAGGCCCAGGTGCGCTATGCAAAGGGCAGGCTGGGATCGTTCGAGGCCGTGGCCCGCATCGTCCGTGTCGGCACGCGATCGGTGAAGGGTTGGGCGAGCCGCCCGCTTTCGAAAATGGAGGTGGTCCATGCTGAGCGTCTCCGCGCGTTGGTTGACCTGCTCCAGGAGCCCGGCCGCACCGGCCCCCCCAGCAAGGAGGAAGTCAACGCCCGGGTCCGCAGCAACTGGAGCGACCTCCAGTCCAAGATAGTGCGCCTGGAGGAAGGGCTGGGATCGGTCAAGGCCGTGGCAGAAGTCCTCGGCGTCGCGGTGGCCCCTGTGAGCTTTTACTCTTACCGCTCCGGCGATATCCGGAACCCGGCTAAGGCCACGGTCGACCGGATCGACGCGGCATTGGCCCTGCTTGAGGAACGCGGCCCGGGCGGCACGGTCACCGCCGCCGACGTCACAGCACGCGTCACGCCGCACGACGCCCCCGGCAAGCTGGCTGACCTGGAAAAGTGGCTGGGGTCGCTGAGGGCCGTGGCCCGGGAGCTCGGTGTAGCACTGAATTCGATATCTAATGTCAAAAAAAATAACAACCCACGTGCGGACTTCGCCGCTCGGCTCGATGCGTTGCACAGCAAGTACCAGCAGCTGGGGCTCGCCGATGGCATCACCGTGCTCCAGGCGAGCGTGCGGTGGCTGGTGGAGGAGCTGGGGTCGGACGAGGCCGTGGCCGTCATACTCAAGGTCCACGCGGACTTGGTGCGGGGCTACCTGCGCGGCGTACCTCCGTGGCGAGGCGTTGCCGAGCGGATCAACGCGGCGGTGGCCTTGCTCCAGGAACCCGGCCGCACCGGACCGGTCACCGCGGATGAGGTCACGGTCCGGGTCAGCAGCAGCTGGAGACCCCTCCAGATCAAGACGGCGCGCCTGCTGGAACGGCTGGGATCGTTCGAGGCCGTGGCAGACATCCTCCGTATCGAGGTGATAGTCGTGCGCTGTTACCGCTTCGGCGATGTCACGAACGTGTTGCCTGCCGTCGCCGATCGGTTCGACGCGGCATTGGCCCTGCTTGAGGAACGCGGCCGCACCGGCACGGTCACCAAGGAAGAGGTCGACGCCCGGGTCACGCCGTACGACGCCCGCGGCAAGCTGGATTTCCTGGCAAAGTGGCTGGGGTCACCCATGGCCGTGGCCAGAGAGCTCGGTCATGGTGAAATAACCGTGCGGAAGCTGAGGTCCGGTGAGCTTGCTCCGTCCATGCTCGACAGGGACGGAATCGATACAGCGTACGAGTCGGTCCGCGAGCGGCTGCGGGCGTTGGGCGTCGACTTCGGTGACAGCGCCGAGCAGACCCGGCCCGTCACAGGCCGGCCCGCCACAGGCCGGGCGGCCGAATCCCCTGAGGGACAGCCTCCGGCGAAGCAGCGACGGCTGAACGACGATTCCGGTGCGGACGAGTTGGACCTGGACGAGTGGTTCGATCGGGAGGGTGGCGTCGAGGACCTGCTGGACGGTCTGTCCGTGCACGGCGACGACTTCGACGTCCTCGGGAGTGACGAGTTCTCCGGCCGGCCCCAGGAGTCCTCGGGTACGGACGGGGAGCCTGCAGGGCCTGTTGCACCGCAGGCGCCCGCGGCGGGCGTTTCGACCGTGGCGGGTACGGCGGCCGAGGGGCACAGCCCGGCGACTCTCCTCCAGGCCCAGGTGCGCTATGCAAAGGGCAGGCTGGGATCGTTCGAGGCCGTGGCCCGCATCGTCCGTGTCGGCACGCGATCGGTGGAGGTTTGGGAGAGCAGCCGGACTTCCAGGCCGGAGGTGGTCCATGGTGAGCGGCTCCGCGCGTTGGTCGAGCTGCTCCAGAAGGATCCCGGCCGCACCGGCCC